>JAFECS010000025.1:36533-71155 GCA_018241965.1 Pseudomonadota bacterium | reverse complement strand
CCTAAAGAACAAGCGTAAGGTGAGTAGCTATTCACTTTATAAAAAGAATTTAGGCGTATTATGTCAACTAACATAGAAGATTTTATCAGCGAACAATGGCGCCAACCAGAAAAAAAATACGCATTTCTTATTTCATTGGCCATTGCTGGCTTATCGATTGCTTTTGGTGGTTTGGGTTTTAGCGCTTCGCTGTTAGCAATTGGCGCAAGCGGCATTGTTGGCTATTTGTTGGTGCCACTTTTTCGTTTTGTAAATCAGTTTGGGCAAAAGCTTAATAACAATATGGATCATTTAGATGAGTTGTTAGTCAAAGCCAAATCTGAACTCGAAGGCATAGATAAAATTAAACAAGAAATAGAAAAAACGGCAAGTGAGGCCAATAAAACCTTAGCCAAAGCCCGTAAAAAAACGCTCCCTAAAATTACCGATGCGATAAGCAATTTACATCAAAAAACATTACCTAAAATAGAAGAGGCAATAGAAGAAGTAAAAAGTGCTTTGCCGGAGGTAAAAAAAACCGTACAAGATGTGCATAAAACGGTTCAACATGCCAATGATGGCGCGGATATGATTAGCAAAATCATGACGCCTGTGACTGGCACGGTGAATTTAATAAGCAAAGCAGGGACTTATGTAGGTTTTGGGCAAAAGCAAAAAGAAGCAAGTGAGCCCACAACATTACGTTCTAAACAAAAACCCATTAAAGCTGCTCCCCAAAGACGTTCTGCTCGACATAAAGCGCCAACCGAACAAACAGTTGCCAAATCATTTACCCCTATGTTGAAAGGTCAAAAAAAATCTACGCCAAAAGATAAGAAGACTGTGGCGCTACAACCGGCACCAACAGTTGAGGCACAACCTTCTTTTTGGGGAAAATATAAATTTTGGTAGATATCATTGAGCTTTAAAAAAATAAGCCCCCGTACAAACGGGGGCTTTTAGCTTTTACTAAGACAATGCTAATTATTTCCCTAAGACAAATACAAGTCCATAATTTTGGGCAAAAAGTCGACCTTTACTATCCAACGCTGTTGGCGTATAGGCTGCACCCAGTGAAAGTGAAAGGAAGGTGTTTTGAAATAACGTGCCACCTTGGTTAATGGTATAGATATTTCCATCTTCACTGGCAGCATACACTTTCCCTAACTTATCTGTGACTACAGAATTCACGCACCATTCAAAGCTATTGGGGTGATCTGAAACACAGGTTACATTTCCTTGTGAATCCCTTACACAACTATTGGTATTAGTATTTTTATATGCCCATTCTCGTACTAAATTAGGGTTAAATTGCGATACAAATGATTCCTCTGGATTATTAGGATAAGTTCCGGTTCTGTCTGAAGGACAAATGGTCTCATTATTGCAATAAGAACCTACGCCACCATAATGATTTTCTTTAAAAATGACAGAGTATGTGTTGTTATGTGGGTAGATCCCAGGTGTGGCATCCCATCCAAAGAGATATGAATTTAAGTAATGGCCATTTTTATCAAAATGCATCATGTGCCCTTGATCAAAATTGTATCGCGTTATCACGCCAAAGAAAATGCTACCATCAGGTGCAATGGTTGGTGAAGCTGAAGAATCATCAATGAGTCTTCCTGCTGGAGTGTTATTAGTTGCAGGATCAACGCCTTTTTTGGCGCCATTGGTACAGCCACCAATAGTTCCATTAGGCGGAAGTAATACATTACAGCCATCATTAAAACGGTCTCTTAATGAAGCTATCCATTTAGGCGACAAGTTAGGATTAACAGCAACTAAATAACTATGACGAGAACTAAAATGAGTTCTACTCGCTACATAGATAGTACCATCATCAGCGATAGCCGGTATGACATTCATACCTGGTCTTTGATGACCACAAGTTACGGTTGCTGGCTTTTGTCCGATGATAGGGAGCGATCCATTTGCTGCTAATTGTGTACTTGTAAATGATCCTTCGCATTGGGCATTCGCTGAGATGGCGCCAGGTGTAAGGGAAGAAAATGTTGCCTTATTAATTGCCCCATTAGGTGAAATTTTTACCAACCAGGAATCGACCACATCATTGTCCCAAGCATCAGATGATCGCACATTGGGATCTGTGGTGCCAGCCGGGATTGCTAATTGCATGGCGGTATAATAAATATTCCCATCTTTGTCTGCCGTTAACGGGCTGGTAACAAATATGGCTGAATTGATTGTATGACCAAAGGGATTAAACGTTTGCATCACATTACCTGAATTGGAGTTGAGCTTTACTATTCTACCACCGGACTCAGGGACATAAACTGCACCATTAGCATAGGCGGCTTGAAAGACTGGCTCCCATGTTGGGCCAACAGGACCTGAACCTAAAGTAAAGGCAGGGTTGCTTGAATATGGGGTTGGTTTCCAGCCACTGATATAAGTCCACTTTTCTTTTAATTTCCCATCATTCCAAGAAAGTTTCTTTTCGCCCCATGTTTGCGTATCCCAATTTATTACGCCAGTATCTGGATCACCATTGGTATAAGTTCCGCCTTTAATTTCTGAATAAACATCATCATCGCCTATGAGCAAGGGTGATTGGTAATGAACTAGGATATCACCTTGATCGGCAAGCTCAGCAGCTGCATTTGAATCAAGAACAAATTGAGCTAACACTTTATTTGTTCCTTGGCCTGCCACGTTAATAAAGCTTGAATGCTTGGCATCTTTACCATATACAGGCCAGTCTAAAATGCTAGCATTTCCAATATTGCCGGCATGACTGATAACAGGTATGGACAGTAAACATAATAAAGGGAAAAGTTTTTTGCTTCGCCAAGAAATTGATTTCAAATTTTTCATAACACCCTCGCTTTACGTGTATAAAAATGTAAATGCACTTGTTTTAAAACAAGGCGTTACTGTTAAGTTAAACATGAACAAAAAAGTTAATAAATAAGGTCAAGATGGAAAAATAGGCATAAAAATCATAGGATTAAATACGATTTTATTTTGCAAAATACAGATTAAGGATAGGTCGGTACGATTGATTGCTTATAGGTCTTTGGATTAAGAATGAATAATGAATATTTCATAGAGCTGGAAATACATAGTTAACTTATGCATAAATTATTTTTATTCAAAGTAATTTATATGTTACAAATAAGCAAAGATAACTAATACAACCAAGTTGGAAGATATGATTAAAAATATCAACTTATTATCCGCAGGCTGCTCAGTAATTTTATCCTTAAATACATTATATTGCTTTGCGGATAATCCAAATTTGGGTCAGCCTTTACCAGGATTATCACAAAATGAATTGAACTATTATTTGGAAGGTCAACAAAGATTCATGGAGGTTAATTCTGTTTCTGGTAATGAACCTGGCTCAGTAGGAACCGGATTAGGTCCAAGATATAACATGACAAGTTGTGCTGGTTGCCACGCACATCCAAACATTGGTGGCTCAAGTCCAGCAGTAAATCCTCAAGTGGCAGCCGCTACAACATATGGCGCGAAAAATAAATTACCTTATTTTATTACCATAGACGGTCCTGTCAGAGAGGTTCGTTTTAAGTTTAATCCAGATGGTAGTCGCGACGGTGGAGTTCATGATTTATATGTAATCACTGGCAGAGCTGATGCTGGTAACTGCAATATTGCACAACCAGACTTTGACGCAGCAGCGGCCGTAAACAATATTAGCTTTAGGATCCCTACGCCGCTATTTGGCTTAGGTCTAATAGAAGCAATTCCTGATTCCGTTATTCTAGCAAACAAAAATTCCAATCAAGCGTCCAAAAAATCACTTGGCATTTTAGGTCGTGAAAACAGAGTTCAGGTGGGGGCCGTAATGGGAAGCCCTAATATAAGCGCAAATGATGGCACAATATCAAGGTTTGGGTGGAAAGCGCAAAATAAATCGCTGCTTATTTTCGCTGGTGAGGCATATAACGTTGAACAGGGAGTCACCAATGATGTTTTTCCTAACGAACGCGATGAAACGCCTGGTTGTGTTTTAAACGGGATACCAGAAGACTACACCCGATTCGATGCTAACACGCCAACCACAGCACTAAGCGACACAGTCAGTTTTACTCACTTTATGCGATACCTTGCGCCATTGCCAGCCAAACCACTAACAGATGCCAGCAAACGTGGCCAAGCTTTATTCGCTAAAGTTGGGTGCAATATGTGTCACACACCCTCTATGACTACCGGAAAGTCCACTACCGCCGCCTTAAATGAAAAAATAGTTAATCTCTATTCAGACTTATTATTACATCATATGGGGCCTGGACTAGCAGACAATATAAATCAAGGAAGTGCTGGACCAGACGAGTTTAGAACCGCTCCTTTATGGGGACTTGGTAGTCGTCTATTTTTCTTGCATGATGGAAGGACAAGCGATCTTACTACAGCTATTTTGGCGCATGCTAGTACCAATAGCGCTTGCTCCACAAATCAAACCACCACTAAGGATGGAATTAATTGTGCATCGGAAGCAAATATAGTAATCAACAACTTTAAAAAACTTTCAAACAAAGAAAGAAATGATTTACTCGAATTTTTAAAATCTCTATAAAGATCTTAAAGCCGGCATTTGCCGGCTTTTTTATTTTTAAGACAATTGTTTAGCAAGTTCTGCGACGCGTATTCCCAGCGTTTTGCAGACGGCTATTTCATGTTCACTAAGCGGTTCGTTGCTATCAAGCCCTGCAACATGGCTAGGCCCATAAGGCGTACCACCGGTATGCGTTTCATTTAAAGCAGGTTCACTATAAGGCACCCCGACAATTAAAGCGCCATGATGCAATAAGGGCAACATCATGCTAAGTAATGTGGCTTCTTGCCCACCGTGTAATGAAGAAGTAGAAGTAAACACGCCGGCAGGTATGCCGATTAATTTGCCAGAAAGCCACAAGTTTAACGTAGAATCTAAGAAGTATTTTAAGGGCGCAGCCATATTTCCAAAACGCGTTGGGCTGCCCAAAATAAGGCCCGCGCAATTTTCTAATTCATCCATAGTAACATAAGGCGCACCTTTATCTGGAACAGGAGGGGCAGCAACTTGAGTGATAGGCGCAACAGGCGGCACGGTGCGAATTTTCGCATTCATACCCGTCACACTTTCTACGCCTCTGGCGACTAAATCTGCCATCTTGGCGGTGGCCCCGTGGCGGCTATAATAAATAATAAGCACGTAGGGTGATTCAGTCATGATATGCTTTCCCAAAATTTCAATTTTAGCAGGGAGGCCAAGCTTATGAAAGTTTGTAGGCGTTGTGTGGTTTCAGGCAAAGTACAAGGCGTTTTTTTCCGCCATGGCACGTTCCAAAAAGCCATTTCTTTAGGGTTAACGGGTTGGGTACGTAACCTAAGTAATGGTAATGTCGAATGCCTCGTCTGCGGTGATGATGCAGCTGTTGAGCAACTTTGCCAGTGGTTGCACCAAGGCCCACCGGCGGCCAAAGTGAATGGTGTGGTGATTGAAGAGGCGCCGCTACAGGAATTTCAGGGTTTTACGATTGTGCGGTAATCTCTTGCATTATTTTAACAATATCCGCTAATTGAAAATGCTCAACAGTTCCTGTTTTGCGATTTTTATACTCAATCGTCCCTGCATCTAAACCACGTTCACCAACTACCAAGCGATGTGGAATGCCAATGAGTTCGCTTTCAGCAAACATCACCCCTGGTCGTTCGTCTCTATCATCCAAAAGCACTTCAAAACCAGCGTTTTGTAAATCATCATATAATTTATTGACAGCGTCGCGCACGCGATGTGATTTGGCCATATTCATAGGGATAAGCACAATATCAAATGGTGCCATTGATGGTGGCCAAATAATGCCAGCGCTATCATGATGTTGTTCAATGGCTGCGGCAACAATACGGGTTACCCCAATACCATAGCAACCCATTTCTAACACCACTTGACGGCCTTGTTCATTTAACACAGTGGCTTTCATTGCGGTGCTGTATTTGCTGCCCAATTGGAAAATATGGCCAACTTCTATACCACGTAAAATTTCTAATTGTCCTTTGCCATCAGGGCTTTTATCGCCTGCCACCACTTTGCGGATATCCGTTATGTGTGAAGGAAAGGGCAGATCGCGTTCCCAATTAACCCCCACATAGTGTTTATCTTCTTGATTGGCACCGCAAGAGAAATCGCTCATTGCTAGTGCACGATGATCAGCAATAATTGGAATTTTCAGACCAATGGGGCCAACAAAACCAGGGCCGCATTTAGTGAGTGCTTTTAAGGTGGCTTCATCGACCAAGGTTAAAGGCGCTGCCACTTCAGGTAATTTTTCAGCTTTAATAGGGTTAAGCTCGTCGTCGCCTCTTAATAAGAGCGCAACCACGGGTACTTCTTTACCTTTTACTAATAAGGTTTTTAAAATATCTTTGCTTTGTAAGCCCATAAACGCAGCTTGTTCAGGTACGGTGCGTATATTGGGCGTTTCTTTAATACTCAGCGGCTCTTTTGCAGGGGCTCTGGTGGGGGCTTCAATCCAGGATGTGGCTAATTCCACATTGGCTGCATAATCACTTTGAGGACAATAGGCAATAGCATCTTCGCCGGAATCTGCCAGCACATGAAACTCATGCGATTGACTGCCGCCAATGGCGCCAGTGTCTGCAAGCACAATACGAAAATCTAACCCTAAACGGGTAAAGATATTGCTATAGGCTTGATACATCGCTTCGTACGTTTTTTGCATGGCTGCTTTATCGATATCAAAAGAATAAGCATCCTTCATCGAAAATTCGCGTGCACGCATCACCCCAAAGCGAGGGCGTATTTCATCTCGGAATTTTGTTTGAATTTGATAAAAGCACATGGGCAATTGTTTATAAGAGCGCAACTCATTACGCACTAAATCCGTAATCACTTCTTCATGCGTAGGCCCAAAACAATATTCGCGCTCATGGCGATCTTTTATTTTTAAAAGCTGCGGGCCAAACTGTTCCCAACGCTCAGTTTCTTGCCACAATTCAGCAGGTTGTACCGCAGGCATTAAAATTTCTTGGGCGCCAGTTTTATTCATTTCTTCGCGAATAATATTTTCCACTTTACGCAATACACGAAGCCCTAATGGCAGCCACGTGTAAAGACCTTGACCCAGTTTTCGAATCATCCCCGCACGAAACATCAGCTGATGGCTAATAAGTTCTGCATCATTGGGGTTTTCTTTAAGTGTGGCTAAAAGAAGTTGGCTCGAACGCATGCTATATCCTTAACCCAGTTCTTTTAAATAGTCAGAATCAGGATAATTGAATGCCAATACCCGATAAGCATCATTGGCCAAGGTGTTAAGCTCTAACTTTCTATAAGCCTGCACCATAATAAATAACGCTTCTGCGGTAACTGGCGCCCGTTCAAATTGCACTATCACATTGCTGGCACGGTTTGCAGCCGCTAAATAAGCGCCTTTTTTCATATAAAAACGTGCAGCAACCAACTCATTTTCGGCCAAGATATTGCGCAAATAGACCATACGTTGTTTGGCATCGTTAACATAAATGCTTTCAGGGAAACGGGTAACCAACACATGAAAAGCTTGATAACTTTTTTTCAGTGGACCGGTATCTCTGTCTGCTTTATTAACGGGTAAATAATTGGTTAAAAACCCAGAAGATTCTGAATAATGGGTTAGGCCCTTCATATAATAAGCGTAATCGACGCTGGGATGACGTGGATACATGCGTAAAAAGCGATCAATAGCCGGTGTCGCCGAGGCATAATCTTCATTTTCATAATAAGAATAAATGGCACCGAGCTGGGCTTTATCGGCATATTCACCAAAAGGGTAACGTGATTCTAGGGCCTCAAAATCTTCAATGGCTTGATCAAAGCGTTTTTTCTTAACGTGCTTAACGCCTTCTTGATATATTTCATTGGGGCTCATGTTGTTATATTTTTCATCTTTGGAATTGGAGCTGCATCCGGCTAAGCCCAGAAGCGCTAACAATAGTAATAAAGCTGGCTTTCTCATGATTGGTATTTATCTTCTTGATCTAAAGGTTGTTTAGCTTGGAAAATGGTTGCACGGAGTCTATCGTACGGGGGGTTTTGATGCAATTCTGACTGTATATATGTTAGAATAATTGCTTCAAATTAAGGTCTTTTTAGATGCAAAATCAAATAAAGCTACAAAGTTCATTACCTGAAGATTATAAAGGCATGCGCTTAGATCAAGCCTTAGCGCACGTTTTTCCTGAGCATTCCCGCACGCGTATTACCCAATGGATCCGCAGTGGCCAAGTCAGTGTAGATGGACATCAGCTTGAGCCTAAGGCTAAAGTGAATGGGGGCGAGCAAGTTACCATTCATGCCAGTGTGTTAGCACAGCTTGAAGAGCAACCTGAAGATATAGCGCTTGATATAATTTATGAAGATGAAACACTGTTGGTTATCAATAAACCCGCAGGCTTAGTGGTACATCCAGCTGCTGGAAACAGGCAAGGCACTTTGCTTAATGCGCTATTGCATCACGCGCCTTCATTAAGTTTATTACCTCGCGCTGGGATTGTTCACCGGCTTGATAAAGACACCACTGGTTTAATGGTGGTGGCTAAAACATTGACGGCGCATACGGCATTGGTTGCGGCTTTACAACGACGTGAGATTGCCCGTGAATATGTTGCCTTAGTGGGGCATGAAGTGATTGCCGGCGGCACTATTGATGAGCCCATTGGTAGACATCCACAACAGCGTACCAAAATGGCAGTAACGCATAACGGCAAACCGGCACGTACGCACTTTAGATGTCTTAAGCGTTATCATGGATTTACTTTGCTGGATGTTAAATTAGAAACTGGGCGTACCCACCAAATACGGGTGCATTTGTCACATCGCGGTTACCCTATCGTAGGCGATGCGACCTATGGCTGGCGTTATCGTGTTCCAGCAAAATCAACGCCAGAGCTACAGCAAGCTTTAATGGCATTTCGTCGTCAAGCGTTACATGCTAAAACACTTTCATTACAACATCCGGTGACGCTGCAAACGCTTTCCTGGCAAGCCCCTATACCGGCTGATTTTGCTGCATTATTAAAACTATTACAGGCTAAAGAAGGATATTATTGTGAGAGGGATCCAGCCTAACTGGCCTGCGCCTACCTGGGTAAGGGCTATTTCTACCACGCGTTTGGATGGCGTGAGTCAAGGTTGTTATAACAGTTTAAACCTCGGTTATCATGTGAAGGATTCACCTTCGCATGTTGCCTTAAATCGCTTAAGACTCGCACAACAATTTAATTTTATGTACGAGCCTATGTGGTTGAATCAAAAACATACAACTAAAGTCATTGAAATTAAGACGCCGCCACAAGGGGATCCATTGGTAGATGGAGAAAAGGGCTATTTAGCTGAACAAGCCGATGGCGCTTTCACGCAATTAACGGGTGTACCTTGTGCAGTGTTGACCGCTGATTGTTTGCCTGTTTTATTATGCGATACTCAAGGAACGCTTGTTGCGGCCTTGCATTGTGGTTGGCGTGGTTTGGCCGGTGGCATCATCGAAAACACGCTTAACACTATTCGTTTAAAAGCAAACGGGGAAATTTTAGCATGGTTGGGGCCAGCGATTGGGCCCAATTGCTTTGAAGTAGGGGACGATGTGCGCGATGTTTTTTTAAAAGATAGTTTTAAGTCTGCAAATGCTTTTAAACCTACCTCGAAACCTGGGAAATGGATGGGTGATCTGTATCAGTTAGCCAGCTTGCGATTAAGAGATATGGGCGTGAAAGACATTTATGGCGGTGATTACTGTACTTACACAGATGATAAACACTTTTTTTCTTATAGACGCGATAAAGAAACAGGCAGGATGGCAACGATAATTTGGCTAGCCCTTTAAAAATACCAAATAGTCCCCATCTATCAGATAGAAATTAAAAAAAGGAAGTTGATGGATGCGTATTGAAAAGTTAACCAGTAAATTTCAAGAAGCCTTAGCACAAGCTCAATCCTTGGCATTAGGTCGACAAAATTCTCTTATTGAACCTGAACATGTCTTAATGGCCATGCTTGATCAACAAGGTGGCACCATTCGCCCGTTGTTAAAACAAGCTGGCGTTAATTTCTCCCAATTACGTTCAGATTTAAGTGAAGCGATAGAAAAGCTTCCGCATATGGGGCGCATGACAGGGGAAATTCGCCCTTCAGATAGTTTAATTCGATTGTTAAACATGACGGATAAATTGGCACAGGATAGAAAAGATAAATTTATCCCCAGTGAACTATTTTTGCTTGCTTTATTAGAAGATGAAGGCGAAGCTGCCAAGGCGCTTAAAAAAGCACAAGGTAGTAAAAAGAAAATTGAAGAAGCGATTAAACAAGTTACGGGCGGCGAACCTGTGACCGATGAAAATGCAGAAGATACGCGACAAGCGCTAGAAAAATATACGATTGATCTTACCGCCAGAGCTGAGCAAGGCAAATTAGATCCTGTGGTTGGGCGTGATGAAGAAATTAGGCGCACTATTCAAGTGTTGCAAAGACGCACTAAAAATAACCCGGTGTTAATTGGTGAACCTGGTGTGGGTAAAACGGCCATTGTAGAAGGGCTAGCACAACGTATTGTCAATGATGAAGTACCTGAAGGCTTAAAGGGTAAACGGGTTTTAGGGTTAGATTTAGGCGCTTTAATTGCCGGTGCTAAATTTCGTGGTGAATTTGAAGAGCGCTTAAAAGCTGTTTTAAAAGATCTCTCTAAGCAAGAAGGTGAGATCATCTTATTTATCGATGAAATTCATACCATGGTGGGGGCAGGTAAAGCTGAAGGTGCTATGGATGCGGGCAACATGTTAAAGCCAGCCCTAGCACGAGGTGAATTGCATTGTGTGGGTGCAACCACATTAGATGAATATCGACAATATATTGAAAAAGATGCAGCCCTTGAGCGACGATTCCAAAAAGTACTGGTAGATGAACCTTCTGTAGAAGATACCATTGCGATTTTGCGCGGCTTAAAAGAACGTTATGAGATACATCATGGGGTAGAAATTACCGATCCGGCTATTGTGGCTGCTGCAAATTTATCGCACCGCTATATAACGGATCGCATGTTGCCTGATAAAGCCATTGATTTAATTGATGAGGCAGCAAGTCGCATTCGAATGGCAATAGACTCTAAACCTGAGCCATTAGACATTCTAGAGCGTAAGCTCATTCAGTATAAGATGGAACGAGAAGCGTTAAAAAAAGAAAAAGATGCGCTCTCAGTGCAACGCCTTGAAAAATTAGATAAAGAAATTGATAAAATTGAAAGAGAATATGCTGATTTAGAAGAAGTGTGGAAAGCTGAAAAATCAACTTTGCACGGTGCGCAGCATATTAAAGAAGAGCTTGAGCGCGCGCGTAATGCTTTTGAAGCAGCAAGACGTGCTGGTGATTTAACACGAATGTCCGAATTGCAATATGGACGCATTCCAGAGCTTGAAAAGCAATTAGCTGCCGCTTCTGAAGTAGAGACTAAAGAAATGACCTTGATTAGAAACAAGGTCGGCGAGGAAGAAATAGCTGAAGTGGTTGCCAAATGGACCGGCATTCCTGTAAGCAAAATGCTTGAAGGCGAAAAAGAAAAGCTGCTTAAAATGGAAGAAGTGTTATCCAAAAAAGTGGTGGGGCAAGAAGCTGCGCTTAAAGTGGTGGCTAATGCCATTCGCCGCTCTCGCGCAGGGCTCGCTGATCCCTCAAAACCGGTGGGCAGCTTTTTATTCTTAGGCCCAACGGGCGTTGGTAAAACGCAGCTTTGTAAAGCGTTAGCAGAATTTTTATTTGATACTTCTGCTGCCATGGTACGCATTGATATGTCTGAATTTATGGAAAAGCATGCGGTTGCTCGTTTAATTGGGGCTCCGCCCGGATATGTTGGTTATGAAGAGGGGGGCTATTTAACTGAAGCCGTTAGACGACGCCCTTATAGTATCGTTTTATTAGATGAAATCGAAAAAGCCCATCATGATGTATTTAACATTTTACTGCAAATGATGGATGAAGGACGTTTAACCGATAGCCAAGGTAGAACAGTCGATTTTAGAAATTGTATTATTGTCATGACTTCCAACATCGGTGCGCAAAAAATTCAGGAAATGACTGGTAAACCCTATGATGAGATGAAAAACGCCGTCATGGGTATGTTAACCGATTATTTCAGGCCAGAATTTATTAATCGTATTGATGAAACTGTGGTATTCCATGCGTTAGATAAAGAAAATATTCGCGCTATTGCTGAAATTCAAATTAAAGAAATTCAGCAACGCTTGAGTGCACAAGGTTTAAACTTGGAAATTTCAACGCAAGCCTTGGATAAAATCGCCACAGTAGGGTTTGATCCGGTTTATGGAGCAAGACCGCTGCGTCGTGCGCTTCGTCAAGAGCTCGAAAATACACTTTCTGAAGCGTTGTTGCGTGGATCTTTTGTGCCTGGGGATACCATTCATGTGAATATTGAAAATGGAAAATTAGTATTTAAGAGGTAAAACTGCTTCAACCAAATCGTGTGTACTAACCCATAGCGAAAGCTATGGGTCCATTTAAATATTTATCCCTTCTTCATCATTAATCGACAGTAACAAAAACTCTACTTCTTCTCTGAATTCATCGATAAGTTGTTTTTCATGTTCATAATGACTTGCAAACGCATGCAAGGCATTAATCGCATCCATGACTTGAATTTTATCTTTAAATACTTTTTTCATAATATCTTTATTTAAATCAACAGCATGGTTACCTAAAAAATCTTTTAAGAACTTTTTTTGCTCTGGGCTATATTCAGGCATGTTAATAGCAATAAAGGCTGCACCGAGTTCATCAATTTCAATGGGTTGTGGGTACATAAAACATTCACCTTCAAAGGGACATTAAGTTTATATAGTAATGACCACTATGGGTCATATAAAGTTCACAGATAGGCGTAATTACACGCCATACTATAAGGAACTTAGTGCACTATTTAAGTCTCTAAGAGCTATAAAACCTTAGGATTTAGCAATGAACAATCAAGATTTTATTGCTCTGATAGTTGAGGATTTTTATGAAAACCCTCAAATTAAAACAAGCGATGAGTTCCTGGCGCTTTTAAAAGACAAATACCAGGATAACAGGGCGTTAAAGCCATTTCTTGATAAACTGATTGCAGATGCAAAAGAGGATAAATATGGCACTTTTACAATTATCCTTGAACAAGAACCTGCTAACCTAGAATTTAAATTTAAAAAACCAAGTGCTTATGGTGGTCCCAAAACAGAACAATACCTAGACCGCATAGATTTAAAAGTTCAAGCAGCAATTGCCTATGTTAACCAGCAAAAAAAACTCTCTAAAGCAGATAAAGAGAAAAAAATAGCAGAAATCATGAGATTAAAAGAATATTTTAAAAATAAAATTAATAGTGAGTGTTATTTAGATCCAAAAATGTTAAAGCATCTTAAAAACAATGGAGAAAAAGCAAAAGCACATTTTGACAAACAACACGCTTTAGCAAAAAAATATTTGTCAGTCTTTATGGATGTTTTAGTAGAAAAAACCGAACCTGATCTTAAGCCCAAACAAGTTAAAGAACTGTTATATCAACATGAAAGAATTATCATGTCTGATCTCAAAAGACCTATACGTGTCAATGCACGAGCCATCACACTTGGCACGACCCGTTATTATCACATCGATACGGTTAAACCAGTTAATCCACAAAGAACAGTCTCAAGTGCAAAAAAAGATGAAGCAGGAGTTGCAAATTGGCTTCAAACATCAACAATTGTTTTAGATCAAAAATATCATGTCATTGATCAACGAGAAACGTATCGTTCTGCATCGATAGTGCCACATGAGATATTAAAAAAGGGAAGATTAAGCAAAGCCTTGGCTATGGATACCGCCAGACGAAACTTAGTTGAGCATATCATTCCTGCTTTGGCTGAAAAGTTACTTCATCAAGATGCACAAGCTAAAGATCCCTTGGTTATTAATTATGAAATGTTAACTTTATTATCCCCCGTTCATAAAATGTTAGATATTGCATTGGACCCTGATTTAGGACAATTTGAAGCAATTCGAAAAGCTTTTCAGCATTATGAAGGTAGAACATTTGATATTAATGTAAATGGAAAAATTCGCCAAGTCACCTTTAATGGTATTTATCATAATTATGGCGTGAATATTGCCAGAAAGATAGGCTATGCAACTAAAAGAACAAATCAGAAGGCTTATAACGAAATAATAGAGCGATCAGTAAATGTGCTCAATGCAATGTTACCCGATTTAGAGAAGGATAAGCCATTTCATGATTTTATAAAAAATATGATTATTAAACCGTTAACATCACCCCCTTTTACTGTTTCAGACGAACTTACCGATAGTGAAAAAAAACAATTAATAGACTTAAAAAAATATAATTCAATTTTGAGGCAAAAAGGAGGTATTTATGATCAAATGGATGCAAATAGTGCAAGCTTTACTAAAGAAGAACATCGTCAGTTACTCTCATTAAATGCAAAAAAAAATGATAAAATCCCATTAACGAAGGATGAAATAGAACAATTTAAAAAACTAACATCAAAGTTTAATAAAATCAAAGAAAAGAATTTAAAATTAAATAGAAAAGCTGGAGGACTAGAGACTAAAATAAGAGAGATCCATGCAGCAACAGCAAAAGCAAGACAAAAAAACTTTATGGCCAAAGCTCAATCGATTGAAAAATATATCGTTGTCATTGAAAAAAATGGAACAGAAGAGCAAAAAGAAATTGCTGCTCATTTAAGAGCATTGCTTGAATTTAATAAACTCATTGTTGCTGGTGTTGATGTATTGTATGGAAGCCAAGATGATAAAAATACACGTAATTATGAGATTCAATGCTACATTGAAAGATTAAATAAACTCTGCGGTTGGGATTTTCACTTAACTTGTAAAAGTGGTAAAGATAGAACAAATGCTGCGATTGAAAAACAACACGCCAAAGCATTAATCAGTATGCATGAACAAAGAGTTGTTCAAGGTCAAGATGAAGAAAAAGATCTCAAAAAGCTGGAAAGAGAATTATTTTTAAAAGGATATGAGCAAGGCCCAGGAAATGATATTTGCGGTGATAATATGAAGCCTGGTGCACAACAAATTTCTCATAGTGATTTTACATCTGAATCAAGTTTTGCGCTCTATGCTACTAAAAAAGTCTCTTCATTGCAAAAAGGAATTGACAAATTGCCTGAGGTAGAAGATGAGGAGAAAGAAATAATTGTAAGAGAATACACAAAATTTACACAAACACCTCAGGTTAAGATAGGAGCGCATAGAGTTTCTGTGCTCCATCAATATCCTCAGTCTCAAGGTGAAGTCGAAGGTCGTCAAGCATCGAAAACGATGGATACGCGTAGTGATCCAAAATCAAAAAATAGGCATTAGCTTTGCCCTGAACTAATTAATGTAAATACTGTCTAAAAGGTTGTAGATAAACAGTAATTTGCGTGGAGATACATCATGACTCAGGGGCCAAAGGATGTAAGAAAAATCAGTAAAAATAAAATTCGCATCTCTTTGCCATCTGTCCCTCCCTTTGTATCACTCTTTGACCCAGACAATATAGATGATGATTATCTTGAAAACTTACGGTATTTTCGCGCACAAATGGCGGCGGCAAGGTATGATAAAGATCCAGAAAAGTATATTCCTGTACCTCCCCTAAAGGCATTAGCATTTAAAGGAGGCGGTGCCAAAGGTGGCGCCTATCCTGGGGTGGTAAGAGCATTAGAAGAAGAAGGTTATTTGGATGAAGTCGATATTGTAATCGGCGCATCAGCAGGCGCGATTACTGCTTTCATGATTGGCTTGGGATTCTCATCAGCGCAGTTAAAAGCGCTTTCAAGAAAAATCAATTTTGTCGATTTCACTGATATTAAACCAGATGGATGGGCGGCTTTTTTTAATGGAAATAAAGCAGGTAATTTATTAGACTTGCTGCACTATGGTGCAGCTTATACTGGCGATGCGTTTCATGATTGGGCCTCTTATTTAATTGAACAAATATTGGGCTCGCCTAATGCCACTTTTGAAGATTTACACAATGCCAGAATGTTGGATCCTACGTTAAAAGATATGGTCTTTAAAGCTACCCGCTATAATGCCAAACCTGGAGAAGTAATTGAACAAACCTTTTCCTATTTTGACACCCCGCATATTCGTATTGCCGATGCTTTACGCGCTTCCATGGCTTTTCCAGGTGCCTTTGCGCCTAAAACAGTAAGATATAAAAATGGAAAAGTATTTGGCGTGTTTGCTGATGGCGGGATTTTAAATAATTATCCAGTAGATGAAGCCAATAGAAAAGAGTTTTTGCCGGATGAATATAAAGCGGTTGAAAAAAAAGATATTCATGGTAAAGCGCATCAGTTAAATCCAGCTGTTGTTGGGTTTAATTTAATAACGAATGTTGAGCATTTAGATGATGAGATCACGCCATTTAGTTCTCGGATAAAGCGTATTCGTCGAGAAAGAATGCATCCCCCAAAAAAGCCTAAGAAAGTAAATACTGAAAGTGATATTCATGCAGAAGTTGAAGAAGCCGATGCCAGTTGGTATTTTAATGATATTTTTAACGCGATTGTTTGGAAGAAAATTGGCAGGCCAGTGAAAGAAGATACCCAGCTCAAACAAGATCTCTATGAAGATCAAAGTGTTCAAATTTGGGTAGAAGATGTTAGTACGTTAGAATTTGATGCTTCAAAAAGTAAATTGCAGCGTCTTTATGATAGTGGCAAAAGTGCCATGAAATTATGGTTAAGAAAATTTAAAGATCCCACCAAACCGTATGCTCATCCTGATCAATTTGATGATAGAGAAAGTCAAGCCAACAAACTACTAAAAAAGAGTAATCAAGAAGCTTACTATCACCAAAAATTAACAGATTATTACATTGCGCTTTTTCATGAAATGAATAAGGCTAAATTACAAAAAAGGCAATCTGACGACAAGATTGCTCAAAATGTCAAAATTCATTATTTGTGTCGTAAAATAGATGAAACAATTGCAAGTATGCAAAAAAAGCCTGAGCTTAAACATGATAAAATTGAAAGAAATGCTTATTTAGAGGCTGCTAAGAGAGTAAAAGAAAGAAAAGCGGCAATAAAAAATCAGCATCAAAAAAGAGAGTTTGTGTTACAGGATGATAAGCTAATTGCACAAATAGCTGAAAAACTCATTCATCAGCCTACGGAAGGGTTAAGAATGCTAAAAGGACAGCTCTCTAAAGTTATTTCATTAGTGCGATCGCAACATGGTGGAAATTTGCTTAGTATTGCGGTACAAGCAGGAATGCCCGCTGTCACTGAACAGGTATTTAAGATCATCGAAGATGCGCTTTTACAGTGTTACTACCAGGGAAGATCTGATGAGATTAAATATTCTTTAGCACAGATGTTAAATCAATTTGCAAGACCACCTCTTTTTAAGGTCTTGGCAGGAGAGCACAGGACAAAGATGGCAAAGTTGATCATGCGTCATGGTGCCGATCCCTTATATATAAATCCGCAGACCAACACTTGTGGTTTACAGGATGTCATTGAAAATAATGATTTTGAAACATTTAAAGTGATTATTGAATATCTTTTATCAAGAAATATTGATGTAAAGAACATCCGTGTCGGGAATCAAAGCTTAGGCCATTTTGTTTTAAATTCTGCAGATAAATCATTCCTTTCAAAATGTTATCATGATAAAACCTTATCTAAAAGTTTTCTTAATTATCATATTAAGGATGGAAATTATAATGATATTTTGCATGAAGCTGCAAGAATAGCAACTTCAGAAGAAGCTATTTACTTTAAGTTAGCCAAGAAATTTTCACCAAAGCAGGATTTACATTTTGAAAAGCTTAAACAAGAAGGTCAAGCAAATTATGATGCACATCAATCAAAACGTGAATTGGCGCTTAAAACCTTTGAAGAGATTATGCATGCCCAAGAACCCAAAGAATTCATTGATAAGGTTAAGCCTCAAGTTTGCTTGCAAATTTTAACATCTTATATTAAAGGGACAGGCGTTTTAAGGCTATCTAATTTTGCAATGAACCCAAGTTTGGCGCCAATTTTTATATTATTGTGTGAAAGAATATGTACTAACAGTAAAGCGAGAAAACAGCTTCAACAACTATTAGCGCAAAAATATAATGGTAAAACGCCACTGTATATGGCTGCTGAGGCGGGTAATGCAAAAGTAGTTGAGTATTTACGTTTACCTAAATTTGATGCGGATATCAACAATGCAGGACCTATCAATGAACCTTGTGCCTTGTTAGTGGCTGCCAAAAATGGTCATAATGATGTTGTTAGTGCATTAATGGCATCTATTCCATATGGTCTTCGTATTGGTTATCATTCAGTGAGCCGTCGTAGGCCGGATTATCAAGAAAAAAGAACCGCTTTGCACTATTTAGGTATGTATGGTACGCCAAAAGCGTTTTGTGATCTCCTTTATGGTGGTGGTATGAGAAGTGAGCCAAGCAAAGTGGCAATGATGAAAGATGTGCATGCTAAAACACCACTATCATACATAATAGAATATAACAGGATGGATATCCTAGAAGAGATCCTAAAGCGCGGGAAAGGGGCTAGAAAAGGCTTTTTCATTAATTCAGATTATCATTTTGCCCGTGTTTTTGGTTTGCAAGTTGATAATAAAGATAGTTTAGAAGTTTTAGTACGTGCCAAGATGATCAATCCACATATGTATGCATATTTATGTAAACATTTAAGTGCCAATAAGGTTAAAGCTGCTAATATCATTCAACAAGTTGAAAAGCAGGTTGCTGAAATAGAAGAAAGAAATAGAAATACGATGTTATTAAGTACCCAAGAAGCAGCAAAATTTGAGATTGCTAAAATTGATACGCAGGAATATGATGACTGGGTTTTGATTGAACCTGAACAAAAGCAGGTTCAGGGTGCGTTAGTCGAACGCAAACAGCATTTTCAAGCCTTTGAAGCTGTTAAAACGACAAATAAGTCAGTTAGGCAAAAGGGCATTATTTTTGAAAAGGAAAAGGCAGAACGCCCAACGTTCCCACCTAAAAAATAAGCTGGCTTTAGTAGGTCATTTATATTTAAAATAGTCATTTTTTAATTATAGATTAATTTGTGAATAGCCCTTTATTTGCGACTACACACCAATTGTTACAGACAGCCTGCATTGATGAAAAATGCCAGGGGGTCGTAGCGCTCTATGATGCATGGTTAAATGATAATGTCTTTTTTGATGCATGCACTCCAGTATCTGAGGAAGTTATTGGCGCACTGCCAGAGTCATTAGTTTTGGTCCCCCCCAAAGAGATTAAAAAGCGTAATCTTACCACCAAGGAAGGTAAGGCGGCACTGATCCATGCAATTGCGCATATAGAATATAATGCGATTAATATTGCCTTAGATGCACTCTACCGTTTTCGTGATATGCCTTTATCTTATTACGCTGATTGGTTGAGAATTGCCCGCGAAGAAGCCTATCATTTTTCTTTACTGAGCCAGCACTTAATTTCTTATGGTTATCATTATGGAGATTTTCCTGCACATTTAGGTTTGTGGGAGATGGTGCAAAAAACAAGTCATGATGTTTTAATTAGAATGGCCTTAGTGCCACGACTATTAGAAGCCCGTGGTTTAGATGTTACGCCGGATATCTCAAGACGTTTGAGTCAAGTGAATGATATGGTGGGCTCTGAAATTTTAAAAATCATCTTTTTTGATGAAATTCATCATGTTCGTATTGGCAATTATTGGTATTATCAATTGTGTCGCCTACGAAATCTGAATCCGCAGGAAACATTTATTAAATTATTAAATCAATATGCACCACAGCAATTACGTGGTCCTATAGCAGTGCATCATCGTTTAAAAGCAGGGTTTGATGAAAATGAACTTGAATTGCTAATTCAAATGGTCAAGGCTTGAATTTCTTTTCTGCACTGGTTATGCTTTTTAGACATTAGGCTGGATGAGTAAATATCATGTTAAAAGACAAACCAAACATAAGGTCAGATTTTCATGAGTCACTTTCCTCAACCGGATCAATCACCTACGAAGATAAACTGCTTCGTTGGTTAAAAGTATTTTTTATCTTTGGTTTAGGTTTTATTTTGGGCATGGTTTATGCTAAATCCGTTAGCCATTTTCAAAATGAAACCCTAGCTATGTCTACAGTTAATGAACAAAATATTCAGGATAGTGGGCACGAGGTTGTGTTGGTTAAACCTGGTCGGACCTCTTCAAAAGCATAAGTTTGAATAATCTCTACACCGTTATTTTGTGAATAAGTGGCAAGATTAATGTTAGCTTTATTGCTAATAATAAAGCTTGCTTTTTCATGCCAGTCCCCAAGAACAAAGCGCATGACGTTCAAATCTGCTATTTGGTCGCTATGAAAAGCAGGCCTATGGACATGACCATGCAGTAAAAAGCGAACGTTTGTTCTTTCGAACGTCTGATGTACGGTTTTGGGCCAAACATCTAAAATAGAAAGAGATTGTTGCTGCTGATACTGCTGACTTTTTACTCTTAATTTTAAGGCTATTTTTTCTCGGGTTTTGAGAGGTAGCGCTAAAAACAGCGCTTTGGTTAGTGGATTTTGCGCAATCTTCCTATAACGTTGATAGGCCACATCTTGCGTACAAAGTTTATCACCATGGGTTAGGAGCACTTTTTTCCCATAAAGATCAATAATGGTGGGATCTTTTAACTTATGTATATGGGCTTTTTTTAAAAAGGCATGCTCCAGCAAAAAATCACGATTACCGGCCATAAAATACAGCGAAATGCCTTTATCGGCTAAGCCTTTAAAGGCATTGGCTATTTTCTGGTGGAATTCACTATGTATATCTTTGCCAACCCAGATATCGAATAAATCCCCTAAAATATAGATCTTTTCAGCATGAACTGCGACGTCATGCAAAAAATTAAAAAACAAATTTTGCAATGCGCATCCCTGCGCACTTAAATGCAGATCAGAAATAAAGATTGTGTGCTTATCTTCAACCAAGGATTTCTACCTTTTCTATAACCACATCTTCTTTGGGTACATCATCGTGACCAGCACGAGAACCGGTAGCCACTTTTGCAATTTTTTTAATAACATCCATACCTTCAATTACCTGACCAAAGGCACAATAGCCCCAACCTTGAGGCGTTTGTGATTTATGATCCAAAAAGACATTATCATTAACGTTAATGAAAAATTGTGAGGAAGCGGAATGCGGATCGTTGGTACGCGCCATAGAAATGGTACCGGTTTTATTACTTAAGCCAATGTTGGCTTCGTTTTTAATAGGCGCTAGTCCTTTTTTAGAAACCATATTGGGCTCAAAACCACCCCCTTGGATCATAAAACCATCGATCACACGATGAAAAATTGTGTTCTCGTAAAATCCTTGGTTGACATACTCTAGGAAGTTTTCAACGGTCTTGGGGGCAACTTCTTTGTCTAACGCGAGGGTGAAAGGACCATAATTGGTATGAAAGACGATTTTTTCCATGATTAATTACTCACTGCGCTTAAGTGAAAAAACAAAGGGCATAGGGTATCATGGAGAGTTATAGACAGCCACATAATATTTTATTTAAATAACTAACACAATAAGAGTATGATATTCCATGACAACCAGTGTCTCCATTAAAACACGATTTTGCCCAAGCCCAACAGGTTTAATGCATTTGGGAAATTTAAGAACAGGGCTATTTAATGTGCTGTTGGCAAAGTCTTTTAGCGCCAAACAACAAAAGGCAAGTTTCCTCCTGCGCATTGAAGATACTGACATGGTACGTTCAGAGCTGGAATTTGCCCATAAGTTAATGGAAGATTTAATGTGGCTGCATTTAGATTGGCAAGAAGGCCCAGAAAGAGGTGGGGAACATGGTCCGTATTGGCAATCGGAGCGATCTACGATTTATAGAAAATATTATGACCAACTGGTTGAACAAAAACGCGCTTATTGGTGTTTTTGCACGGAAATGGAATTAGCAATCACCCGGAAAACCCAATTACAATCGGGTATTGCACCGCGTTATCCTGGTACCTGCCGACATTTAACTCACGATCAAATTGCGCATAAACGGGCTAAAGGCATGAAACCAGCCTTGCGCTTTCGCATTCCGGATAATGAAACGATTCAGTTTGATGATTTTATTCAAGGTCCAAGGACATTTGCGACCAATGATATTGGTGATTTTATTATCGAAAAAGCAGATGGTTCAGCCTCTTTTATGTTTTGTAATGCGGTGGATGATGCCTTAATGGGGGTAACCCATGTCATGCGTGGGGAAGATCACTTAACCAACACGCCAAGGCAATTATTAGTGCTAAAAGCGCTTAATTTGACTGTTCCTGCTTATGGCCATATGCCGCTTATTTTAGGTTTTGATGGTAAACCCTTATCTAAACGTAATGGCAGCCAATCGATTGAAGCACTGCGCGAACAAGGTTATTTTCCTATTGCTGTTAATAATTATTTGGGCCGTTTAGGGCATCATTTTGAAAATGAAAAATTGTTATCACTGGATGAATTAGGCGCACATTTTGACATTAGTCACATTGGGCGTTCACCGGCGCGTTTTGATTTGGCACAACTTAAACATTGGCAAAAAGAAGCTGTGTTATTGAAAACAGATGATGAAATTTGGCAATGGATAGCAAACTTTGTTAAGGATATCGTAACACCAGATAAAGCAGCGCTCTTTACGCAAACGGTGAAGCAAAACATTGTCTTACCAGAAGACGCGCATGATTGGGCAAAACAATTACTCACTGATGAATGCACTTGGGATGAAGATGCGCTTGACAATTTACACACCGAGGCAGGCAAACATATTCTAGATAATTTACATGCTGCCATTGAAGAGCATGGCGATGATTATCCCAATGTGGTGAAAGCCTTAACCGAAAGAACAGGCCAAAAAGGCAAAGCACTGTTCTTACCGCTACGCAGCGCCATCACTGGGCGTGGTTATGGCCCTGAATTAGTTAAAATATTTCTTTTGATGGGTAAAAATGCGTTACTTCATCGTGCTAATGTCGCGAAAACAAAATAAATTGGATAATTATGCTGCAAATTTATAATACTTTTACGCATCAAAAAGAACCCTTTAAGCCACTGGTGCCTGGCAAGATATCTTTATATGTTTGTGGGATCACGGTTTATGATTATTGCCATATTGGTCATGCGCGGGTATTTGTGGCCTTTGATGTGATTGTGCGATTTTTGCGTGCCAGTGGCTGGCAAGTAAAGTATGTGCGTAATATTACCGATATTGACGACAAAATTATTAAACGTGCGAATGAAAATAATGAACCGATTGAAGCTTTAACGACGCGTTTTATCCAGGCGATGAACGAAGATGCCAAAGCGCTAAATGTCTTGCCTCCGGATGAAGAGCCAAAAGCTACAGCACATATTCAAACCATCATCGATATGGTGAAAAAGTTGCAAGATAAAGGCGTGGCCTATGTTGCTGACACCCAAGATGTGTATTTTGAAGTGGCAAAATATGACTCCTATGGTCAATTGGCACATAAAGATCTGACACAACTTCAGGCGGGTGCGCGCGTAGAGGTCGTTACCCAAAAGCACTCCAATTTAGATTTTGTTCTCTGGAAGAAAGCCAAACCACAAGAACCCCATTGGCTATCACCTTGGGGGGAAGGAAGGCCAGGTTGGCATATTGAGTGCTCGGCCATGTCAACGGCTTGTTTGGGTGATACCTTTGACATTCATGGCGGTGGTTCGGATTTAGTGTTTCCGCATCATGAAAATGAACGCGCACAATCAGAATGTGCCACAGGCTCAAAGTTTGTAAATACCTGGATGCATGTTGGTTTTGTGCAAGTTGATAAGGAAAAAATGTCTAAATCCTTGAACAACTTTTTTACTATCCGGGAAGTGTTGGCCCAATATGATGCTGAAATAATTCGTTACTTTTTAATGGCAAGCCACTATCGTAGCCCGGTAAATTATTCAAAAGAACTGCTTGATCAGGCAAAAAGTTCCTTAGAAAGGCTGTATACAGCTTTAAGAGGAGCCACCATCAATAAACAGGCAAGGTCTGAGCGCGCTTTAGAATTTAAAACACGTTTCTATGATGCCATGAACGATGATTTTAACACGCCTGTGGCTTTTTCTGTGCTATTTGATTTAGCAACAGCAGTCAATAGTGCCCGTGAAGCCAAATTTGAAGAATTTGAAGCGCTTGTTGCCATGCTCAAAGAATTGGCAAGCGTGTTAGGGTTGCTTGAGCGTTCCCCAGATGAGTTTTTACAAGGTAAAATTGATAGCCAAGAAATTGAACAATTGATCAAAGCGCGCATCGATGCGCGCACAAATAAAGACTGGCGTAAAGCGGATGAAATTCGCCAACAATTAACCCAAATGGGCGTCGTTTTGGAGGACACCCCACAAGGAACAACTTGGCGTAAAGCATAATGCGCAATATTCATTATTGGGCAAAGCGCGGTAAAATTAACCTACTGCGTAAAGCATTGACATCGGATCCTGCAAAAATTGAAGATATCGATCAAAAAGCCTGGACCCCTTTATTTTATGCGGCGCATTTTCAACAAAGAAGCGCCGTGCATTTTCTGTTAAAGCAAGGGGCAGATCCAGAAGCCATAGATGTCGACCAATCCAATGTCGTTCAAGTTACTAAAGTAAAAGGTAAGCATACTAAGACCTCACGTTATTTAAAAAGAAAAATAGGGTTTACTGATATTGAAAAGAAAAGCCTTTCGCTGACAATTCAGGGAATGCTATTAGCAGAACATAAAAAAGCACAAAGCCAAAATAAAAAGTTGCTTGTCGTTTTAGGTGAATTCCATGGTATCTTTAAAATATATCAATTGGAAAAAATGTTCGTAAAATGTTTGTGCGACATTGGGGTTAAGTCTGTTTATGTGGAAAATGAAACCCTTGAGGACGCCAATTTCCCCATCGATTTATACGCGACCAAAAAAATGGGCGCAACCTTAATACCAATCGATAAATGTAAAGATAGAGAAAATGCCGCTTTAGATCAACGTGACGAAGTAATGACTTGTGAAATAAATAAAGCAAATAGAACAGGCCTGGTGATGGTTGGCAGTAAACATTTACGAGGAATACTCAATAGAGTTGATTTGACTAAATATCATGTTGTGCCATTTTGTTTAGCCGGATGTATGGAAAGAACGTATGAAGATGCTTCACCAGCTTCTTTGTTTTCTCGGGATACTAAACAGGTTGTACAGATAAAAAAAACTATCTTTTCTGATGCAAAGCGTGTTAGTGCAAGATGGAATGGTGGGCGTAAATCTAAACAAAAGAAGTTAAGATAACTTATTTATACTGCACACAAAATTTAGAAATTGCGGCTTTGGTTTTAACAATTTCCTGGTTACGTTCTTCATCAGTCAAGAAATTCACATTACCTGAAGCATCTTGTAAACGTATGCGCGGTTTTGATTCAATATCTTTTAAATACACTTTGGCGCGCTCACAATTGATGGCCATTTCTTCAACTACTTTAGGATCAATCTCTGGCTTTTGTGGTTCTTTTTCAGCGGTTTTGGGTTGTGTTTGGGGCGCTGTTTTATCCACCGTTTTATCAGCGGCTTTTTGCGTAGTTGATGCAGGAGCGACTTTGGGTTTTACAACAGTTGCTTCAACATTGGCTGGAGGTTCTTGACCATATTGCGTTTGGCCTTGGGCATCTGTCCATTGGTATATGGTGGCCAGACAAAGTGTGGGTAACAGGGAAGCAACCAGTAATAAGATTAATTTATTTTTCATCTTTATTTGCCTCATGATTGCTTTCTAAAGGTGACCCATCTTCATGACAAACCGATAACTTATTCGCATTGGCAAAATCCATAATATGTTCAAACAATTCTGGGTGGATCTCTTTTATCCCTAAATCAACCACCACACACCGATGCCCCCTGATAAAAGAAGGTTTAAGCAAGGGGGAATAATAGATCCGTCTATTTTTAAAAGTGGATAAACTTCCACACACTCTTTCTGCCCAATCAGAAGGCCTAAAGGTTTTCCCTTCGAGCGTTACCCCTTCAATGATGATTTTTGGCTTTTTGGGTTTGGGCATCGTTAGAGGTATACTGGCTAACAATTATATATAGTAGTATAACCTCAATATTGCCGCCCGGCTGATAAGTAGATAACTAACATAAATCGTTCTTGGATTGGATGCTTTTGGCTAGATTTATATTCAGTAAGAGAGACATAATGGTGATGGAACCTGAACAAAAACAATCTGAATCTCCAGAAGTTCAACGTAATAAAGGGATCTATCTCTTACCAAATTTATTTACCACAACGGCGTTATTTGCTGGATTTTATGCCATTGTGGCAAGTATGCGAGGTGATTTCGAACAAGCTGCTATTGCCATATTTATCGCTATGATTATGGATGGCATTGATGGTAGAGTGGCTCGCCTGACCAATACGCAAAGCGCTTTTGGGGCAGAATATGACAGCTTGTCAGATGTGGTTTCTTTTGGCATTGCTCCGTCACTTGTGGTTTATAGCTGGGGATTAGTCAGTTTAGGTAAACCAGGTTGGTTAGCCGCATTTTTCTATGCTGCTGCCACAGCGTTACGTTTAGCCCGTTTTAATTCTCGAATAGGTATGGACGATAAACGCTTTTTTCAAGGATTACCATCTCCTGCTGCCGCAGGTATGGTGGCCGCCATGGTTTGGGTCGCAGATGATTATGGTGTACCTGGACACCGTTTATGGATATTAGCCGCGATTGTGACAATTATCACCGGCGCTTTAATGGTGAGCAGTTTTAGATTCTATAGTTTTAAAGATATTGATCTTAAAGGCCGCGTTCCCTTTGTGGCTGTCTTGGCAGTGCTTATTGGTTTTGTAGGGATCTCTATTGATCCGCCTTTGATACTGCTTGTGGCTTTTTTGCTTTATATGTTATCTGGGCCAATTCTTTCTTTAAGACGTATGTATCTTGCTTGGCGCAGTCGTGAGAAACGGACGCATAAATGACGGATTTGCAAGATTATTGCCTTGAAGTAATGGGCATCACACAGTGGCAATTGCGCCAAAAACAATATCTTTTTTTATTAACTGAAACGTTAGATGAAGAAAAAAATCAGTTGCTTGTTCGCTTAATGCTAGCGATGAAATGGGATAAAGCCTTAACATCTATAAAAGTGATAGCGACACCAGTCAATCAAGATAAACTTAAGGCTATCATTTCGCAAGCACAGAAAGTAGTTTTATTCGGTCAAGAACTCTCAAATTTAGTAACAGAGTGCAGGGATACATTGGTATGTATCCCTGCTGTTTCTGAAATGCTCGTTCATGCGCAGGCAAAGAAAAAAGCTTGGCAAATATTACAGAAATTAAGAACATAACCTGCTTAGTGATTATGTTTTTCGTGCTTTTCTAATGAATCTTCTTCGGCTTCTTCGTCTTCATCTTCATCTTCTAAGTCTGCTTCATCATCATCTTCGTCTTCTTCTTCATCGTCCCCTTCATCTTCATCTTCTTCAGAGTCTTCAATGAGGGCAATATGATAGATGACGACATTTTCACCTAGTTCATAAACGATGTCGCCGAAGCTAAAGCCTGAAAGAACGAGCTGATTTTCGCCTTGTTCTTTGAGCACGATATCCAATGTTGCTTCTAATTCATCTTCGTTAGCGGAGATCCGGTTGATTAATCGCTCTAAGATGTCGATTTGATCTTCTTCAGACACAGACTCTAATTCATCCATTGCATCGGGATGAAACTTAATATCAATGCCAAGTTCTTCTTTAAGCTCTGGGAAATCTACCAAGGCCTGGCCATCGTCTATACGTGCAATGGCCTCAATAGCATTTTCGACAGTATCGGTTTGAAAGAAATGGTGCAGGGCTAATTGAACGCATTGCTCAGGGCTAACTTTAAGCTGTTCGGCTATATTTGTTAGTTCTGAATTAAAATCGTCCGTGAGTTGAATGTTTAACGTCGCCATTATGCCCTCATTGATTACTTAGAATTACTGCAAAGCGCCTAAATTACCACGATTTTTACCAAAAGCCTAAGAATTTCCACCACATCAAGCCTATCGTTGACCAGATGATAATGTTAATTACGCTGCTGAGAAAACCGATTTTCCACCAAGTTTTGATATCGACATAACCGACGCCAAATAGCAGAGGTGCGGGTGCTAAGCTGTAATGAGTTAATCCGCCAAATAAATTACTAAAGAAAATCAGGATAAACACCGCAAGCATAGGGGGTGTCCCTAAAGCAAGCGATAAGCCTAAGAATGCTGGATACATGGAAGTCACATGCGCTGTAGAGCTGGCGAAAAAGTAATGTGAATAAAAATAAATCAGCGCCAAAATCGGGAAAGCGTATGTCCAATGTAGGCCTGCAAAGTGGGTTTGCACATCTTTGGTAAACCAATCTAAAACACCGTAGTCTTTTAAAAAGCCTGCCAACATAATGAGCACACAGAACCAAACAAAAGTTTCCCAGGCATCGTGCAATCGCACTAAAGACTTCCAATCTAATACCCCAGTCACTAATAAAATGGTAAGCCCCACCATCGCGGCAATAACCACTTCAACTTCCATTTGGAAACCAAATATTTTTTGCTTACCAAAGATCCACAAGAACAATAGGGTAAATACGGTGAAAGCCATGATCCATTCACCACGTCGCATTTTGCCAAGGGCTTTAAGTTCAGCCAGGGCAATGGTCTGTGCATTGGGGGTTTCTTTAATCTCTGGTGGATAAATCTTATAAATAAACCACGGAATAATAATTAAACTGACCAAGCCAGGGACGATGGCCGCTTGTGCCCAATTGCCCCAAGTTAAAGGGATGGAGGCATCATTGGTCAGCTTGTGCAAAATAGGGTTCGCTGCCATGGCAGTCATAAACATTGTCGAGGTAATAACAGTGACTTGAAAGGCCGTTACTGTTAAGAAGGCGCCAATTTTGCGAGCCGATTCAGAGTGAGGGAAGCTTTTATAGGAAGTCGCAATGCCCTGTAAAATGGGGTAAACAATACCGGCTGAACGCCCGGTCACGCTGGGCAATGCCGGCGCTAATATCAGATCGGTCACCATCAGCCCGTAGCTTAAACCTAAGGTTTTTTTACCCAACAGTGCGGTAAAGAAATAGGCAATACGTCTGTCCAATCCGGTAACATTGAAGCCCTTAGCAATAAATAGAGCAAAAACGACAAGCCATACTACATCGCTACTAAAACCCCCAAAGGCTTGTTTCATCGTGATGGTTTTTGTTAAAACGGCAACCACCACTGAGATCATGGCAACCGCACCCATGGGTAAAGGCTTAATAATTAAAGCTAAAATGGTTACCACAAATATATTTAATAAATGCCACCCTTGTAATGACATCCCTTCAGGTGCCGGGCAAAACCAGCCGGCCAGCCCCAAAGCGACGCAAATCAGTAGGGGGATAATGTTTAAGCTATGCTCATCCTGAGGCGATTGTTTATGATCCTTTGCAGGATGGGTCATCTGAAGTTCTCCACACGAGTTTGCTAGAATTCGGGCAATATGATAGTAATGCCACTCTCATATAGCAACTATATTCACTCAGAGCCCAAAAGAGGGGAAAGATGTCTAGCTTAGAAAATGAGATTGCTCGACGTCGTACGTTCGCAATTATTTCTCACCCCGATGCCGGGAAAACCACTTTAACCGAAAAATTACTGCTTTTTGGGGGTGCCATTAAGTTGGCGGGCACCGTTAAGGGCAGAAAAGCCTCACGTCATGCCACTTCAGACTGGATGGCCTTAGAGCAGCAGCGGGGGATCTCGGTTACCACCTCGGTGATGCAGTTCCCTTATCGTGAAGCAATTATCAATCTTCTAGATACCCCGGGCCATGAAGATTTCTCGGAAGATACTTATCGAACACTCACTGCGGTGGATTCGGCGCTGATGGTCATCGATGCAGTCAAAGGGGTGGAATCACGCACGATTAAATTGATGGAGGTGTGCCGTCTGCGAGACACGCCAATCATTACTTTTATCAATAAATTAGATAGAGACAGCCGTGATCCCATCGAGTTATTGGATGAGATAGAGAAAATACTGAACATTCAATGTGCCCCAATCACTTGGCCCATTGGTATGGGGAAATTATTTAAAGGGGTTTATCACCTTTTACAAGATAGCGTTTATTTGTTTACACCTGGTAAAGGCGATGTGGTTCAAACGCCTGAAATCATTAAGGGCCTGAATAATCCGCTGTTAGATGAAAAATGCGGTGATATTATTAATGATTTTCGCGAACAATTAGAGTTAGTCTTAGGGGCAAGCCATCCTTTTGATCATCAAGCTTTTTTGCAGGGGAAATTAACGCCAGTCTACTTTGGTTCGGCGCTCAATAATTTTGGTGTCAGTGAAATTTTAAATGCGCTGGTTGAATATGCCCCAGCGCCTAAACCTCGAGAAACTCAAATTAGGCAAGTTGTGCCCAACGAGAAAAATTTTAGTGGATTTGTTTTTAAGATCCAGGCGAACATGGATCCTAACCATCGAGATAGAATTGCCTTTTTGCGCGTTTGCTCAGGAAATTATCGTAAAGGGATGAAATTGCATCAAGTAAGACTAGATCGTGATGTGACCATTTCTAACGCCCTTACCTTTATGGCCGGCGAACGCGATCATGTAGAAGAAGCCTGGCCAGGCGATATCATTGGATTGCACAATTATGGCACGATTCAAATAGGCGACACGTTTAGCGTAGGCGAAGATTTAAAATTCAGTGGCATCCCTAATTTTGCCCCCGAATTATTCAAAGCCGTGCGCCCTAAAGATCCTTTAAAAATGAAAGCCTTGCAAAAAGGACTTATTCAGCTTTCTGAGGAAGGAGCTACGCAGATTTTTAGACCGCTGGATTCTAACCTTATCATCGTGGGCGCTGTTGGGGTGCTACAATTTGATGTAGTGGCTTATCGTTTACAATTTGAATACAACGTTGAGTGTGTTTATGACGAAGTGAAAATTGTGACGGCAAGATGGGTTTATAGCCAAGATCAGAAAAAGCTCACAGAATTTAAGAATAAACTGAGTCTGAATTTGGCTTTAGACAGCGCCGAGCACCTTGCTTATCTTGCACCAACAAATGTAAATTTAATGATGACGATGGAAAGATGGCCTGATCTTGTTTTTAAGGAAACAAGAGAGCATTAAGCCCCCTCACCCTAACCCTCTCCCNNCTCCCGCAAGGGGAGAGGGGAAAGAATCCAAGGAAGGAAGGGAATGGAAGATATCATAGCAAGACGCCTTAAATTTGGGATCCCAAAGGATCTCCCTCGTTATTGGAATGATAACTGCCCAACAAAAACCTATTTGTTTAATGCCATTGCCATTCTGGCTCCTGGTTTTGAACGCTTATTAATTTCCAGTGTGATCCCCTTCAAAGAGACTATTGCCGATCAAAAACTAAAAAACCAGGTGCTTGGCTTTATTGGCCAAGAATCTGCCCATGGTAGTGAATTTATTCGTTACAACGCCATTTTAAAAAACCAAGGGTATGATATTAAAAAGCTAGAGAAATGGAATTTAAAAAATTTTAGATGGTTGGCCAAAAAATTATCGTTGAAAATGCATGTATCTTTATCATTAGGCGGAGAGCATTTAACGGCCATTATTTCCGATCTCATATTGCGCGATAAACGCTTTTTGCAAAATGCATATCCAGCCAATGCAGCCTTATGGCGTTGGCATTCTATTGAAGAAATCGAACATAAAGCCGTTGTATTCGATTTATATACGTCTTTAGGCGGCGGCTATATTGGCAGAATTACCGGCATGTGGCTTATCACGGTAGTACTCTTAAGATTACTTATACGTAATTTTCTGCATATGGCGCATCATGATAAACAATTAACAAAGTTCAGTTTTTGGAAAAACACTTTTAAGATCCTTTGGGGAAAAAAAGGTTTTGCGAGACAGTTGTTGGTACCTTATTTAAAATACTATTCACCCGGTTTTCACCCCTGGCGCCAAGACAACCATGATTTAATTGTAAAATGGAAACAATTTTTTTATCAGGCAAGAACAAACGAGGATATGCTACATATCTTGCAGCAGGAATGAATGATTTTTTAATAATAAGGGAAAGTTTTATGAAAAAATTATTAGTTTTAACGGGTTTGTTTTGTGTCGCTTTGCCCCTGTTTGCAGACACCGCCGATGATATCGCTAATATTCAAATGCGTTTAAAACAGATTGAAGTGCGATTAGGACTCATTGAGCGAGATGTTGGCGATCTTAAATCAAGCAGCAATGCTAGTTCTTCAGTGCCCTTAAGCCAATCGAATTTGCCTTCATCTCAGGTGCTGATTTGGGCTTCTGAAAGTATCGAACAAATTTATAGTTATAATTATAAAAATTTCCCACAAGTGTTATCGGGCATTCGTCAATATTTTACTGCCCAAGGTTATGATTCTTATATTAAAGCTTTAAATGATTCTAATAATTTACAAATTGTCCAAGATAAAAGACTTTATGTAACAGGCAAAGTAAAAGAGAAAGGCAAAATAGTTTCTGAAAGTGCTGCCAGTGGCATATATACCTGGGAATTGCAGATCCCGATTGAAGTTAACTATAAATCTTCTAGTGAGTCTGTAAATCAAAACCTTATTGCCAATGTGGAAATTGTGCGCGTTCCCTTAAGTGACAGCCAAGTGGGTATTGCCATTCATAGTATTAAGGCTACGGTGGCGGGGCAAGGTAAGACTGCGCCTACGGTACCGACGACTAAGTAGATAAAATCCTTCTCTGCGCGCAAAGCGCGCCTCTTCCCTTTACAAGGGAAGATCTTTTGTCGCTATCGCGACATCGTTTTTTGGGTTGCGAAGCAACCAAAGATCTCTCCTTGTAAAGGAGAGAGGCGCGAAGCGCAAAGAGAGATTTTATCAAGATAAATTCGATCTATGCGCGCGTAGCGCAAGAGGAATTTAATACGAGTTGTTATTCATAAACTGTTTTAACGCTGTGCTTGCAAAAGCCAGCGCATCTTGTGAAGCGCTCACTTTGGGGTAAAAGCGCATAAAGCAATGGATCATGCCGTCAAAGCGTTTAAATGCCACGGGCACCTTAGCTTCTTTGAGTTTTTCTGCGTAAGCTTCACCTTCATCGCGTAAAGGATCGCACTCGGCTGTGATAAGTGTGGTGGGCGGGAGATTTTCAAAAGAAGTTGAAAATAGTGGAGAAGCTAAAGGATCGCGTTGATCTTCTTCTTGATGAAAGGCATTTGTCTTAAGCCATTGAATAAAACCTTTATCCAGCATGTAACCATATTCATATTCTGTCTTGGAGGGGAAAGGTGTGATGAGATCCATCATCGGGTAAAAAAGCGTTTGATACTTAATAATGGGTAACCCCTCATCGCGTAAGAGGTGAGTACAAGCTGCGGCAATATTTCCCCCGGAACTTTCTCCCCAGAGACTCAATTTATCTTTATCCAAAGAAAGTAAACTGGCATTTTGATAGACCCATTTGATGCTATCACGGCAATCGTATGAAAAACGCGGAAACTTATTTTCAGGGATTAAACGATGTGAAACGCTGATAATCTTCATTTGTAACGTATTAGCTAGTAAACTACAGTAATCGTTGCCGCTGTCCAGCCGATTAAGGACATAGGCATTGGCAGATATATATAAGACACCGGGTAATACGGTAGAGAGGTTAGCGTTATTAGGCCAATAGCACCGTAGTGTAATCCCATGATCTGTTAGAAAATCTTGATAACTAGCTTTTTCCACATTGAATTTACGTGGTCTTAAGCTCTCGCGCATTTGCTCAGGTGTGAAAAGATGTAAATTACCAAAGCCATTTAGGTAAGCTTTTGCGACAAGCCTCTTCAAGATAGGGTCAACTATCATTGAAATAGTTCCTTTTTTTGAAAACTTCCTTTGGTTTAAGTTTACGCTAGATGGTATACTTTTGCTCATGCAAAAAAGAACAATAAATATCACTTACTTCTACGCCTTTTTTTTGGTGTTTATAGCCCCTTTATCTGTGCCATTGGCAATTTGGACTTGGTATCAAGGCTGGGTAACGAGTGCTGATATTACCTTAGCCATTATCATGTATTGTTTGTCTGGTTTAGGTATTACCTTAGGCTATCATCGTCTTTTAACCCATCGTGCTTTTCAGTGTAAGCGTTGGTTTAAGCAGTTTCTGTTAGTTTGCGCGACTTTTGCTATGCAAGGTAGTCCAGCAAGCTGGGCTTCTCTTCATATCCAACATCATCGTTTTTCAGACAAAGAAGGTGATCCGCATACCCCACGCTTTAAGGGGTTTTGGTATGCCCATATGGGTTGGATCTTCCGCGATCACAAGCCAAACTTTCGTCGCTATGGCAAATGGTTGTTAAAAGATAAAGATGTTAAGCACATTTCAAAAAATTATCTCTTATACAGCATTCTCGGTTTAGCTATTCCTTTTGCCATCGGCGGATGGATAGGCTTGCTTTGGGGTGGGTTCCTGAGAATGTTCTTGTGCATACAAATGACCTGGTGTATTAATTCAGTTTGCCACCTTTGGGGTTTAAGACCTTATAAGGTTAGTGATACCAGCACCAACAATCCTCTGGTTGCATTATTTACCTTTGGTGAAGGCTGGCACAACAATCA
>JAFECS010000025.1:0-36386 GCA_018241965.1 Pseudomonadota bacterium | reverse complement strand
CCAATTTGCTCATCTTTGAGTTGAACTTCTTTTAACTTGGCTTCTAAAGAAGGTGAGAGTATTAATTCTTTATTGAGACTCTCCAAGCATTGTTTATATTCTTGTCCCTTGTGTGGATAACACTGATCTAGCTCTTTGATAAGTTGCTCTATCATATGGGGAGTATTTTCAAGCGTTACCTGATGCACTTCAGGATTTGTGTCAAAATTTTCTTTGGCTTCACAAAATTTATCTCTCATCATTCTAATGTTATTAATGGTTTCTACTTGTTTGATAAGCATCATGATGGGGTTATTTTCTTCCTCTTTGTGAATGCTGGCATATTCTTTGACGGCATCGATAATAAATTGATTACGATTTCCTTCAATAGCAGGATAGGGGAAGTTTGCTTTAATAAAATCACCCAAACTTAATTGGAGATCATTTTCAATATTGGGATATTTACCAGAGCCTGACATTGCTTGCACAATGTCTTTAAACTCACTTGATTGAGCAATAGTCCCATATTTTTGATTCGCGTCCTTTATTACCCTATCAAATACAGCATCAAAACCAACTATTGTTTGAAGTTGCATTTGCATTTGGGGCGGTATTGCTTGTTGAGCATTAACTTTGTTCCAATTTTGAATAACTTCTTGTAGATTAATTTTTTCTTGATGTGAGCTATAAGCTTTTGTCTTTTCAATTTGCATTGCAATTCTAGCTAAATTAAGACCAATTTCTGAAATTTGCATTTTTTGATCATCGCTGACTTGTCCGTACAATTGTTTATAGTCTTTGAGCAAGTTATCCATTCTATGGATGAAATTTTGATTGTATTCTTGAATGGAAGAAACTTTAAACTGTGTATGGATAATAGGCGGGTTAGGCATAGAGTTATAACCTCAAATGACTAGAAAATATTGTGAAATCCCTATGCCAACGTCCACATTTTATTTGGGCTTATTTTTTGTTGGCTCCGCTTGAAATTTTGAGGCCTCACTAAGGCCAGGTATTATGGCGCGTCGCTTTGCCCTAGATTGCTCTTGTGAGATCTCAAGTTTTTCACCAAAGCAATGTTGAGAAACCTCATCAGCTATCTTAGTTACAATCCCACCGTGAGGTTTTCCCTTAGCGCTCATTACTATGTCCGATAAAATTTTACTTACCTCTACACTCCTCGCGATTTCATCGATTTTTGAATTGGCCGCAAGCTTTTGGAGTTTCTTCCCTGCAGCCATGATCAATACCAAATTTTCTGCACTCCCCATTCTTTGATGCATTGTTAAATCACTCATTTTTTTCATAGCTTGTTCTGCAATATTAGTTGATGCAGTTGTAGCGTGAGCTTCATGCTTTTGTGGGGGAGGTTCATGTAAAGAGTCTCTTCGAGGAGTCGCAGCTGCGGGAGCTTCATGTATAGAGTCTCTTCGAGGAGTCGCAGCTACAACAGGTGCTGAAGGATTTTGTGCAACATCCGAAGCTTTGCGGGGGGCTACGGTTTCAGGAGCCGCAGCTCTAACTGGGACTGCTGTACTGGGTTGTTGAAGCCCATATTTTTCAGGTTTCTCAACTCTCCCGGCATACATAGTCATCGGTGGTGGAGATTTTATTGATCGTAGATCCCTTTCTAGAGTCTTAACAGATGCCTCTATATTGTTCACATGCATCTGGACTAAACCACTTGACCCAGAGGTGCTAGCTTTTAGTGTTTGTAAGTGGGGTTTAATTGCTTCCATGATTTTTGCTGCATATTCTTCGTTAGTTAGGCTTACTGGTTTGCCTTTAAATTTTTTTACAGCTTTAATAGCCTCATCATAAAACTTTTGCATGGCTTTTTTGGCCTCTGGAACATCACCTGCCACTAACATTGCTGCTTCTCGGCCTTCTTCAAGCTGGACAAGGGCATGTTTTTCTATATTTCCTAACATAATCTTTCTCCTTTTATTGAACGGAATGTGTATAAGCACAGTAAACTAATTTGTTATATATAATTGATTACAATTTTCACTGAAAAGTTCATAATAAACAGCAATATATTGAGGCTATTTAGAATTGTTCTGTGAATTCAACTAGATATCCATATTTGGTGCGCGTGTATATACATGTAAATCGAGGTGTAAATTAAGATGTATAGAGTCTTATTTGTTTTACTGAGCATTTGTTTTTTTCATAACGCCTTTGCCGAGTTTAATCAACTATATGTTATTCAAAATGAAATAAATGCAGAGCAAAGTAAATTGCAAGATCGCAATATCAAAGACATCAACGAAGTGAATAATGTTATATTTGAAATGTATCAAACGGATCAAAAGGTTAGAAATTTAACGCTAAAAGATATGCACGACCCAAACGTGCAAGCCATTATAAAACAAATGGACGAATTTCATACCAAAAAAATGAAAGCTATTTTAGCAGAGCATCAATGGATAACAATTTCTAAATTTGGCGAAAAAACAGCCGATTTGGCATGGTTGCTTATTCAGCATGCCGATGAGGATCCTTTCTTCCAAGCAGGTTGTTTATATGTTATGTCGCATCTTGAAAAGAGTGAATATAACTTAAAAAACTATGCGTATTTGTATGATAGAGTGGCATTAAAGTTTCAAGAAATTGGTATGAAGCAAAGATATGGCACGCAAGTGAAAATAGAAAATGGGGTGGTTACTTTATTACCTTATGATGGCACATTGGAAGATGTTGAACAAAGAAGAAAAGAAGCTAACCTTGAGCCTTTAAATGAATATTTGATGATGATTAAAAGCATTTATAGTTAAATAAATTTCATCTAATCAAGATAAAGAAAAAACATGCTCCTCCTGAAACAAGCAAAGCAATAAAACCAATCACACAAACTTGCCTGGCCAACAATAGAAAGTTGCGATTTGGGTTTGCAAACAGGCCAAGAATAGCCCAAATAATTTCGATCATAATCCAAAGGAATATAATAAAGAGGGAGGTTAATCCAAATGCCATAAGTAAACTAAATATTATATCTTTTATATGAATAAATTTTACGTCTGATGTTAAAAAAAATGAAAACCATAAAGATATAGTTAATCCAATGTAAATCAATAAGGCATTTATGGTGAAATCTTGGCTGTCGTTTTCATTTTTTATTTGATTGCCCCCCATGTTAAGCTCCTTTTTTGCTCAATATTTTATCTATCTGATTGTTTCTATAAAAAATATTCATGGTGTCAAAAGGGATGATTCTGCCATCTTTGTGTACAATATGAACACAAGATTTTTTAACGCTACGTACGTCAAAATTGTAGATATCTAAAAATTGCATAATAATGACGCGAAACATATTCTCATAAGTTAAATGCGGAACATCAAGTTTAGGGAGGCAACAAAATACGGATTTTAAACTGTCTACCGCTTTACGTGGAGAGGAACCAGTACTGAATACTTCATATATTTTTTTTCTAATTTCAGGTAATTGTTCAAAGTTCATGGTGTTTCTTGAAGTGGATAGTAAACTTTCAGGATCGAAATACCGCGTTAATGGAATAACTTGATCGTTTAATTTAAGGGCATATCCCATCATGATTGCATCAGGATGACAAGGTACTGGGACTAAATCTTGAGGGGTAAATATTGGGCTCTGTTTTAAAATTTGCTGACGAACTTCGCCAAGGGTTATTCTGTCTTTACTTGGGTCAAAATGTTCTAAACGACCCGCAACTTGAGTCGGCTGAAATGTGACCCCGCGCACGCAACGCTGTTTAAGCGCAAAATCAATAATTTTTCCAATTTCTTTGCTGTTATATCCGTTTTGCACGGTACATACCAGTGTCGTTGAAATGTTCAGTTCATTGAGTTTTTCAATTGCTTTATATTTTAACTCTAATAAATGAGCGCCACGTATTCTTTTTATAACATCATTATCAAATGAATCAAACTGTAAATAGACTTCAAAGCCAGGTTTATACTTTGCTAACTTTTCAGCAAACCCTTCGTTTTGGGCAATCTCAAGGCCATTGGTATTTATCATTAAATGACGAATAGGTTTGGTTTTAGCAATATCTAATATTTTAAAAAAATCTGGGTGGATAGTGGGCTCTCCGCCGCTGATTTGTACCACATCCGGTTCGCCTTCATTGGCAACCACTTTATCTAGCATCCATTCAACTTCTTCAACTGTTCGATGTCGCCCATGATCTGGCCCTGATTCAGCATAGCAGGTTGGGCATTGTAGGTTGCATCTATCTGTAATTTCTACGAGTGTGACACAGGAATGTTGTTCATGATCCGGGCACAATCCGCAATCATACGGGCATCCTTTTGCAATTTTAGTATTGAATTTTTTAGGCAGATCGCCTGGTTTGTTAAAGTCTCTACATAATTTATAGTATTCAATGTCAGTGGATACCAGCACTTTTTCAAAACCATGTTCAAAGCAATGTTTATGCAAATAAACATTGCCATTTTCAAATACGACCTTTGCTTCAACTTTGATTAGGCATGTACTACAAATACTGTTGGTCAACTCATAGTAAATATATTTTCTTGTTGCCATTATAGGGTTTCCTTGGAACGAAACATAAAAAGAAAAAGTATGCAATAGTAGAGCAGACCAACACAGCATGCTAATTGAATTGCTGTCAATGGCAGGTTTGGTATTGTTTCTACGGGTTTATAGTTTTCAATCCATAAACGCCAAATAAGATATAAAACCATAAATATTTTAAAGGTGGCGCCTTTTGGTAGTGTATAAAATTTACTCATAGTGTAAATATAAAGCGCGATCCCTAGTAAAATAAAAATTTCATATAAAGCAGTAGGGTGTCGTATTAAGCCATCCCCTAAATCCATCCCTAAGGGAAAGGTGGTAACAATGCCATGCGTCCCATCATGTACACCGGATAAAAAGCAACCTATGCGTCCAATGATCATGCCGAGTATTAAAGGATAAGTAAAAGAATCACCCGTTGAGATCCGGATGTGGTTAAGTGCCTTAACCAATTCAACGCCAATTAAGCCTCCGAGCAAACCGCCAACGATGGATTTACTGTAAAGTAGGTATAACACCAAGGCATGAGGTTGATTGATATACTCAGGGTGTTCAAAAAATGATAATAGTTTAGAGCCTACTAAGGCACCACCAATGGCGCCTAGTAAAATTAATATTCTCGTGTTGTTATCCAAGTGATCTGGATGTTTTTTTCTTAAATAACGATACAGTGAAATGCCGCTTATGTAAGCGGCTATTTCAAAGATAAGATGAGCCGGAATGTGCACTTGCCCTATGCTGACTGTCACCGGAAAAATCATATTGTATTAACTCACTAATCTAATCCTTTAAATTACAAGTTATCTTTTCGTTATTTTTTCAATTTTTCAAGAACCTGAATTGTTTCCTTGATTTTATGCATTGCAACTTCAGCCTTTTCTTTTCGTTGTCGTTCTTTTTCAACAGCATCCGAACTTGCTTTAGCAACAAAGCTCTCATTTGCCAATTTTTTGTCGGCAAACTCAAAATCAGACTGATGTTTTTTAAGCTCTTTATTCAAACGCGTAATTTCAGCAGCCACATCCTCAATCACCCCTTCTAATGGGATAAAGGTTTCAAAGTCATGGCTGATTATGTGCGTTGAAACAGGTGGTGTTTCACCACTTTGTAAGGCTTGAATATTTTCAAGCTTACCTAGGGTAATAAGGCTTTGTTGATTGTTAACAAACGCTTTTCCAACTTCTGGATGCGTGGTTTTATAATAAGCAATAAGTTTCTTATTAGGGCTTAAGTTAAGCTCAGCACGTAGTGTTCTCACCCCAATAATAAACTCTTGGACCCATTTTAAGGTTTGCTCAGCATTATCGTTAATAAGGCTTTCGTCCACCTCGGGGAAAGGTTGGATCATAATGGAATCGTTATTTGAGCTTTGGTACAAGTTCCCTAAAATGCTAATGATTTTTTGCCAAATTTCTTCGGTGATGTAGGGCATGAAAGGGTGCATAACGCGCATCAATTCTTCTAAGATGCTAATCAGCATAAAGCGCGTGCCAGCGCGTTGTTTATTGCTTGCCCCTTCCTGGGTTAAAATGGGTTTAGAAAGCTCTAAATACCAATCGCAATAGTTATTCCAGGTAAAGTCATAAAGCGTATTGGCTACCAAATCAAACCGGTAATTTTTTAAATTAGCTTCAATGGCTTTTTTGGTTTTTTGCCATAATGACATCATGCCTAAATCATAAACACTAAATTCACGGTCTTGGGCATTTTTACCTAAATCTTGGCCTTCTACATTCATAAACACATAGCGGGCCGCATTCCAGATTTTGTTACAAAAATTACGATAACCTTCAACCCGTGGGAGATCAAAACGGATAAAGCGATTGGTAGTGGCAAATGCACATAAAGAAAAACGCAACGCATCGGTACCAAAACTTGGGATCCCATTGGGGAATTCTTTACGGGTATTAGCTTCAATTTGTTTAGCCAAATGTGGTTGCATTAAGCCGGTTAAACGCTTTTGTACTAAAGATTCTAAATCGATGCCTTCAATCATATCGAGGGGATCTAAAATATTCCCTTTAGACTTAGACATTTTCTGCCCATGGGCATCTAAAATTAAACCGGTAACAAACACTTGTCTGAAGGGGACATCCTTCATGAATTTAAGCCCCATCATGATCATCCGTGCTACCCAAAAGAAAATTATATCAAAACCGGTTACCAGCACGTTGGTGGGATAATACGTATGCAGCTCAGGTGTTTGATGTGGCCATCCTAAAGTAGAAAACGGCCATAAAGCAGAGGAGAACCACGTGTCTAAGACATCGTTATCTTGGGTTAGTAAAACACTGTCATCGAGTTTGTATTTGTGATGAACTTCTTTAATATCCCGACCAACATAGACGTTGCCTTCTGGATCATACCAGGCAGGGATCCGATGTCCCCACCACAATTGGCGAGAAATGCACCAATCTTGAATATTATTCATCCATTCAAAATAATCATTGGCCCAGTTACTGGGTACAAATTCAATTTTGCCGCTTTTGACGACTTCGATAGCATCAACGGCTAATTTTTTGGCATCCACATACCATTGATCGGTTAAGTACGGCTCAATCACATCGCCAGATCTATCACCGCGCGGGATTTTGAGGCGGTGGGGCTCTATCTTCTCAAGTAATTGTATTTTTTCTAAATCTTCGATGATTTTCTTTCTGGCAACAAATCTATCCAATCCTTGGTAGGCGGCTGGAGCATGTTCATTGATCATGGCATCAATATTGAAAATATTGATTATTTCTAAATTGTGTCTTTTGCCCATTTCGTAATCGTTAAAATCATGGGCAGGCGTAATTTTAACGCAACCGGTTCCAAATTCAGGATCTACATATTCATCTTGAATAATAGGGATAAGTCTGTCGGACAAAGGAAGACGAACTTTTTTACCTTTCAAGTGGGTATATCGGCTGTCATTAGGATGAACGGCAACTGCGGTATCACCCAACATGGTTTCTGGGCGTGTAGTCGCAACGATAAGATGTTCATTGCTATTTTCTATAGGATAACGAATATGCCAGAGGTGGCCATTTTCTTCTTCTGAGATCACTTCCAAGTCAGAAACGGCGGTGTGCAGTTTAGGGTCCCAATTTACTAATCTTTTGCCGCGATAAATCAACCCTTCTTCGTAAAGGCGTACAAAGACTTCTTTTACCGCTTCAGATAGGCCTTCATCCATAGTGAAACGTTCGCGTGACCAATCGATAGAGGCTCCCAAGCGCCGCATTTGTCTGCTAATGGTGTCTCCAGAGTGCGCTTTCCATTCCCAGACTTTTTTTACAAAATCTTCTCGGCCAAGATCATGCTTGCTAATGTCATTGGCCAATAATTGCCTTTCTACCACCATTTGTGTGGCAATACCTGCATGATCTGTACCGCCTTGCCAAAGAGTCAGGTTTCCTTTCATGCGTTGATAGCGAATAAGGGAATCCATTATCGTATCTTGAAAAGCATGCCCCATGTGTAAAGTGCCGGTGACATTCGGGGGTGGCAACATAATGCAATAAGGGTTGCTGTGTGCGTGATTGGGTTTAAAGTAACCCGATTTTTCCCAATGCTGATACCACTTTTTTTCTAATTCGTGTGGTTGGTAGGTTTTTTCTAAAGTCATATTGCGTTACACCGATTAATTAAATACTGCACTAATAAAGCAACAGGTCTTCCTGTGGCCCCGCGTTTGGGACTATTGGTCGTAGCGGTATTGGCGACATCCAGATGTGCCCAATGAAACTTTTGGGTGAATTTAGCTAAGAATGCGCCTGCCACTATGGTGGCACCACCAATGGGATTTAAAGGAATATTGCTTAAATCAGCAAATTCTGATTTGAGTGGTTCGGCATACTCTTCCCACAAGGGTAATTGCCAAGCCCTATCTGAACTTTGATTACCGGCTTGAATAAGCGCATCGGCTAAGGGTTGATAATTACTCATTAAGCCACTGGCAAAAGGCCCCAGCGCAAGTTGGCAAGCACTGGTGAGGGTGGCAATATCTATGACCACATCCGGGGCAAAACGTTCACAGTAGGTGAGCGCATCGGCAAGAATCAGCCTGCCTTCTGCGTCGGTATTAAGTATTTCAACCGTTAATCCTGACATACTGGTAACAATATCTTCAGGCCGTGTTGCACTGGGGCCTGGCATATTTTCACAAGAAGGAATAACACCAATAATATTTAAGGGTAATTCAAGTAAACTTGCCGCTTCTAATACCCCAAAAACAGTGGCAGCGCCACACATGTCATATTTCATTCCAATCATGTTGGGGGGGACTTTAATAGAGTTTCCGCCAGTATCAAACGTTATTCCTTTACCCACCAGTACAATGGGTTTTACATCTTTACGTGCACCACGATATTCCATGGTGATTAATTTCGCTGAGGAATCACTGCCTTGCGTTACGGACAATAACAATCCCATTTTTAAAGCACGCATGTCTTTTTCTTCTAACACGGCAGTGCTGATTTTGTTATGCGCTTTAGCTAATTTTTTTGCTTTTTCGGCTAAAAAGGTAGGGGTGCATATATTCGCTGGCACGTTAGCTAAATTTTTGGTTAATTCAATGCCTTTGACTATTGCCACACCTTGCTCAATGGCGTTTTGAGCCAAGGTGACGTCCTTTTTCGTTAATACATTGAAGGTTACTTTTCGCAAAGTACTTAATTTAGGGTCTTTTTTACTTTTGTATTCATCAAAACGATAAAATGCAAAATGAAATGCCGCTATTACTTGGCGGATTTTCCAATTGAGATCTTTATCTTTGACCTGAATATCATTTAAATCAATAACAATATCTTGCGCATTGGTGTCACAGAGTGTGGCAATCATTTTTTGAAGAAGCTCACGATACTGAACGCTGCTTATTTTTCCGTCTTTGCCAACACCTAATAACAGCACTCTTTGTGCACTTAAACCTTCGATGCTTTGCAAAAGTACTACTTGAGTAACATTACCGGCTAAATCCCCACGTTTATGCAGGGTGCCAAAAGTCCCTTTGGAAGCTTGATTGAGCTTTTCAACCGCGCCGCTTAAGCGGGCGCTTTGAAAGAGGGGTAATACTAAACAATCTGTTTTTTGTTTTTCCGGAGATTGGCTTTTAACAATGAATTCCATAACTATTCCAATGTTAGTGTAATACCTAAATTATTGTTTCTTCTATCTAATACTACGCTATTTGTTATTTAAGTTTCATCTTTATAAAAGGTATAATTATACCTAAAGCAACTAAGAGTGGTGCATGTGATAATAAAACGTTATTTGTTCCGGGAACTTAGCCATACTTTCTTTGCAGTTATTTTAGTTGTACTACTTATTGCTGTAAGCAATAAATTGGTTAGGCTTGTGGCTCAAGCAGCTTCAGGCAATATTTCTCCCAATGTGCTTTTTGAAGTTATTTTATTTCAAATTCCTGATCTGTTGGCCTTTTTGTTGCCGGTTGGGCTCTTTTTAGCCATTTTGCTCTGTTATAGCCGTTTTTTTGCAGATAACGAAATACCGGTGATGCTTGCCTGTGGGATCTCTTGGCAGCGATTGCTGAATGTGAGCTTAAGTTTAGGTTTTATCGTCATGTTGCTTGCCGCCATGCTTACCTGTTACTTTGCGCCAAAATCTGCGCAATATCGCGAAGAATTGCTACATACCCAAGGCCCGATGCTGATGGTACAAACATTGGCGCCAGGGCGGTTTCATTCCTTTCAAAAAGATAAACTGGTTTTTTATGTTTCTGATCTAAGTGAAGATAGAAGTGAGCTCACCAGGGTTTTTATCGCTGAGCATCCAAATAATTTTGATGAACAAAAAGAGTGGAGCTTAATCAGTGCACAAGCAGGAAAAATATATACCGATGCCAATGGGGCTACTTACTTCTCGCTGCTAAATGGTAAGCGTTATCAGGGCACACCGGGGCAAATGGATTACAGCATTGTGCAATTTGAAGAATATCAACGGCTACTGGAAAGCCCCAAAATGCAAGAAGGGCTCTTTTTCCATCGTACGATGCCAACGCAAATGTTGTTGGATAACCCTACGCCCAGTAACTTAGCAGAGCTGCAATGGCGACTATCCATTCCCTTAGCGGCGCCTTTATTAGCCTTATTGGCATTGCCCTTAAGCAGGGTAGCGCCACGCCAAGGACGATTCGCACGTCTTTTTGTTGCAATCATTATTTGTATTATCTATTTCAATTTATTAACCGTCAGCAAACGGATGATAGCCAGTGGTGCATTGACACCATACATAGGCGTATGGTGGGTACATGGTGTTATGTTTATGGCCAGCTTGCTCTTTTTAGCAAAAACATCGGGCAGGGCAGTGCAGGGGTATCAGTGGATGAGGCATAAGTTTAGCTAATGATCAATAAACTGACGCTTTATATTTGGAAAACCATTTTAGTAGCCATCCTTTTGGTCTTAACCTTGTTTATTGGGTTGGAATTTATATTTTCCTTAGTTAATGAGCTTCGTTATGTAGGCACCGGGGACTATTCCACCAGCAATGCCTTTGCCTTTATATTTCTTTCAATGCCTCAGCATATTGCCCAATTATTCCCGATGGCTACTTTAGTGGGCACGTTGTTAGGGTTGGGCATGTTAGCCTCAAGAAGTGAGCTGATAGTGATGCGCGCATCAGGATTAAGCTTACAAGATATTATCAATATTGTTTTAAAGCTTGCCTTTGTCCTGGCTATTGGCGTATGGCTGATGGGGGAATGGGTTTCTCCGGTTGCAGAAAAATTTGCGCACGATCAAAAAGCTTTGCGCTTAAGCTCTGGGCAAGCACTAAGCACCTCGCATGGAACGTGGATGCGAGATGGCAATAACTTTATTCATATCCAAGCCATGACAGAGGATGGACATCTAGAAGGTGTTACTTTGTATCAATTTGATAAGGATATGAATCTATATAAAGCCAGTTTTGCGCTTAATGCGGATTATGATCATGATCACTGGGTGCTGCACGAAATTCAAGAAACCATTTTTGAAGAAAATAAAACCATGAGAAATAATATAGAACGGCTAGATTGGGTAAGCAGTTTATCACCCAACGTCCTAAGCCAAGTAAGTATTAAAGATTTGGATGATTTATCATTAATGGGCTTATGGCATACCATTAAATATCGCGAGCAAAATCATTTAGAAACCAAGCCCTATCAATTGGCATTGTGGCAAAAAATTGTGCGCCCATTAGCAACACTGGTGATGATGTTTTTAGCTATACCCTTTGTGTTTGGGCCACTACGTCAAGCAACAATGGGGCTGCGGATGTTGGTGGGTGTTTTAGTGGGTTTTGTGTTTTATACTTTTAATCAACTGTTTGGGCCGCTGACCCTGGTTTATCATATTCCCCCCATTATCGGCGCCTTCTTGCCAACAATAGCCTTTTTGTTTTTAGGGTTATTTATTATGAAAAGAACGCATTAATGGTTATCCCCCTTTCATTTTCATCGCCAGTGGGTTTTGATCTGGGGCGGTAAATTTTTCATAACGCTTCTTGCAGTCTTCTTGAGATGTCTCTTGATTCAAACAAGCTTTCTGAAGTTCAGCGGTTTTCTTTTCAAGATCAGATAAGAAAGTTCCTTCTTTAATATTTCCTGGCCTTTGTTCTTTGGTCTTTACAAGGAAACCCCGCATCAGTTCAAAACGCTGTTCATCATCAAGTTGAGAATCTTTATTTAAACTTCGAGCAAATTCTACAACTTGGTTAACTAAAATTCCATCTCGTTTACTGGAGGAGCCAAGGGTAATAAATGTATCTTGGTTATTAACAACACGTGATAATTGATCAAAAAGGGTTTTGGTTTGAAAAAGCTCTGTTGATTTTGTAGCAAAATCCGTTGGGCCAAGTATAGGAACGTTATCCACCATTGGCTCTTGTTTTAGAGAAGGTTTTTCTTCAACAGTTGGTAGACTAATTTCAATGGTTTTCATTTTTTCAGTTGCTAAATTCTCATCTACCAAATACATTTTCTCAAGTGTTGCTGCCATGACGTTGAGTGTGCCATTGAGGATTTCAAAATCAGCTTTGGCTTTTTTATCCTGTTGATTACGCATGAATTGTTGTATATCACCAACTAGAGTAGCCATATCATCATGGGTTAACTCTTTGTCATTAAGTCTATTTATCAAGGAACTGACGTCCACTTTACTGTGAGAGGAGATATAGTTAAGTTGTTGATTAAGCTCGCCACGCAATATGCCTGCCGCGGTGGTAATTTCTTCATTTGATTGTGCATTTAAGATGATACGCGTTAATCCCTTATTGAGTAAATCTTGAAAGCGGCTACCTTTGACGTTAGTTATGCCAGGCATTTTAGATTTAAGATCTTTATCAATTGCCAAGGCTCGCGCTTGCGCTAAACATATTAACAATTCGGTATTCGTAGTTGCTGTTTCAAGCTTTTCTGATAATGCTTTTGCATCATCTGTTCTCTTAAAGAATTTTGATTTATCTTTTAAATACTTTTCGATATCTGTTTGGATATCAATTTTGATAGTATTAAAAGAATATAGAGGTAATGCTTTATCTCCCTGATAATCCGTTTGATAGCGAAGTGCTTGTAAGGGATTACTTTGACGTTTTGCCAAATACAGTGCATGATAAGTTTCTGTACGCATTGCATTACGTGTAGTATTTGCTTTGTCCATTAACTCATTAACAGGATGTGGTTTAGTAAATTTAGCTTCACTGAGCTTCTCAAAGAGCATGTTTTGATCATGTAAAACACTGCCGTTCAGATCCATATAACGTTTTTGGTTCGGGTTTGTTTCTTTAGAAAGTGCCTCAGCCAACATAGTGAGTTTATGATAGTCTTTTAATAGTTGTTCATACATGGCAATTGGATTTTCTTTAATTTTTTGGACCATTTCGGGGTAATCTATGGCGAGTGGACGCAGATCAATTGTTTTATCATTTGCTATGGTCGTATTGAGTTTGTTCAAATAATTAAGCATATCTAAAGCAAGTATTTGCGCCATCGCATTTTGCGCTTTATCGGGTGCTAAACTTTCTAATGCTGAAATATCTCTTAACCAAAAGTGTTTAGGATAATTGATAACTTTATCTTCAAGGGGCGGATTTTGATGGGTAACGCTAGGATCCCTAGCCATGGCTGTTTTACCCTCTTGGATAATTTTCTCCATTTGTTTTTGATGGCTGACATCGTTAAATTCTTTTTCATAGTCTGTTATGGGAACATCTGTTTTACCCAGTTTCTTGTCTTGCTGTTGTCTTAGTTCAACATAAGCGCGCTGGTCAGTGAAGCTTTGATAATCCATAAATAAAATATTGGCATCCTTATTGTCTTGCTCAATGCCAAATCGTTCACGCATGGTAGTGACCACGGCATCGTTCCACTGAGTGCCTGCAAAATTGCTTAATTCAGTAAATACTTTTTCGTAATCACCAGGGTGCTTGTCTTTTAGCTCTATGTATTTTCTATCCAGTTCAGTTAAATACTGATTCCAACAAGATAATAAGTTATCACGCAAGAGTGCTGAAAATGCTACTTTATCATCAGGTTTAGGCTTAATATATTTAATTAATTCATCTAATTTTTTATTGGGATCAGCCAAATCTAGCATGGATATAAATTTATAATAGAATTGCCCACGTATGTCACCATAGGTTTGTTTAAATTGGCGATCTGTTGCTAAAGATTGATTTTTAGTCTTTTTAAAGCGCGCGAGCTCTTTACTTAATCTTTGTGGATAAAAGTAGCGAACAGTAGCGGGCACTTTAATGCCAACCGCTTCCAATTTTGTGATAAAGCGCTGTTTATCAATGACATTAATAAACAAGCCTGGCGCACCTTGGCGACCCATGCGCCCAATTATTTGTCTTTCTTCACGTTCACTGGCTTCTGGGTAAGCCCCGATGACAAAAAGCCCATCTGGATGAGGTTTGCCCTTATGGGTAACGGGTTTAAAGTCGGTACCCCGGCCTAACATGGGGGTGGTGATAGTAACGGTATTTTGTTTTCCTGCTTGCTCTTTAATCGCAGATTCTAAAGCTTCGGTTGAGTCAAAGCTACCAGTTAACTTTTCTATATAGGCTTTTTGTTCTTTACTATATACATAAACTTTATATTCAAGCCCATTATAAAACTGAACAACAGGAGGGTCGGCTAATTTTTTAGCTTGTGAATTTAATTTATTTAAAAAGTTATCTTTAAGTTTGCTGGCAAATTGTGCATCTTCTTCCACAATTACAGTGGGCATTTGATTTTTATTGATACTATGCTTTTTGTATTGCCCATAAATCGCTTCGACATGACCTTTTTCATTTCCAGCAAAAACCGGTGCAAGCGATTTTGCTTTGCGTTCTTGGTGAGTTTCTATTTGTGTTAAGGTGAATCCATACTTTTGAATGAGCTCTGCGCGTTCTTCTGCTGAACCAATGGTACCGGTAATACCCCAAACGCAACCGCCTCTTTTGGTGAAATAGTCCACAAAGTTCTTACTGGAGAGTGCAGCCACATGTGATTTTTCAACTTCAATACGGCAAGGTGGTATGCCATTTTCGGGAACCATCTTGTCATTGATTCTCGCATGTAAAAACTGATGAACCCCTTTAGACCATTTAGATCCCTTAGACACACGGTGATGGGAAATGATGCGTGCAATAGAGTAATCTTTGCCATCTTTATGGCGGTATTGTTCTAATTGCCAGGCGGTTCCTTTGCCTTGTTCATAAAGCACTTTGGCATTAAATGCTGAGTCTATCCAGGTGTCTAATTGTTTTCTTGCTTCTGAACCTGGGATCTTAAACTCTGCAAGTTTTTTCTGAATGTGAGAAAGTGCTGGATCCTTAAGCGACTTATCTTTTATAGCTAGGTCAAGTTTACCATCTAAAAACATAATTGCTTTGGTTACATCAGACTCTCTGGTCACAAGCGCTGAAAAGTCAGGAGAATCGATAAAGGCATTAATTTGACGATATAACCATTCATCTAAATTAACATCAGACGATAAAGCATTTGCTAAATTAACGGCAAAGCGGAAATCAGTGACTTCATCAAGAACCGTAAAATCCACTTCGTCTAAAACAAGTCCAGGGTTTTTTAAATTCAGCGGTTCTTGAATATCGGATTTAGCCAAATACAAGGCCATATTAGAAACATCAGTATAATTAATACCCGAATGTTGAAAATCTTTAGCAGATGAACTTGCTTCAATAACGGAAGTTGGGATCCCCATATATTGATAAAAAGCATGATTTTCTTCTAAGCCTTCTTTAGCAAGCGTCAGGTTAGAGGTACAGATAACAGCAGGTCTTCCTTGTGCACATAACACAGAGGCATACAAAGCGGCAATCAACGATTTTCCTTGCCCGGTGGCAATTTCATTGATATTCATTTTTGGGTTATCTAATGCTTGCAATAAACTGATAATTTGGGTTGAGAAGGGGAATTTCCCTTTAGGCGGTTTTGGGGCGTTAATGTTAAAAGTTGCGCGATAATAAACTTCTCTGATGGAGGCTATATATTGCAAGGTGGCAAGCTTATTCTCTTCAGGGCTTAAATCTTTATTTTGCATTTTTTCAACGCATTTCTTTTGAAATGCAAGCAAGTCATCCTTGTTTAAATCTTTCAGGGGTTTACCCATATAAATAGGTTGATCAAAACCAATGGCATGAATGTAGGCATAATCTTGTAACAATCTTTCTTTGCTTGCCTGATCTAAGCCTACAGGCATACTAAAATCAAGCTGATTAGAACCATTTAAAACAGGAATAACTCTATCGTCTTTAAAGATAATTTTTTGTTCTTCTTCATTGTTTTTAGCGTCGAAAAAGGATTTTTGTAGTTTAGTGACAAAATCATCAAGCGCGATGGGTTTATTATCGTTAGCTAATTGTGAAATAGCAGGGAAGGGTGCGTCGATATTGAGCGTTGATAATTTAGTGAGATCTTCGATAGAAAGTGCATTTAAATTGGTGATGGCGCTTTTAATTTCATCTTTGGACGCTGCGGTAGTTTTATCCAATGAGGTATTAAGCACGGATACTATTAACGCTAATTTTTGTCTATCATCTACACCAGCAAGCTCTATTAGGACATCATTGGTATGAACAACAAACTTATCTTGGGATAAGTTCTTCAATAATTGTGCAGCCTCTTTCGCAGGTACCTTTTTATCGAGAAGAACGTTGAGTGATTTAGTAATTTGCGGTATGTCAGGAATAGCATTTTGTTTTGCCTGATTTAGGATGACACTTAAAGTTGCTTCATATAAGCCAACATCTTTTGTGGATAATTCAATTAAAGGCGTTAACGTTCCTGTGGTTAATTGATTTTTACTAGCAAGCAACAATGTTAATTCAAGCAGTTTTTCTTGATTAATATTATTCGTTGGTAATATTGATTTTTCAATTACTGTATTCAGCGTTCCCCAATCAGCTATTGATGCTTTAAAAGACAAGGCTTGATTCAAGATAAAGCTTGGATAGATATCAGAACCTGCATTGTTTGCTAAGGTAAATAGTTTTGTTAACTGCGCAATAGGGATATCAGTTTGCCCTAAGGTACTTGAAATTGTCGAAAACTCTTGCTTTAAATGTGATTTACATTCATTTATTTGTGTAAATAGTTCATTAAGTTCATGATGCGATACGGCATAAGCTTTTGCAACTTGCGCTAGATCAGTTAGAGAATTAGGGTCCTCAACTTCTGGTTTATATAACGTACCTAAAGTTTTGTTAACTTGTTCCCTTTCTGAAGTGGTTAAATCTTTAAGTTGATTTTTAATATTTTCTAAGGCCCCTTGATTGGCTTGAAATACAAATTCTTTTAATAAAGGAAAACCACCGACGGCAAAACCCACATTTTCATTGGTTTTTACCTCAATAAGTTTTTGTAATAATTTTTCAAAGGTTGGCACATCGCCTTTTTCTATAGTGATACCTATTTTATTTAAACCGCTGAGAATATTTTCTTGTGCACTCAAATAAGCTGCATCAAAGGTTTGTGCTTTTGCTTCCTTGGGCTTAAGTGTTGATAAATCAAATGTTATTTTTTCAAATCCAGGTTGTTTGTTTATCCATTTTGCTAATTCATCTGGGCCAGCTTGGGGATCGCTTGCTGCTTTATCTATCATCGTTTTTAGTTGGTCCCAAGTTGGATAGGGCGTAGTTAAACCTTCTAATTGGGAATAACGCATCAGATTAAGAAGACTTTCTACACTACGAAAAGCCACATCGTTATCTTTGCAATATTTACTTAAACATGTTTCTACATATGCATTTAAGCTGTCTTTATGATCTAGGGAGCGAAAGTTTTCACCGGGATCATCAATGAGTACCAAAGCATGCAATAAAGCGCCATTTAGCGTGGCAAAAAGCTTGCGTTCTTCAACCTTTTCCCCCAAGAACGCAATGTTTGCTTCTTCTAAAGAAATTAAGGTATGTGCTAAATTTTCTTGCGTTAATTTGTTTCCCTCTTTTTGAGCATATTTATGAATTGGAGAGAATAAATCTTGATTTTTGTTGTAATGTAAATGGGCATGAAAAGTATTTTGTATTTTGTTTCTAATAGGGTCTACTTTCGCAAATGCTCCTTGGCACTGGGTCATAGTAGTGATATAGGAAGTGAGTGAATCTAGGGTTGGGGCATCTCCTTTGCCATTGACAAAATGATCTTCTTGGCATTGTGCTATTTCATGTAGAAATTCAGCGACACCACCTGTGTTTGTGGGGTTTGCTTCAAATAAATTATCAATGCTTTTTGCTAAAGCATCAATTTTATATAGATTTTGTGAATCTGTGAGACCTTTTTCATGATAGAGCGCAAAACTGGTGATCGAATATAAGTAAGCTTGAACAACTTCAGGGTTTTTAATAGGTGGATCTTTCAGGTTTTCAATATGTTTGGCTATGTTTTCCATGTCAAGCAAAGGTGGAGCAACCTTGGCAAGCCCATAGTGACACCAAAAAGTTCTTTTGCATTCTTCACGTGTATTGTTACCTTCAATGTACCCTCTAAAGAATTTATCTTGCGCGCCAGCGACCGTTGCTGAAGTTAATATAGGTGAAATCTTTGCATTAGTTTCAGAAATTCCCATTTGCGGTAAAATAATACGATACTTGTGTTGCTTTACCGCTTGATAAGCAGCGCCATAATGTAAATCGACTGTGGAGATTACTGAAAGCTGCTCATTGAGTAAATTATTTTTCTTTGCATTATTTAATATATAAAGTAGCCTGTCTAAACCCACTTTCATATTTTTGCAGTCTTTTGCGAGCTTTTCCACGCCTTCTGGCAATGGCGCATTATTGGTAAGTTCCTTGTACTCTTTAACAAATTTTTCAAATCCAAGATAAAGATCATGGAGATCAACTCTAGCATTATTTTTAGCATGCTCATTACAAAATGTCATAAACCACTTGAGTTGATCTTCTGGTAATGCTTTTATTTTATCTAATGCGACAAATTGATCATGACGCATTAAGTGATCTACCATTTTTTCTCTTTCAGAGAGGGTATTTAGATCTTTTTGTAAAATGGCTTTATCCAGAAATTCATTAAACAAAGTTTTAGGTTTAATATCAGCACATTTCTTTTTTATTTCATTTAATTTATCTGTAAGTTCAAATAAAGCATCTCCACCATAGGCTACAGCAATATCAGCAAGTTCCTGATTTCTTTTAGTTGCAAAGATACTTTGTGTGATATCATCTTTTATCCAGGCAACAAATTTGAGCGCGCCTTTTTGGCTTGAGGTCATAAAAATCATTTTATAAGGCACAGTATCATCGTCTTGAGATAAACCACCAGTGTTGTAACTGCTTATTTCATCTGTTGTAAGTGGTTCAAAGGCTTTTTTAACTAATCTTTTAGAGATGGGATCAAGATCAGTAGGTTTATTCTCTAAGGTGAAATCAGTTGAGGAAACCTGCAATCGTACTCTTCTGAGAGGAGGTTCTTGTACAGAAAGCGTTAAAGTAGTGGGTTCATTTTGTTTGCTGAGATCAAAATAAATACCCTTTAAACTGGTGTTTTCCCCATTTTCTGGATTTTTTACAGTTAAATTACCAACATGAAACCCCTGAGGAAGATTACCTTCAACAATGCCATACATAAAAGCATCGGGATCTTTTAAGATAATTGTGGCAACCTCTTTTGAAATAGCTTTTAAAGACGAACTGTCTTTGCCATCTTCGGATTTAATATTACCAAAAATATTATTCCATAACTCAGTTAATAACGGTTTTTTGACTGATAAATCTCTGTTTAAGTTAGTTGCGAATTCTATAAATTCTTCTAGTGTCGCAATATTATCTTGGGCGCTACCATGCGATTGCGCCATTTCTTGTTCTTGCTCTTGTTCTTGTTCTTTTTCTTTCTCCTGTTCTTGCTCTTTTTCTTGTTCTTGTTCGGCTTCTTGTTCAGTACCTATGCTTGCCATGATATCTTTGATATCACCCATTCTTTTGCAAGCGCGCACTTCTTTTTCAGAACCCGCTTGGGTAATTTTTCCGGCATTGGTTTCAATGGCGGTGGATTGCCCTAATGCTTGTTCACCATGAGATAAGATTTGATAATTGATAGCGCGGCGATTTTGAGCAATACGTAAATTAAGCTCACTACTAAGGCCTTTAATTCTATCTAGTTTCTCTTGTATTTCTTTTTTCTTATCTTCATCTTTGGTTTTTTCAATTTCATCTAGCAGCTTTCTTTCAAGAAACTTAGCAATGTTGCTTAAATCAAAACTGGTGGCTAATCCATTGGGCGATCGATTTGCTAGCTCAAGCATTTTGTTTAAATATTCTTCATATTTAGCAACATTGGGATTTTTCATCTCTAACATTGAATCAATTTTAATTTTCTCTACTTTTGCATAATCCCCTGGCTTGTCTGCTATTGCTTTAGCAAATTCATGAAGATCATCGTAGAAATTTTTAGCCTCAAAAAGGTGTTTAATATATAAAGAAGTAATAGGTATAGGCTTTCCCTCTTGCGCATGTTTTATTAAAGGCTGCATGATGTCTGAAAAATCATAAGCCATTTCAGGCAAACGTCCAACAGGGCAGGGTATTGAAATTTTTGCTTCTTGTATTTGCTTTTGAAAACCACCGATGGCAAGAAAGTTTAAACAAGCACTCATTAATTCGCGATGATATATGTTGGTGCTATATCCATCTGGTAAAAGGTTTACTTCACCAATAAGTTGAGTTTTAATTTTACGTTCATAAAAGCTTGTATAGGCCTCTTGCATAAAATCTTCAAGGGGATCTTTTCTTTTTACTTTACATTTTTTAGATAACTCATTTAACGCTTCTTCTTTCACTTGAGGCCAGAGCCATTGTTGAAATTTTACAAAAGTTTCATCTTCCAGAAATTGCTCGTAGGCTGTGGTTCCATTTCCACCTTTAGCAATATTATTGGCGCCAGCATATTCTACCATATCGCTTATCAATGATTTTTGATCAGGTGTTCGATCATCAACAGGTATTCCTAACCCTTTTTTTGCTAAAATTGTTTTTGCTTGTTCCAAAACACTTTGCTCTTTTGCAGTTTTGATAATGGTTATAAAATCGGATTCTTTTGAGGGTACGGCTACCGCCGCGACAGCTGTGCTTGACATAGCAAAAAATTGCAAGTCCATACATTTTCTAAATGCCCTTTGTACTAATTCTCTTCTTTCTTTTCCAAGTTGTTCTTCTGAAATGTCTATGGAGGAAATATTATTGTGAAATCTTGTTAATTCATCAGTGCTTAATTGTTGATCGGTTCTTTTAGGCCCTTTTTTATTGCCTTCTTCTTGGATGGCTTTCCCATATAACTGATTGAAATTATTTTCAATTGCTTTTTCAAGTTGAATATTAAATTGCTTTTGTTGCTCTGTTGTTAACTCACCGCCGACAAATTTTACTTTGATTAATTGTTTAATATGTTCTGGTGTGCCTTGGTAGTCCTTAAATAGTTTTTCTAAAAAAGGCCCGATGTTGTTATCATCAAGTCCTTCTAAGGGCAGTTGTATGTCAGTTGTTGCGGGTGAAAATCTGCTGATGTAATCCTCAAGCGGTTGAGGTAATTGAACGCCTTCGGTAGACATGGGATGCCTCATTTATTATTAGTTCTACTAATATAAATAAGACAGCTGTGGCGTAATTTGGTTCCAGCAATTGCGTGTAGTTTAATCAATTGAAGGGGATATACAAGTTATTAATCTATTTTTGGTATTTAATTACTCGGGTTTTTAATAAGATATCATGCAGGCTTTGTTTATCTTGATTAAATAAACACCATAGTAAGCCGATGGCGCCTAACCCTAAACTGAAAAACCCTACACAATAGCGCAAGAATGCTTGTTTCCAAGTTAAGGTTTTTCCATCTTGATTAATCACTTTTATTTTCCAGGCTAGCATACCTAGTGTTTGACCGCTGGTTATCCAAAACCAGCTTAAGAAAAGGCCGGTGCTGATAAATAAATAGCTTATAAATAACCAACGATAAGGCATCAAGGATTGCCCATGATTCACCGCTAAGGCAATCGTGGTAGCCAGAAGTAAAAAGGAGAACACAATAAAACTATCATAGACTAATGCCGCAATGCGTCTAAGAAAAGGCGCAGACGGAAAATCAGATAGGTTAGCTTTATTGCTCATATTTGTAACTTCTAGATGAAAAGAACGTGAATTCTATCTATATTGGGAGAAGACTTGCAACTTTAGGGATTAATAATGGCGCATCAACGGAAGATAGCAGTTATTGGGCTTGGTTATGTGGGATTACCCGTGGCAGTCGCTTTTGGGGAGAAAGGGCCAATTGTGGGCTTTGATATCAATCCTGCGCGCATTACGGACTTAAAGAAAGGTCTAGATGTTACCCATGAATTGTCTGCCGAAGAATTAAGCCGTGCTCAAATTCATTTTTCTTGTGAAAAATCTTCTTTAAGTGAAGCCGATTTTTACATTGTCTGCGTGCCCACGCCCTCAGATGGGGCGCATAAACCCGACTTAAGTTGCTTATATAAAGCTTGTGAAATTATAGGCCCTTTTTTAAAGCCTAACGATATTGTGGTATTTGAGTCTACGGTCTACCCTGGGGCCACTCAAGAAGAATGTATACCCGTATTAGAGCGCTTTTCTCAATTAAAAGCTGGCGTAGACTTTTCAGTGGGATATTCTCCAGAGCGTATTAACCCCGGTGATAAAAAACATACTATCTCACAAGTGATTAAAATCGTCTCAGCGCTTGATCCTGAAACGGGTGATATCATTGCCCAAGTTTATGGCTCTGTTGTCAAAGCAGGCATTTATCGCGCTCCTAATATAAAAGTGGCAGAGGCCGCCAAAGTGATTGAAAACACCCAGCGTGATTTAAACATTGCTTTGATGAACGAACTGGCGATTATCTGCGAACGCATGAATATTGATACCCATGAAGTTATTAATGCTGCTAAAACCAAATGGAATTTTTTACCCTTTCAACCTGGATTAGTAGGTGGTCATTGTATTGGGGTTGATCCTTATTATCTTTCCCATAAAGCGAAACAATTAGGCTATAGGCCTGAGGTGATTTTAGCCGGACGAAGAATTAACGATGGTATGGGAAAATATGTTGCCGATCAAACCGTAAAGCAAATGATCCATCTTGGGACCCAAATAAAGGGTGCAAAGGTGGCCATTTTAGGTTTAACCTTTAAAGAGAACTGTAGAGATATCCGCAATACTAAAGTGATCGATGTGATCAATGAGCTACAATCTTTTGGTGTTAATGTGATGGTGCATGATCCTATTGCAGATAAAGAGGATGCTTATAAAGAATATGAAATTGAATTAGTCGACTGGGATGATATTATCGATGTCGATGCTATTGTGCTTTGTGTTTCGCACACCTATTACAGAGAATTATCAGCAGAAAGCTATGCGGAAAAATTTGATCATAATCGGCTGATCATTGATGTTAAAAGCATTCTTGATAGAGAGGCTTTCATGCAGGTGGATGTTAAATTGTGGCGCTTATAATCTAAAATAAAGCGTATATCATCGTATTAATCATCATTATTTGTCTATTCTCCATACTATGCCTATCACCAAACAGGTGATAAAAATCATAGATTTAACCGTAAATACATCCAGAAATGTTATGTCATGAGGTTAAGTATGGAATTGTTTGTAGGCTTTGATGAAGAGCAACAAAAGCAAATCAAATCACGCTTTGATGAATTTCTTGGAAAAGTAGCAAATACAGAGCAAAGCTATTTCGACTTATTTGAGCATGATCTAAAATCACTTAATGAACATGTTGCGTATTCTGCGCAAGAAACTCAGTTTGAGCGCAAAGCATTTGAATGCCAAGAAGAATATAATCAGGCTTTAGAAAATGCTAGAGTGCGTTGGTCCAAGTGCGATAAAGATTACCAAAATGGCGCAATCATTATTAAAGATTTAACAGTACGTAGAAAAAACTATGAAAAAAGTCTTGATGAGGCGCATCTTTATGAAAAAAAACTTGAACTCATAGATAGCTATACTCACAGTGACGTACCATGGGCGCGTTTACAAGCAAAGCTAAAAGGTGAACAATCTCAAGTTTTTAAAAGAAATACGCGCTCAAAAGAAAATAAAGAAATTGATGAAAAAGGGATCGAAAAGTTAAAAGAAATTCAACACTCATGGCAAGCACAAGGCGAACTGGCCAAAGGCAATACAAAAGATATTTTGAATATAATTGCACAATTAGATAATTTTAGCGTTTTTTTAGATTTCATCCAGGATAGTTTCAATAGTCAATCAACACATCCGAGTGACAAAAAAATACTTGCTAATCTGGAAATAAATCGACAAATAATCAAAAATTATAGATTAAAGTGCCAGGTGGCATTGGGTTGGCGCATACTAAGTGCTATCAATGCCGGAAACTTGCGATGTGATGATGGTTTGTTAGGTTTAATGACTGAATTGAAAAAAAATGTTTTACAAAATATACCACAAGGTGATTTGGATGATATTTCAGAATTTATAACCCTTCCCAGTGAAGTAAAAACGTTTGAAATGTCTTTTGAAGACTTTGTTAAAGCCTTGAGAATTGTAGGGTATCAGCAATGGATAAACTCACGTTGGGTTCAAAACAAGGATAATGCGAACCTCATACAAGTGATTGTTAGAGATGACTTAGTCATTCCACAGAAGCTTGAGTCCTTTATACCTCTTTCGCCATCACTTACGCCCGATAGCTGGATACGAAATTGGTTTTTCAGAACCAGCTCAAATATACCTTCAATAAGGGGGTGGTTACGCCATTTGTGTGTTGGCAATTATCAAGAATCCATTACATATATCAATGAAACCTATAGGCAATTAGTTCATTTTGAATCGTTGATAGAATCATATCGTAAAGAGGGTTATGGGTTAAATTTGAATTATATCATCACTAATCCTGCTTTTGCGGCCTCTTTAGATTTACCAAAGGTTATTGGGCATGAATTAAAGCGTGCGCGATTTTTTCGACCATCCTGGTTTTTTGGTAGGGTGCTTAGTTTTATACCCTTTTTTAATCGATTTGCTAGTTATCAATTTTTTTCGCTTTGGCATAATGAGCTTATAGAGGCAAAAAAAACAATAAGTCTAAAATATCAAAAAATTGCACAATTTATTGTAGAAGATTTTGAAACGTTAATGCTGAACAGTATTCAAGCTAAATCATTTACTTTTGATAAAGAACTGATTTGTACATTGGAGCGGTTTATTAAAATCTATGCCAAGCCTGAGGATGTTGAAAAATTTAATAAACTTTCAGATCCAGTTAGTATTTTACAAAAATTTGATTTTCTACTTGAAGACAAACAAGAAGATAAACTGTACCGTAATTTGAATGAAGATGCCATTATCTCCTTTATTAGTTTTGCAGAAAAATACTGGCCAAAAGATAAAGTGGAGGCCATTAAAGCAATCATTGAACTGATAAACAGAAGTGATTTGCCAACAAATGAACAAGAAGATAAGCAATTTATGGAAAAGATAAATTGTTTGTTTGATGTTAACAAAAAAGCGGAATTTGCGCGTTTGATGAATATCATCGCGCGTAAATATCTATTTGAGACAGGAGATGATGGCAACCCCAAAGTGTATCATTTTTTGCAAAGACATGCTCCAGAGGCAGCTAAAAGTTGGAAAGCCAGACGACAGATGGATATTGAAGATAAATTTATTTTGATTAATAAAATATTAACTGATGGATTGTATAAAGAAATTGATTTAAGAAGTGATGAAGAATATGGAACAGGTAATACAAAATTACCATTTAAAAATTACGCGCTTTATATTAATGATATTCAAGCTGCCGATCATGAGAATAGCACGCAATATTATTCGATTTTAATTAAGCAGGCAAATAAATACATTGAGAAATATAATGGTGATAACTCGCGTTATGCTGATTTAATTAACATTTTCTCTTGTTCGCATATTTCTTTAATAAAAAACTATTTCGAAAAAAGAATATTCTTTTTGTTTGATGAAAAGAACAGTAAAGATATTATGGTAAATCAGAATGATTTTCATATGTTTAAAGAAATTGGCAAATCTCCGCTTTTAGTTAAAAATCTATGCACCTTTTTGGAAAAACAATACAAAGGGGATAATCTTGAGCATGCAGAATTGATGCTTGGGGTAAATTGCCCACAAGTCATCTCATTGTACTTTGGTAAACATTTTGACTGGCTTTTATCAAAAGGTGAATTTAAAAAATTACTCGCAGATAAAGAACTGTATCAAGAGTATTTGACATACCCTGAGTTTGTAAAACATCTTGAAGGGGTAATTTCAAATTATATTGAAAAGCTAAGCGGCAACAATGATTGGGAAAAGTTAGAATCAAAAGAACTTTCTGCGTTAGTTGAACATTATGGCACACTTCAAAATAAAGAAGCCTATCGTCTATTAAGAATTGAAAGATTGATAAATAAAAATGATAGTAACAGCACAAGAGCTTATCTTAGCCATGTGTCGCAATTTCTTGAGGGTAAACTTGAAGATAATTTAATTACCTTGCCGAATCAAAAAGCTAGGTTAGATACCATTTTAATAAAACAGGTTAAACGTTTGATGCGCAGACATGAATGGCGGGGCCATACCCAATATTTTTTAGAATATTTTATCAGTGATAATAAAAAGAATTATCTATATGATTTTCGTCTCGCTTGGTTAAGTGACTACTTGATGCATAAGGAGAAATTTGCTGATGTAAATGAATTAGAACGTTCCTACATGGAAGCTAAATTTCATTATCAGAATAAAGAAGTGCCACATGAAGAAAAGGATTTGTCAAAATTTTATTCAAGTCAAAATGCAACCAAAGTAAAACAAGTAGTGATGCGTGCCTTAGATAGTTTTGAAAACCCAATGAATGATGAGCAGATAGCTTTGTTACGTCAATATTTTAAAGATAATTTGTTTACCTTTAGTGAAGAATGGACATTGTTCACCAAGAAATTTGAATTATATCAGAAAATGCTTAAAATCAATTGCGCAATCAACTGTGGAAAGTTCGTAGATGCTATCCAAAATATTGAAGATATTATAGATAGCACGGAAGGACTAGAACAAATAAATGCAGTATCCCCACAAGCACAAAGAGAACAAATTATAAATTATAATAAAAAAATTGTTGAGAAATTATCAGGCAACTTAGTAAACTGCTTTAAATCTAAGCTTGTTAATGAAGAAATATTAGATAAAATTGATGGGCCAACGATTCAAGAGGCAATAAAAATATTGGCACAGCAAAGAATTAATTTGTTTGGACTTCTTAATCGCAGTAAATTACCTGATAGTTTAAAAAAAGATATTACTGATTGCAATGATAATGCAGAACATATTATTTCTAGCACCTGTGATTTTGTAAAAACACTAAATTTTAAAACGTTGCATCTCATTTTACCTTTGACCCAGACAGCTGAGCTATTTAATAAATATTTAACAGATGATGTTAAAACATACCTTGCTAAGCGGATAGCCGTTATTTGCGGATTTTTAACGAATGATGATCCGCTTTATGAGGCACTAAATGCCATGGTGCGTCTAATAGAAAATAAGTATGTTTCATCTTCTTCAAAAAATGAAGACTTGGCTATATTGTCAAAATATAGCATAAAAAGAAGAAATTACCCTGAAGTGGCTAATGGTGTGGCTAATAAATTAATTATTTTACTCAATGAGCGAAAGCCGCTGCACGATTGTACCATTTTTAATGATTTAAAAGGTTCTTACCAAAGTGCCTTTATTCATGATATGTCAATGCAGGTAAAAAAATTACTGAATAGAACACTTAAAGCTAAAATTGAATGGTTGATGTGTTGTGCGCCTGTTCCAAGTAATACTGACCAACGTTTGGATTGGGCTTATCATGGTAGGTTATTTGAATGGTTATCCTCAGGAATATCAGCAGATGATTTAGATCTTAAATTCAAGGTTCATGAATGGACTGAACATTGCTTAGACACCTCAAAAAAATCACTACAAGCTTTAATTGATAAGTTTGATAATGTTATTTCAAATAAAAACAATACATTTAGCCCTTTGCTAAAAGCAGAGCAATACTTCCCTAAGGCTGAAAATTTGCAAGATGAAAAACAATTACTAAAAGCAGCTTTATTTGTAAGAACATTTGGTGATGAGCTTCAGAAAAAAGCTTTAGATAAACTGTTGCAAGAAGTAGCAAGACGTCAACGAAAAATGATGATGAATGGATTATCTGGGCCTTTTGTAGAGTATTGTTTAGATCATGCTGGTTTGATAATAAATATTACCGGCTCTGAAAAGCAACGACTTGAATGTGCTCATTTAATGGACACTTGGAACCGTTATTGCGCCGTGAGTTTAACCGATGTCAGAGCGTTGGCCATTTTAGATGCCATTCCGCAGTATATTTTAGATTTTGATAATTGTATTTTCCAATATTTTATCAAAAAACATGATTTAAATGAGAATTTTACACAAGTAATGATTTCAAAAATTGAAGAATGGTCGTTAAAAGATGAGTTGGTTGAGCCTAAAGAATTGCTCAAAAAACATCCTATTAGTGAGTTTTATCAAATTTTACTTGAACAATATCGCAAGCAAAAACATGGTTTATTTCATTCAGGTCCTTCAATGAATGATGCTGAAAAACTATTTGTTGCCTTTTGCTTGACTTTGCAGGCCCATCAATTAGCGCAGATCTGGCAAAAGCGCCAGCAGGCTCAAGTCACTTCCTTGAGGCAATTTAAACCTGAAGATATCAGTGAGTCATTGAATGCTCTGGTCTTAAGTTTAGGCAAAACATTCAAAATTGGTCGGGGTAGTTTTAATCATAGTGTTGCTAGGGCTATCCATAAGGATACAGAAAATTTTGCTTCTTGGTCTGTTATTGAACCTGAAGACAAGGAACAGATGAGAGTTAAATTAAAAATAGCCAAACAATAATATTTCTTTTCTGTGTAGGGGCGTATCCTGTATGCGCCCATCAAATCTTAATTTAATTTCAATTAATTTCTTTGGATATGGAAGGTCTGTTCGATAGGGCGCATACAGGATGCGCCCCTACAAAGATCTAATATTCGAATATAAAATTAGATGGTGCCGGAGGAGAGAATCGAACTCACACGATGTTACCATCACCAGATTTTGAGTCTGGCGCGTCTGCCAGTTCCGCCACTCCGGCGTTTGAGCGGCAGAGTATACTAAATAATTTTGAATACTCAAAGGATAAAAATATATAACGTAGTGAACTAACACCCTCCTTAATGCTAAGATAATTTGCGTTTATAGATTCACCAAGGTAGATTGCAAATCCTTATGATTCTATTTATATAGTAATGTTATTATACTTAATAAATTTTTGGGGTGTTTATGAGATGGTGTCTTATTGCTTTATCACTATTTGCCACAACTGCCTATGCTGCTGATCCTGCGCAAGGGCAAAGCATGATAAGCAGTCTTCTCATGATTGGTGGTTTCATATTTATTATGTACTTTGTAGCCATCAGACCACAAACAAAACGAGCTAAAGAGCATCAGCAGCTTATTACTAATATTGCCAAAGATGATGAAGTTATCACTGCTGGTGGTATTGTTGGTAAAGTACTCAGAGTCAGTGAACAATTTATTGTCATTAATATCGCCGAAGGCATTGAAGTTAAAGTGCAAAAACAAGCGATATCAGCGACTGTTCCCAAAGGCACAATGAAAACAATCTAGTTTTAAGTCATAAGAGATCTCAAAGATGCTCAACAAATATCCTACTTGGAAATATCTGTTATTACTTTGTATCTTGACGGTTGGCCTGATTTATGCGGCGCCGAACATGTTTGGTGAAGATCTTGCTGTTCAAGTGTTACCCAGTGCAGGTTACAACTTAACAGCCACGACGCAGGAAACAATCAAACAAGCACTCTCGCAGGAGAATATCCACTATAAGAAGATACAAGCTGAAGATAACGCTTTGTTGATACGTTTTTCAGATCCCCATGATCAAATTAAAGCCAAAGAAGTCATTAGCGCGAAACTTGGCGAAAACTATATCGTTGCTTTAAATTTGGCGCCCAAAACGCCCGCATGGTTGTCATTTCTTGGTGCTAAACCCATGAAATTGGGCTTAGACTTGCGGGGTGGGGTTCACTTTTTAATGGAAGTGGACGTGGACACGGCTGTTGATCGTCGAATAGAGAGCGAATTCAGCGATATTCGTAACACCTTACGCGACGATAAAATTCGTTATCGTCAATTTGCCAAAACAACTGATTCAGGCATCATCATTAATTTCGATGATAAAGAAACACTCAAAAAAGCGGAAGAATCTATCAAAGGTCGCTCTAGAGATTTTGATGTAACCGTGAATGAGGAAGAGGGTAAATATCAACTCTTTCTTAGGTTAAAGCAAAATGTCATTCAAGACATTAAAAATAGCACCATCGAGCAAACAATGACCACTTTGCGTAACCGCGTTAATGAATTAGGTGTGGCTGAAGCAGTGGTACAACGACAAGGTGTAAATCATATTGTTGTAGAGTTGCCAGGTATTCAGGACACAGCGCGTGCTAAAGATATTTTGGGTAAAACTGCCACTTTAGAATTTCATCTTCATGCCCGAGAACAAAGTACTAATGCACAACCAGGTTCAACACCACCTCCTGGTACAAAGTGGTACTACGAAAGAGATGGTAAGCCCTATTTATTATATAAAAGAGAAATTTTAACAGGTGAATCTATTACTGGCGCCATGGTGGGCTCAGACGACAGAACTGGCAGACCTGCCGTTGTCGTGCGGGTTGGCGGTGCCGGTCTTTCGATGTTCAAGAAAACAACCCTAGAAAACATCGGTGAGCTACTAGGTGTGGTTTATATTGAAACAAAAACAGATCAAGAAGTAGTAAATGGTCAAGTTGTTAAGAAAAATAAGAAAAATGAACTGCTGATTAGCATTGCAACTATTCAAAGTGCGCTGGGAAGCCAATTTCAAATTACGGGTTTATCAGTAGCAGAAGCACAAGATTTAGCTTTGTTGTTACGCGCAGGAGCCTTACCGGCAGCCATGACTATTGTCGAAGAGCGTACAGTGGGGCCAAGCCTTGGGCAAGAAAATATTCGCTTAGGGATCATCTCAATTGAAGTTGGTTTAGGTTTAGTTGTGTTAGCGATGTTGGTCTATTACAGCGTCTTTGGGATTATCGCTAACCTTGCACTGATGATTAACGTTGTATTACTCATCGCCATTTTATCGCTGGTTGGTGCAACACTTACCTTACCTGGGATGGCAGGTATTGTATTAACCGTGGGTATGGCTGTGGATGCGAATGTTTTAATCTTTGAGCGTATACGCGAAGAGTTAAGAAATGGCATGTCGGCTCAAGCGGCTATTCATGGTGGGTTTGAACATGCGCTTGCCACCATTATCGATGCGAACCTAACAACACTGATTGTTGGCATTATCTTATTTAGCATTGGCACCGGCCCTGTTAAAGGCTTTGCAGTTACTCTGTGTATTGGTATTTTAACTTCTATGTTAACAGCAACCACGGGTACCCGAGCGATAGTAAACTTAATCTACGGTGGCCGTCATGTTAAACGCTTGCGAGTAGGGATATAACCATGGAATTGTTTCATCATCAAACTAAAATTGATTTCATGGGAATGCGTCGTGTAACGGCTATATTCTCTATTATAATCAGCCTTTTATCTTTGTATTTTTTATTTACAAGAGAGCTAAATTTTGGTTTGGATTTTACTGGCGGAACACAGTTAGAGCTAAGATATAGCACCCCTGTCAGCATTGAAGATGTGCGCCATCATTTAGAAGATGCCGATTTTACTGGGGTTAAAGTGGCGCAATATGGCACGGCACGTGACTTAATCGTTAAATTAGCGAATAAGCAAGGTGTGAGTGAGCAGCAATTAGGACAAAAAGTTGTAGAAGTTCTAAAGCAGCAAGATCCAAACATTGAACTTAGACGTGTTGAGTTTGTCGGCTCTGAAGTTGGCGATAAATTAGCTGAACAAGGTAGTTTAGCGGTAATAGTTGCTTTATTTGCCATCATGATCTACATCGCCTTGCGTTTTGAGTATCGCTTTGGGGTAAGCGCAGCTGTTTCGTTATTACACGATCCCATCATTATTTTAGGTATTTTCTCATATTTTCAGATTGAGTTTGATTTGGCTACCTTAGCTGGGGTATTAGCAGTTATTGGTTATTCCTTAAATGACACCATTGTTGTTTATGATCGCGTTCGTGAGAATTTCCGTAAAGTGCGTAAAGGTAGTACGGAAGAAATTATGAATTTATCCATTAATCAGACTTTGTCTAGAACAATTATGACATCATGCCTTACCTTGCTTGTTGTTGTAGCACTTTACTTCTTTGGTGGGGAGTCATTGCATGGTTTTTCATTGTCTTTAATTATAGGTATTGTCATTGGTACTTATTCATCGATCTTTGTGGCGGGTGCGCTTGCCGTGGTGATGGGTTTAAGTCGACAAGATTTATTGCCTGCCACGAAAAAAGTGGTGGATGATTTACCATAATACGAAAAGAGGAATATAAAGTTGTTATTTCTCAGTAAGCAAAAATCAATTTTTAAGCAAGTCTTAAAGATAACGTTATTTGTGATCTTTGGCTTAACAATACTTTTTTTTATTAACACACATTTAATTGCCAAAACCAGTCACAACGAAAAACCCTTAATTGGTATTCTGCTCAATGATGGGGGAAAGGGTGGTTATTCGGATTATCCCTGGTATGCCATGCGCAAAAATTATAGCCAAGTTGTGGCACAATTAGGTGGCGTTCCTGTTTTTATTGGACACGATAAAGAGCCTATTGAAGACTATTTAAAAATTTTAGATGGTGTTGTATTAACTGGCGGTGATTTTTATTCACCTCCAGAGGCATTCACCACTGGGGTAAATAAAGATTACAATCCCAAATATCATCCTCGCGAGTATATTGAATTTGCCCTTATAAAAAAGGGATATGATTCCGATCTCCCTATATTAGGGATCTGTGCTGGCATGCAACAGATGAATATTGCTTTAGGTGGTACGATTTTTGAGAATCTTAAAAAATCTTTAGGCACGCCAATTCAACACCGTAATGAAACGCGTCATGAGATCCAGCATATGATTGACATCGCACACGATTCAAAGCTGTACGATATTATGCAAACAGAGCGATTAGCTGTTAATTCAAATCACAATGCCGGGATCAACAAAATTGCCCCTAAGCTCAAAGTCGTAGCACTGGCTCCAGATGGCGTAATTGAAAGTTTTGAAGCTAAAAACAAAAAATTCTTTGTCGGTGTAATGTGGCACCCTGAGTATGTCTTATCCGAAGAAGAGAAAAAGCTATGGATAGCTTTTATTGATGCAGCTAAGGAGCATCGTTTAAATAAATAGCAAAGGAATGCTATAAAATGAACTTTATTGAAGCCTCTGTTTTAATCTTATTTATGGCTATCTTGTGTGTTCCGGTGGCCAATCGCTTTAAAATCCCTTTAGAAATATTCCTTTTTATTGGCAGTTGCTTTATTAGTCTTATTCCAGGGTTACCGACGGTAACACTTGATCCGATGGTAGTATTTGATCTTTTTTTGCCCCCAATCTTATTTGCAGCAGCCTATTTTACCTCTTGGAAGGATTTTAAGTTTAATCTACGCCCCATTACGCTGCTTGCTTTTGGCTTGGTCATTTTTACCAGCTTGATTGTTGCCGTTGTGGCCAAGTTAATTTTACCTTCTTTTAGCTGGGCAGAAGCCTTCTTACTTGGCGCCATTATTGCCCCCACAGATGCATCTGCAGCGACGGCCATCATTAAACGCCTTGGTGCACCAAAAAGGATAATTACCATTTTAGAAGGTGAGAGTTTAATTAATGATGCCACGGCTTTAATCATTTATCGATTTAGCATTGCGGCTATCGTTTATGGTTCTTTCTCATTACCTGATGCAATTTTAGAATTTAGCTTGATTACCACCGGGGGATTGTTTGTTGGTTTTGCGATTTCAACAGTCGCCGTTAACATTTATAGGCTAATAGACGACAGGCGAGCAGAAACAGCTTTTACTTTTATCACTGCATTTGCCTCCTATCTTATCGCAGAGCGCCTTGGTTTTTCAGGGGTGATAGCGACAGTGGTTTCCGGGATCTGGGCTGGCTTTTATTTCCCAGAGTTTGCCGCCACGCAAACTAAAGTCAATGCGAAAGCAGCTTGGGGCGTATTATTGTTTATCATTAATGGTTTTGTTTTTACCTTAATTGGTTTCCAATTACCGATGGTTATCAAAAACCTTGGGGATTATCAACTCAAGGATTTAATCTATTATGGATCTGTTATCAGCGCAGTCGTTATTCTGGTAAGAATATGTTGGATCTACCCTGCAGCTTATATCCCCCGCCTGTTATTTCCTGCTATTGCACGTCGTGATCCGGTTGCTTCTTGGAAATATTTATTCACTTTGGGTTGGACTGGTATGCGAGGTATTGTATCGCTTGCGGCAGTGCTAGCCATCCCTTCGCTAACAGCAAAGCATTTACCTTTTAGCCATGTAGAATTACTTATATTTGTTACTTATTTTGTGATGATGGCTACATTAATTATTCCAACCTTTACGCTGCCTTTTTTAGTGCAAAAATTTAACCTTTCAGACAGTAATGACAACACCAAACAAGAAGCCTTAGCAAGGTTATGTGCTGTTGATGCGGTCATTAAAAGAATTAATTATTTTGCCAATGAAAATCAAATTCCCATGCAGGTAGTCAATGAATTTTTAGAGAATCTCTTAAAAAGAAAAGAAGTGATCCAAACACAACTTAGCGATAATCCTTATTCTGTATTGTCAAACAATTATTTTGCTTATAAAAAATTGGTTTATGAAGCAATTAAAATTGAAAGAGAGAAAATCATCGTAATGCGAAGGCACGGTGAAATAGATGAAGAGATATTTCGTAATTTAAGCGAAGAGCTTGATTTAGAAGAAATCCGCATGAATAGTATGCGTATTTGACATCTTTTGATATAGGTCACACCACTGTTAAATTGAGTGGGTGATAACTCTCTAAAATATAAGGAAAAAGCAGATCTTTACATTCTCAGAGTTCCATGAAAAACTATTCTTATAACTTAGTTATTTAATAGGAGGGGCTAGTGAGTGCTAAAGGCCCAAAGACTTTTGAACAACAAATTAAAGAAGCCCAAAAAAGAATATTAAAAACGCAAACGCAAATTACGCATGTGCTACTAAGAGAAAAGAAAGATTTAGATGATTTAAAAAGCCTAATTGAAAGGCAAGATAAAAATCTACATGATCTTGAAAAACGTCAAAAGGCATATGAAAAGCAATTAGATGCGCGAATTAACTTTGCCGGGCAGATGATTTCCACTCGTGGTGGTAGTTCGGTTGGGGTTGAAAAATTGCTGAAAAATCAAAAAAAATCAATTCTTAAAGAAATTGAAAATCTTCAAAAAGAAAAGCACGTTTCTCGGCATCGAAGAAAGTAATTATTTTTTCTGAAAAAACTTTTTACAAAGTTCCATCATTTCCTGATAAACCTTTGGTGGCGCCGCTAAGATGCTTTTTCCATTTAATACATCCGGTGAGCCATCAATAGTTGATACATATCCACCAGCTTCTTGAATAAAAAGTGCGCCAGCGGCGATATCCCATGGTTTTAAACCAAATTCCCAAAAGCCATCTAATCTGCCTGCAGCCACATAAGCTAAATCAAGTGCCGCAGCACCTGCGCGACGAATACCTGCGCAATGGGGAATAATAGCTCTTAAAAAAGTTAAGTAATCATCCAGGTAGGTAAAATCTCTAAAAGGAAAACCGGTTCCCAGTAAGGATTTTTGTAATTTTTCAGCATTGCTAACGCGTAGGCGTTTGCCATTCATACGCGCGCCTTCACCGCGAGATGCGGAAAATAACTCATCTCTCACCGGATCATAAACGACACCATGATAAATTTTATCGCCTTGTTTAACCCCAATAGAAATACAAAATTGCGGAAAGCCATGGATGAAGTTAGTGGTGCCATCTAAGGGATCAATGATCCAAGTGACATCGGCGCCAGAACCATTACCGGGAGTAAGGCCAGATTCTTCGCCTAAGATTGCGTGCTGGGGATATGCCTTTTTGATAGTTTCAATGATGATTTCTTCAGCTGCTCTGTCTACTTGGCTTGCAAAATCATTAACGCCTTTTTCCACCACATGGAGGTTTTCCATTTGATCTTGGGCACGAAGAATTATTTTTCCGGCACTACGGGCTGCTGTGACAGCGATATTGACTATTGGATGCATGTTAGTTTACTAAGATTGTTTTGATGTATTGGCGCCTATTATATCAGAGGTGCGTGCTATATACTAAAGCCCACATTTGGGCCCTAATTCCCTCTAGAAATTCCCCCTCATCCGGCCGTTGGC
>JAFECS010000024.1 GCA_018241965.1 Pseudomonadota bacterium | reverse complement strand
TTCAACAGTCGTTGCACCGGTAAGGTTAATAGTATGGCCCTTGGTAACCTTTTTTAGCGTATTCATAGAATTTATACCTGCATTGATATTAAAGGAAGTGAGTTTATTCTAAGGCCTAGATAAGATCTGCCGTAAAAGTAGGCATATTAGCGGCATATTAGCCTAATTGTTGTATTGACTGTGTTAGCTCACTTTAAGAGTTTTCTTTATTATTTATTCAACCCCTTCTTAGCACGATCATTCTATCTGCATCTTTAGGGAATGAAATTGCAACGCCTTCAGGCACGGCAGATGCGCCCGGTAAGAGCTTAAATCGATACTTTTGCAACAAAGTGGCAAGAACAACCGTATAAAAGTGCATACCAAATCGCCCTCCTATACATGCGCGTGGCCCCCCAGAGAAAGGCGTGTAGGCATATTCATGATCTTGCCCCCACGGTTTGTCTTTAAACCTCTCTGGAATAAAACGCTCAGGGTTGTCCCAAAAATCTGGGTGACGATGATTCCAATAGTGTCTCAGGAAAATCAGGGTGTCTTTTGGCACATGATAGCCACTAATCTCGTCATCTTTTAGGGTTATTCTAGTCAGTAATGGCGCGGGTGTACAAAAACGTAAGGCTTCTTTGATAAAACAACCCAAATAAGAAAGCGTATTGAGGGAATCATATTCGGGGATATTTCCTTTGAGTACACGCGCAAGTTCATCGTGTACTTTATCTTCGACTGAGGAATGCCCAGATAATATAGCAAGTGCATGATTGAGCCCAGCACCAAGGGTTTCGCCGGTAACCAAATACATACGAAATTCAGAATTAAAATTAGCCAGCATCTGCTCTTTGTTGGGCGCATCTTTAAAAGCTTCAATGAGGCAACATATAATATCCTTGTGAGTATTTTGTCGCCCTATTCTTTGGTTAATGATTGATTCTGTAAAATGGTGAAGGTAGGTATTTCCTTCCTGCCAATCTTTCTTATCTTGAGAAGGCAGCAACCAGTGCAAAAATGATGGTAAAACACCGCGCTTACCAATCTGTGCAAAAACGCGCGTTTTTTCCATGTAAAAGCGATCAAAGTCAAAATCTTTTAAATCAAACAAATTTTCCATGATAGCGCGAGATCCTAACTTCAACATTTCTTCTTTGATGTTGACAGGTTCCCCAGCTTTAATGTTTGTCTCCCACTTGGCTGTCATCTTAAGAACACTTTCTGCTATAGCGCTACAATAGCCTTGAAAACGTTCTTTAGAAAAGAAAGGTGGTATGACAGCATCACCACTTTTTTTCCAATATTGCTGATCTGTTGTATGGCGCAAATTATTAGGATTACCGCAATATTCAATAAATGCTTTTTGGGAAAAGGAGCCCTCACGTGGCCGAATATAATTTTGCATATTATCCAGCAATACATGCTTCATGTGATCTGGATGAGATATGCTGTAACAAGTTTTATTAAAAAGCTTGAAGCGATATATATCTCCATACTTTTGAATCATCTGACCTTCATAGGTATAGTGATCTTTGAAAGTGGCTTTCAGGATCTTCAAAGATGAATCAGTGTTTTTTGGGGGAATTTTTATTTTATGCATATTTTCTTAAAACATATATCGTTTTCTTTTGGCCGAAATGATTTCATGTTGCGCATCTTCACTAAGCTGTGCATATTTCTCTGGAACATGTAAAAAACTATCCAATTTATGTTGTTCATCTTTATCGTTACATCTAAATAAGAGATTATCATCTGTACCAGCAAGGACGCGTGTACGGTGTGTATAAAGGGATAAAATGGGGTGTGGCTGCCCTTTTTTCCACCAATCTAATACTTCATGACAGGATGGACAAACCTCTACTGGGATTTTGAGCTTTCGAATTATTTCATCTTGCTCAGGCGTACGATAGATTGCATGACCAAATCGCACTTTCCCATAAATTTTGCCTTGCTGTTTTTCTTTATAATCTTGCACGGCTCTAAGGATGGTATCAAAATCGCGGCGTTCATCTTCAGAGTCAATTTCGCCAACATGCAAGGCTGCACCAATATCTTGTTGCAAGGCATACATCACGGCTTGGTATAAACCATCTCCTGTGAGTTTTCTTGGGCCCACAAAATTACCGCTTAAATCAATACCAACAATCATGCCGGATTTTTTCTTTTCTGCGACGGCTGCGTCGATTATTTGCTTTGCATCACTAAGCGTATGTTTTGTACGGTCGATGCTTAATAAGCCACGTGCTCTTTTTTGAGGATATTGTGCATTTGCCTCTCTTAGGCCCTCAACAAATGCTTGAATATAAGCATCAACACTATGGCGACCCATTGCTTTAGCTGTGGTGCGGATCTCAAGTATATCTGCCGTTGAGTGCTTAACCACATCAAGGGTAGCAAGTTTAATATCTTCTGGCGTTTGGATAATTTGATGAATCCAACTAAATTTCTTCCACAGATCCGTTTCTGCAAGAAACCCTTGAAAATGCTCGGTGCAGCCATTTCGTCTTGCGGTAACTTCTAAATATTCTTCACTCATAGAGCCATTTAAATGAACATGAGCATTAAAAATAAGCATTGAGTCACATCCTACTTTTTAATTATTTTATTGTTCATCATCCAACAAGAACCCACCCACTTGGGCTTTCCAGAGTTTGGCATAAAAGCCTTCTTTATTTAACAGTTCTTGATGAGAACCGTCTTCCACAATCTTGCCTTTATCGAATACCAAAATTCTGTCCATGTTGAGCAGTGTTGAAAGCCGATGCGCCACCACAATGGTGGTTTTATTTTGCATTAATTGCCATAAACTCTCTTGGATATATTGCTCCGTCACAGAATCAAGCTGGCTGGTTGCTTCATCAAGTATTAAAATGGGTGCATTTTTTAAAAAAGCTCTGGCAATGGCGATACGTTGACGTTGCCCACCTGAAAGCTTAACCCCTCTTTCACCCACCAGCGAATCATACCCTTGTGATAAAGTAACAATAAATTCATGCGCATGCGCACTTTTAGCCGCAGCGATAATTTCCTCGTGAGAGGCATCCAAGCGTCCAAATTTTATGTTTTCTAACAGGCTACGGTGGAAAAGTGAAGGGTCTTGGGGGATCATCCCAATATTTTTGCGCAAACTATCCTGAGTGACAGATTGAATATCAACCCCATCAATCAGTATCTTGCCCTGGTTAACATCATAAAGTCTTAAGATTAAATTAACGAAAGTAGATTTACCACTACCAGAATGCCCTACTAAACCCACCTTTTGCCCTGGTGCAATAGTGACAGATTTATTTTCAAATAAAGATTCTAAGCCCTGATATTTAAACTCAACATTGGTAAAGGCAATTTCGCCCTTTTGGACAACCAATTGTGTGGCTTGAGGGGTATCTTGAATTTCATGCGGCTCTACAATGATATTCAGTGCCTGTCTGCAATTACCTGCTTCTTTGGCAAAACGTAATATCTCTTCACCCATATTGTAAATATTGTTAACAATAGCCGTCGATAAAGTGAGTATTAAGGCAAAATCTCCTACCGTTACCCACTGATTTAATCTGCCATATATCAAACCACCTAGCATTAGTGACAATAAAACAATAATCCATAGCCCTTGAATGGAGTATATTTTTAATAAATACCATTGCAGAGCCCTATCCTTTGCCATCAAATTATTAATGGAATTAAAAACCACTGTTTCTTCGTCTTTATAGTTAGCAAATAACTTAATGCTCATTATATTAACGATGCTATCCACAAGCTTGCCGCTCATGGCTGTGCCGGCTTCGCTGGTGGCATAAGAAAGCGTTTCTGATTTATCAGACATCCAATATGAGCAGCTCACATATAAAATAGCCCATACAATCAGTGTGATGCCGAATACAGGATGGACCATATATAAAAGTGCAGATGAAAATAATACTGTTACTGCCTTAGGTAGTATGGAATGCGTAAGAATTTGTACTAATGATTCAGCGCCGGAGCACAGATCAAAAATTTTCTTAGAAAGGCTCCCGGAAAAATGTTCACTAAAATAACGATATGAATGCTGGGTAAGATAGTGATGCATGGTGCCAGCAATATCTGACTTTATTTTGGGATAAAACTGCAAATGCGCATAACGATAGATGCTATAAACAACATTCATCGCTACTTGTATACCAATAAAACCCATAATGGGCATCATCAAGGTGGTAATCAACAGATCAAGTTGGTTACTGGTTGCGATTACCCCATCGACTATCAGTTTTAGGATATAGGCATTAGCTGGGGCAATAAAGGCTTCAAAAAGCACATAAAGCGTAAATACAATTAAAGACTTAGGATGTCTTTTTAAAAATAGCGCAATAAAAGCACCAAGCTTTTTGGGAATGGTGCTCCCAATTGCCACAACTTGTGTTTTTTTAAGATCAACGTGCATTGAACTCTCAAGTACAGCCCAAGTTAAGATTGTTAACTCATATTGGGCTTGTCTTTATTAAAACTACCTGGAAGTTTAGCAGGTTAAAAATGGATTATCTAACTCATATATCAGAGAATGCCGCAGATTAAGCTGCGGCACCGTGGAGAGGGAACTACTTTCTAGCAGCTACCCCCTTTCTTCTTTCGGGTAGTTGAAGCATTTCATCGTTTCTTGCTTCAACAGCCGTCGCACTAACAACTTGCGCTGCAGGCCGTTGTGCATCACGCATAAATTTAGCAAATTGCATGAGCAACGGTCTTGCTTCATCATCGGTGATGAGTTCGCCAGCTTTAGCAGGTGCTTGAGGTCCTTTCTTCATCATCAAGTCGCGAGACATAGCCGCCAATTGACCTTCAAATGCTATGTCTGGTAGCTGTGAATAACGATTTGTTTTCATCCACGCACGCATTTGAGTGTCTAAGCCTTGCATTTGTTGCTTGGAACCGCTTAAGAGAATATCCAAGATGTAGTGAAAGCCATGTTCTTTAATCAAATCTTTTAAGCAGGCTGTGAAAGCACCTTGTGGGCGACCATCTTGCTCAGCATCTGCCGAAGTTTGCTTAATTTCGCAACCGCTTACAACCACCACATAACCATGCGGTTTTGTGGCAACAACGGGTTTTTCAGGCGCAGCGTGTGGAGGTTTTTTTCCAGCTGCTTTTGCTTTTGATTTTACATCCTCTTTAGCTACTGATACACCACGATCATAGTGCGTCAGTTTGCTTTTTTCACCGACATTGAATTCTAGGTTAAACATATCCCCAGAATGACAACAGTCTAAAGCAGAAACAAAACGCGCTCCTGGCACTAACTCATTGATGATCGCATGTAATTCAAAATCGGCGATCAATTCAATTTCTTTGTCTTTTATAGGGCAAATAGCTTCATAATCGTTTTTTCTTCTGAGCGAATTGGTGCCATGCCCACTATAATGGAAAAAGATAATATCATCTGGCTGGGCTTTGGCCACAAGTGCTTTTAGCCCATTTATAATATTGTCTCGCGTTGGCTGTACAGCAGCGCCTTTATAGGCATCGGAGAACATTTGAATGTTCTTAGCAGGAACACCGCTTGCTTGCATAAGCTTGGCCATGTCTTCGATGTCGTCAACACAACCTGCAAGTTGGTTTTCAGTTCCGATGTAGTTAATACCTACACAAAATCCGTAATAATTTGGCATGTCAATCTCCTTTCATAAATCCACTAAAAAAGAGAGATTGAATTATTGCCAAATTGTAAGAACATACAAGATCAAAAAATAACCAGTATTTTTTACGACTAAGGCCGAAAATTAAATAACTTAGTTAAGGGTATCGCGATCCTTGCACTTTAAGTTTTGCTGCACCGCTTTCAATTTCGCGCAGCTCTTCTGCGGTTAACACAATTTCTACTGCGGCGATATTTTCTTTTAAGCGTTCTAGTTTTGTTGTGCCGGGAATGGGTACTATCCATGGCTTTTGAGCAAGCAACCAAGCAAGTGCTATTTGTGCTACAGTAGCATTTTTTCGCTCTGCAATGGAATTTAACAGTTCAATAAACACTTGATTGGCTTTCAGCGCTTCTGGTTTGAAACGTGGAAGCAATCCACGAAAATCATTATCACCAAAGGTGGTGGTTTCGTTCATCTTGCCGGTTAAATAGCCTCTGCCAAGCGGGCTAAACGGAACAAAGCCTATACCAAATTCTTGGCATGTGGATAAAATTTCCCCTTCCGGATCGCGCGTCCACAAAGAATATTCGCTTTGCAATGCGGCAACCGGTTGCACCGCATGAGCTCGGCGTATTGTTTGCGCATTTGCTTCTGAGAGGCCAAAATATTTCACTTTACCTGCTTGAATTAAAGCTTTTACCGCACCTGCCACCTCTTCAATTGGCACTTCTGGATCTACCCGGTGTTGATAAAATAGATCTATCGTTTCAATGTTTAATCTTTTAAGGGAAGCTTCGGCCACCTCTTTGATATGTTCGGGTCGGCTATCAAAGGTAGTCCACCTTTGCCCATCATTGGGTCCCTTTTTAAAACCAAATTTGGTTGCAATAACCACATTCTTGCGAAAGGGCGCAATTGCTTCACCAACAAGTTCCTCATTGGTGAATGGCCCATACATTTCAGCAGTGTCAAAAAAGGTAACGCCAAGTTCAAATGCTTTATGAATAAGCGAAATCATTTCTTTTTTATCATGAGCTGGCCCATAACCAAAGCTCATACCCATACAACCTAAGCCCAGTGCTGAAACTTCTAATCCGCTTTTTCCCAATACACGCTTTTGCATTTGATTCTCTTTAAATTATTCGCCAATTATTTTAATTAGAACGCGTTTTTTTCTATTGCCATCAAATTCACCATAAAAGATCTGCTCCCAAGTGCCAAAATCGAGTTTACCATTGGTAATGGCTACAACGACTTCCCGACCCATTATTTGGCGTTTGATATGGGCATCGGCATTGTCTTCGCCGGTGTCATTATGGCGATATTGTTTGATAGGTTCGTGAGGCGCAATCTTTTCAAGCCAGTGTTCATAATCATGCAATAACCCTGGCTCATCGTCATTAATGTATACACTAGAGGTAATATGCATGCTATTGACCAAACATAGGCCGTTTTTGACACCACTTTTGTTTATGGCTTCTTGAACTTGTTCTGAGATGTTTATAAAAGCGATGCGGGTGCTTGTTTTAAAAACTAATTCTTCGCGATAATGTTTCATACGATACTTCAATAGATCATAAAAAAGTTATTTTATGATCTATTGAATACAAGTCAAACTGGTTGGTTGGCTATCTTCTTCTCTCGTCGCCCTTTTCTTTAGGATTAACAGGCCTGTCACCTCTGGGAGCACGACTGCCACGTGGGTCGCCTAAATCGTTTGGGTCGACTTTTTTAATGGAAGTGCCTGAACTGGCAGAGCCTTTACCACGCTTTTTTGCGGCCCTTTCTTTGAGTTTTTCTTTGTGCTTTTTCATGGTGTGCCTTTGAATCAACAGTATATTTGTTAATTATAGGCTAAGGAGCAATTCACTGAGCGTAAGACTGTATATTTATACCGATGTCTTTCTTACCTTTCGCCTAGGTGTTTCATCTTCTTCGGTATCCCCAGGTCTTTTAAGTTCTGAACTTTGAGATTCATTATCTTCTTTTGTAAATTCATAAAAATCAGCTGTAGTAAGTACCTCAGCAAATAATTTCACAAATAGATCTTTTAAAGCAGGATCACCTTTATAGGCAGCTTCTTGCGCAAACCTAGCAGCGGGAATTGTTCTTACTTCATTGCGTAAAGATAAACTATTGAGGACAGTTTTTTTAGTATCGAGGCTTGCATCTTGCACTATGTCTTTTAATACTTGTTTTCCTTCTGGTGTTTTCAAATACATCCATTTATAGAGCACGCTATTACTTTCAAAAAAAGACTTAGCGTCTTTCTCAATCGATGCGCCTGCTTTCATTACTTGAACCTCTAAACAATATTCGAAAGATAACCAACTATTATTTTCTGCTCTGAATAATATCAGTTGGGTGTCTGCGTTTCAAGTGTAAATATTTTTTAAACAGCCCCTTGAATGTGATTATTCACTCGCATATATTGGCGCTCACCAAAAATGTGTTTTTTGGTGAAATTTTTAGATAAATATGTATAACGAGGTAGTTTGTGCGTAATACTTTATTATTAATTTTGTTCTTATCCTATTTGCCTGCTGCCATGGCTAATAACAACCATGAGTACTATCAAATTAAATTAGGCGCGGGTGCATTTAACACCGCAGACACCACAACAGGTGCCCCGATAATCTCATTAGGAAAGCGCTTTGAAGTGGGGGATGCGGCCATCGAGCTCTCTACCGCCTGGGGTGGCCATAAGCATGCCAATGGCGATAGATTTAGCTATTTTACGCTGCCTAAATTTACTTATGTGATGTTCCATAATCCTAAAGAAAATAAAGGCTTTTATTATGGTGGCGGATTAAGCTATGGCAAGCTTAAACACACCGCGGATTTTTATAGCCAAAACAGCGACACCAAATTTAGCGGTGTGTTTGCAGAAGGCACTGTTGGTTATGAATTTAAACGTAATGCGAGCATTTGCCCTATTATCTACGTGGATGTCTCACAACCTGTTATTGCAGAAAGTAAACAAGGAAGTCATCCTGGGCCCTCGCTTATGCTAGGAATGAGTGTTGGATTTTAAGCATCTAGTGTCTCAACTTCCTGTTCATACACTAGAATATCTGCCACTTGGCACTGCAAAGCGCGACAGATTGCCTCTAAAGTAGAAAATCGGATCGCCTTTGCTTTGCCATTTTTTAGAATAGATAAATTCTGCTCTGTTATACCCACTAATTTTGCAAGCTCATTAGAGCGCATCTTACGTTTGGCCAACATCACATCCAAATTCACAGTAATAGCCATATCATCCCCTAAACAGTGTGCTGCGCTTCTAATTCTAATTTATATGCCTCATTCATTACATAGGAAACCGTCATGACTATAAAACCAATAATTAAGGTAATAATTTCAGATGAGCCAATAGCTACTGAAATAAATCGGCTTCCTACAGGATTTTGATAACTTAATGCAAAGGATAATAATGGAATAATAAGAATATCTGCTATCACTAAGGCAAATAAAGCTTTGCCTAACTGACGGTAGATAACGACATTTTCATGAGTAAAAAACAGATTGTTCGAATAGTTAAAGAACAACTTTTTAAGTCTAATAATGCCATACATGATCACCGACGTTGGAATAAAAGTGACAATCATGGCCAATATTTTACTTTTATAATTAACCGTTATGGTTTGATGATAAAACTCATAAGAAAACCAATTGATCCCAACCTGCGCAAAAAACTCATAAAAAGTCCAATAAGCGATTGTGGCAACAGGCGCCAAAATAAGTAATGTTTCAAAAAGGATCTGCATTTTATGGCTGATAGATTGAATTTTATTCATATTAACCCCTTTACATGATTTATGGGTTAATTATCGTGATGAAGTTATTGTTTGTCAATAATTATTAAATGAAAAACAAACTGTGCTTAGATTTATGACTTATTGTAGTTTTAATTTTCTTAATCTTTTTTCTAATTCAGCCTGTTCGTTGTCATCCGCAGATTGTGCATCAGCTCGCGCAGCATTAGCAGGGTTATCAAGCAAGGGAATTGGAAAATATAAATAATCATCTTTTGTACAACTGGTTACACAGCCGCTCTCTGAAACGGTGTATTCTCCTTGTTGTGACAACAATGACATCGTCGGAGAGGTGAATGAATCTGTAATCAGAGCATCACCTGCTTTTACCGAAGTAACACTACAGTAATAACCTCTATATCCTTTTACAGTAACTTGCTTAAAACCAAGTTCTTTCATTGCGTGAAAAAATCTTCCTACATAAGATTCATGTCTTATTTTTTCTAAGACTTGCTGTTTATTTAATTTTTTATCAACTTTAGCGTATGCACTGTTACAAGTATGAAATACAAAAGACACCCTTTTTTCAAATAAAGCATTCAATTCATAGTGCCTGAAAGCGTCAAAAACTTTTTTAGCAAAGGCTTCAGGTGATATTTGATCTCTCGGATCTAGTATACCAACACCATTAGGTGTGCCGTGACCAACAATATGAAAAGTTGGAGAAAATTGTCGCTCTTCTTCGATATACTTCTTACAACGATTTAATGATAATGGTAAAAGCTTTTTATGGTGTTCTGATTGTTCAACTAATTTTTCAACACATTCTAAAACGACTGGCTGCGGTAACACTTTTTTGCCACAATTAGATAACAGGGAAATGGTGTTACGCCCAAATTCTGCTAACTGATCAGAATCGTAATCAAGCTCTTCGGTAGAATCAACAAATTTTGGCACATCTGGCAAAATAACAAAATCACAATACCTTGACTTAGAATTACGTGTTCTAAAATCATAATAAGTTGTTAATGTTGCGCCTTTACCTAAAAGCATGTCTTCAACTCACTTTTCTGGAAGGATAGAAATTATATCCCCATCCTAAATTAATGTCTATGTTAACGCGCTATCAAAAATTACTACGTGCATATTCACTTATTGAGAACATCCTGCATCACATGCCCTTTTGGGCGGCAATGTGACTTCAAACGTTGCATATAAACTTTCTTTAGGCAAAATAACGCTAGGTTTTGTATATGGTTTTTTACCATCTACATATTCCGTTTCAATTACATGCAATGTTTTGTCAGAAAGAAAATTGTGCTTTGGATCTGATAGGCTATCACATACCGTTAACCCCGAGCCATTTTCAAAGGCCTGATAAAACCCTCGATATCCCATCACCTTAATATTCGTATAACCAAGCTCAATCATTTTTCGGTAGAACTTACCTATTGCACTACTAAATAATACCTTTTGTTTAATTACTTCAGGCGCGTCGCTTTCCTGAACCTCAGGAGAAAACGCCGCGTTACAAGTATGAAATTTAAACACAAGTTGCTGCGGATCTTTCTTTTTATTGCTCTTATTGACGAGCGTTTCTTTTAAACCACAACTGCTTAATAGCTGATCAATCCTAATAGCAAAAACGTCTGGAGTAAGACGCTTATCACTGGTTAAAGAGCCTATAAATTCATCATTACCATGACCTGAAAAATGAAATTCAATATCTTTTTGAGTTTCTCTATCAATATTATTTTTATAGAAATCTAGCGTGTGACCTTCATGTATTTGTTTGGTTAATTTATCTTCATCTTCAGTAATGGGAGTCCTTAAAAATATCAAATTAGGACATAAATTACCTGAATTTGTTTTATTAACTAATAACGCTGTGGTTAATCCCCTTTTTAATAAATCTTCAACTTCATAATCCATATTTTTTTCAGGGTGATAAGCATCATCCACACCAGGGTGTCTTCTTGGTAAATTGGGTTCACCTAACAAAACCACAAACTGATTCAGTCTTTGAGTAGGACTCACGGCCTTAAACGGACTAGACATTCTTGAAAAAGTCTCGAGATTTCTCTCTTCACGAACAGATTTTGAAAATATTATACGAGGGGTCTCACTTTCAGGTGGAGCACTCTTCTCGGATTCGGAACTTTTGGTTGTTTTGTCATTTTCAATTGTGGCACAAAAAGTTCCAACGCTTATTTCATCATTTTCTTTATTTTCAGTATTAATTACTTTCTTTTGATTAATTTTTTTACGAGCTTCAACAATATCAAACAAAAAATTACTAATAAAACTTATTGAAAACTTGCTATCTAGATGCACAAAATTGTCAGCTTTATTTAATAAATACTCTGCCCCTAATATGGCGTCTTCATTACTCAGCCTGGAATTGTGCTTTAAAATAAAAGAAACGATATCATTAAAGTTAGTTTCTTTTAACTTTATGAGCTGACGTTCATCAAGACCTAGCATTACCCCCCCTATTTATCAGTGCATGCGATTTTCTGCTGAGGGTATTATATAACGAGCCAGGTGTTTGTTTGATAACTTATATCGGGGCGTGGGCGCCCCCCATCAGATTTGAACCTATGTGTACATGCACAGGAGGCGCTATTTTAGACGTTAATCCATCCGTTGGATTTTAATATCCCCAAATCCCAAATTATCTCAAAAAGCTCAGAGCGCGTTCTGCAGTGAAACTTTTTCTTAATTAAAGATAAAAACGTATCAATCGTTTTTTTATTGAGGGATAGCTGCGTTGCTATTTCATGAGAAGTTTTGCCCTTTAGATAAAGGCTAAGACATTCGACTTCACGCTTGGTAAGCTTAATACCGTTATACTTTTCACTAAAATAGTAATTTTTAATTTTTAATGAATCCATCAAAACATTTAATTTATCTAAATCCTTTACTGTATCTTCATCAGCATTTTTTTCTAAGCTAAGCATGCCATCTGGAAGAACAAGTGGATTATCTATACCCTGCTGAATTAGTTTTGATGCTTGATCTTTAAAATAGAGACAAAACTTATTTAACACGTTCATTTGATTTAAATAAAGAGACATTGAGTTTTTAGCATGCATAGGAGTGCTGAATGCAAAAGCTTCTGTGTAATGTTCATTATGGTTTATTAGGCAAATGCCATTATCTAAATTTAATTCATTTCTAACTTTAATAACGTCTGTTTTGATAATTTGATCCCATAAATGCACCCCATCAGAAAAACAAGTAGGGGCTGGCGATTCAAATTTTACCCAATTTTCGAGCAAATGGTTATTGTTATGAAATAAAACACATTGATTGCGATTAAAAAATCGTCCATAAGCAAAAAAATTAATATCAGAATTATCAAATAACGGCTTTGAAATTTCCGAAATAATAGAGGAACTAGTAAAACAAATATGATTTTGTGGAACAGTCACACTTTGCTCGCTTAATTATTTTTTTAAGGCAAAACCTTGGTTTGCAATTTATTATTCTACATTAATAAATTATCAGAAATCATTTTATGGCAGTCAACTAATATTAAAAATATTAATGCTATTTTTTACATATTTACAGATTTTTTTGCAGCAGTAAATTTTTCTTTAGTCTTTTTTGTAAACACTTTTTTAAATTCACCTTTTACATTAAATCTAGCAGAATTTCTCAAATTATAACTTCTGGCTGGTTGAGAACTTTTTTCTTGGGGCTCTCTTTGTATTTCTCCTTTAACTTTAGAAAGTGTATCAAGAAGTTCATTTCTTACAAGTGAATCTCTAAGCTGAATGATATGATTAAAACTGGTGTCCTGTAACATTAATTTTAATTGTTTATGTTCTTTTGCTGTTAACTTCATACTAAGAATATATTTTTTAATCATATCTATATTACTTATTATTAGTGCAATAAATCCCACACCATTTTTAAACTGATTTATTCTTCTGGTGTATTGAAGATTTGGTATTAAACATATACTTATTGCAAGAATCGATGAAATCAAACTAAAATTTGCGCTTTTTTCTTTACTTCTTTCTGTATGGGCCGCAAGTTCTGCCTGACTTTGAAGATCTATTAATTTCTTCATTGTTTCATACAAGCTTGAGATATCGTTGCTTATCTCATTAGGTTTAAATTTACTTAATTGGGCAAATTTTTCTTGTTTTTTATGAAATGTTTCCTTAAGGAAATTAATTTCCCCGTCTAAGGAAACGATGTTATCTTTTAGATACTTTGATAACCACTTTCTAGATTTTATATCTAATTTATCATGATGTTGAACAAATTTTACATTCAGTATCGAAGACAAACGTCTGGGCAACTTTCCTTTGACATTTAACTTATTTTTTAATTGTTCAAGAATTAATTTCAAGTAAGAGGCTGTCTGCTTATTTAATTGAGGATTATCATCAAGCAATTTTTGCATGGCCTCTATCGATGCTTTTATTTTCGAATATTTTATCCAAAGTTGATATTGATTTCCCAGTTTATCAATTTCAGCTTGATTTCCTTTATTTTGAATAAGTGTGTTTATTTTGTCTAAAAGCGCTTGGGTATCACCTGATTTGTTAAATTCAAGTAAAGCTTGCTGTTTAGCCTGCTTTTGCTCTGCTCTATTTTTTAATTGATTAAAGATTTCAGAAATATCTTGAGCGGATTCTAGGTTTTCGAGATAATTTTTATAAAAATCAAGTTCTTCTTTTAATAGTGCTAAGTCATATTCGGTGTCTTTTAAGTCTTCAATTAAAATAAGGCAACGCTTAAATTCCAAATTATCTTTTTTCAATTGCTCTTCTACAAGCGATTTTTCGGCTATTAATTTAGCATTATTAGTCGATTCATAAGTATAATCGCCTATACTCTTAAGCATCGCTGTCGCTCCCACCAAAGCGCTCACTGTGCTAGCGTCTAAATCTACTTGTCCTGTCACTTGCGCTAAAGCAACGCAAACGCTAGCAATATGCATCACATACAGCGTGGAAAGAGAATATCTGCCCAAGTTGTTATCTTCTTCTTTGCTTTGCCTCCATAAAGGCAACAGCCCATAGCAAGTAAGACCTATAGAAGAAATACAACTGGCTAAGTTAACGGACTTAGCATAAGGCTGATAAGCGGCATTAGCTCTCATGATCAAGGCGTTAGCTTGGCCAACCAAGGGTGAAAAGAAATCTGTGACTTGCTGAAGCATAAAAATTGCGACCAAATATAATCGTTAGCTGACTTTAATTTAGCCGTAATTTTACACCAGTTTGCTAGATTAATAAAGTGAGTTTAATTTCGCATATTCCAAGACCTCATTGGCATGTCCTCTTGCCCTAACATTTCTCCATTCCTGTTTAACAACACCCTGTTGGTCAATATAGAAAGTAGTGCGCGAAACGCTCATAATTTTTCTTAAAAGCCAATTTTTAATTGATACATCGAAGTAAGTACAAAGCTCGCCTTTTTCATCAGCGATTAGAGGGAAAGATAAACCTAATTTATCGCAAAACTTAGTATGCGATGATATTGGATCTCTAGAAACACCGAGAATGACAGTATTTAATTTTTTAAACTCTTCATGCAGTATCTTAAATTCTTTGCCTTCTAAGGTGCACCCTGGCGTATTATCTTTGGGATAAAAATACAAGACTATATTTTTGCCGGCTAAATCTTTAAAAGAGTGGATGGCAGGATCTGTACATTCGAAATGAAAATCAGGCACTTTGCTGCCTATTTTAAATCCAGACATTTGGTTAGGCCTCTAATTTCACAGAGTATAAAAAGTACTATCATTACGAAAGAAGTCTAACCTTCTTCGCAATGATAGTACAGATGGGCTCTATGCAATCAGAGAACGGTCAAATATGCTCCACAACTGGCGCAATCACGACTGGGTTTTCAGTCACAACCAGCGTTTGGGGTTGTTCATGGTGACAAGTAGGCACATGTTGTTGGTTTGAGTTTTTTAAACCTGAAATATCATTTGCTTCGCTAGAAATAACATCACTTAGCTCTAGAACGTTTAATTTAGGCATAGGTTTAATATTGTGTAACCCACCTTGTTCTAAAAAGCTCACAACCTCCTGATGATGTGCATTGATAGCTTCTTGAAGCGCGGTATCACCTTCATTGTCTTTTAAATCTACATTAGCGTGGTGAGCAACCAATACTTTAACCACATCGAGATAACCATTATCTGCTGCAATATGTAACGCGGTTTCACCCTTATTGTTTTGTGTGTCAATTAAAGCACCTGAATTCAGTACCTTTGTAACAAAATCTACAGAGTCTGCATACTGGCAAGCATAATGTAATGGCGTATTGCCTTTTTCATCCATCGCATTAATGCTAGCATTATGTTTTAAAAGTGCCTCTAAAGCGTTATCATCCTTTACCATTGATGCAAAATGAATGGGCTGAAGACCTAGGTTGTCTGTATGGATAACATCTACGTTATGGTTGAGCAAGCTTGTTATCACATCATCAAATCCATTAATAACAGCATAACTGAGCAAGGTAAGGCCATGTGAATTTGCTGAATCAACAGAAGCTCCTGCGCTTAATGCTTTCTCAAGGCCCTGCACATTGTCGGTTACCACGGATACAAATAAATCATTATGTAATGGAATGGGCAATTCAGACAAAATAGGCAATTTAAAAATATTGCTGATATCAGCATTTGTAGAGGCAGTACCCAACATTAACGGCGAATTAAAATGATTATCTTGTTGGTTAACATTTGCACCGTATTCAATAAGCGGTAAAATGGCAAGCGGATGTGTTGTAGCAATTGCATCGTGTAATGGCGCTTTGCCGACTATATCCTTTAAATTCACATCTGCCCCACTTTTCAATAAGGCATAAAGTGCATCAATATTGCCTATTCTTACCGCTATGTGTATAGGTGCCTGCCCTATTTTGTTTTGCGCATTCAAATCTGCACCATGATCAATTGCATATTGCGCAAAGGATTGAGAGCCACCTGAGCGGCAAATGTAATATAGCGGGGTATTGTTATGATAATCATGTGCATTGATTGGCGCACCATGTTCAATCAATAAACTGAAAATCTTAGGCTGATTTGCCATTGCAGCATAATGTATAAAATGCAAACCATCTTTACCAAGACCATCTGCACTGGCGCCTTGCGCTAAAGCTGCTTGAACCGCATTGTAATCGCCATCAATAATAGATTGATAATCAATCATGGTTTGCCTTCCTTGTCCATCACACAAAACAGGAAGATAAAGGATGACAATCAGTTTGTCTAGTTTTTTTATGACATATAAAAATACACAAAACCAAGAAAAATTATGGCATTTCCAGGAAATAACTCACACATGTAATATGTATTATTACATGTGTGGAAGCTAAACTAAGTTACGCCAAGGTTACAGGATGTTGTTCTTCAACATGTTGGGTAACAGGAAGTGGGGGAAGAATAGTCGAATCTACTGATGTTGTTGTGGTTGTAGTACTAGCGGTAGCACATTGACCACTGACGCAAGCAGTTGTTTGTGTTGTAGAATCAAGTGAAGCAATATTATTTTCAGGTTTTAAGACATCATTCGTAGTTAGCGTTGGCATCGATTGAACATTTAAACCAACATCGGCAACCTTATAACTGTTTCCATCAGTTGTTTGATAAGTGCTATTGCCAAAAATAAGATTACCTTCTTGTAGGCTGACTTTATTATCTGAATTAAGAGAAACTGATTGTATGCCCCAATCAATAAGTGAACGATATTCACCTGCTTCGGTTTTACCATCGCCATTTAGATCTTGCCATACACCAAAATCTTTAAAGTGTTCATCTTTGCTATCAAAAATCCCATCATGATTAGTGTCAAAGGCAAGTTTTAAACCTTCTAAGTCCGTTTTAGCGTCTGGGCTATAGATGCTAAACATAAATTGGGAAACATCGGTGACTTTACCATCATGATTTTTATCATAAACCAATAGGCCATCTTCAGGACCAACCCATCCGGTTTTAACGAGATTGCCATCATTTTTAAGATCCCAAGCAACTTGGGAGTTTTCTAGTGAAATTAATTGGATAGCATTATCATGATTTAAATCAAGTACTAATGGCGTTGCGATATTATCAGGACTATTTCCAGTTACTGCTGCGCCTCCAGTTATTGTGTTAGAACTACTTTGGTCGTATATTCCACCACCTGTTCCACTTGAATTATTATCATAATCAGCAACGTTTTGAGTAATAGTACTACTGTCATTCAAAGTGATAGTTGCACCATAAGCATTAACGCCACCACCATTATTATCTGCATGATTATTATTTATTGAGCTAAAATCATTGAGAGTTAAGGAATATGAACTATAATAACCATAGGCATGCACCCCACCGCCATCATTTGTAGCTTGGTTAGAGTTAATTTGGCTAGCATCATTCAAAACAACACTACTATAATATCCAAATAAACCGCCACCATCATAGGCTTGGTTATTATTAATTGAAGAATTTTGATCCAAAGATAAATTAGTAAAGTAGGTGTAAACACCACCACCATAATAGGCTGAATTATGATCAATTGAAGTATCAGAGTACAACGTTAAATTACCATTATAATCATAAATACCACCGCCACCACCATTATATACTGTATTATTTGAGATTGAACTGTTACCAAATAAGTTTGTGTTAGCATAATAATCATATATACCACCGCCATCATAATTTGTGGTATTCAATGTTATGCCACTATCATTATATAAATTAATATTAGTAGAGTATGCATAAATACCACCACCATCTTGGCCAGAATAATTATTTGTGATTAAACTATTATTATGTAAATTTATTGTGCTTGCGTAGCCGTCATAAATCCCCCCACCCCACAGGCTATTAGCTGAGTTATTTGCAATGGTGCTATCATTATTAAGATTTACAGAAGACATATAAGTGTATAAACCACCGCCTATGTTATTCGCAGTATTATTATGGATGCTGCCTGCATCATTCATAACAATAGCGCTTCCATATTGTTCATATATCCCAGCGCCAGCATTGGATGAATTATTGGCGATTTCACTGTCATTATTGAGCACTACGCTACTATTGCTACTTGAAAAAATACCGCCACCACCGCCATTGTTAACATAGTTGTTGTCTATAGAACTATTATCATTCAATGTTGTAGTTGAATAATAATTTTGATAAACGCCACCGCCACTATAAGCTGCATAATTTTGTCCATCACCACCAATCGTACTACTATCGTTTAATGTTAAATTCCCTTGGTAAGACAAGGCAACACCGCCACCAGCCCCAGAAGTATTGCTAGAAATACTGCTGCAATCATTTAAAGTAACGTTAGTATAGTATGAACCATATACGCCACCACCATTTCCACCTATATATGTTACAGGACCTCCCTCCGATTCTTCTGATTGGTTTGTTTCACAATATTTAATCGAGGCATTATCTAGAACCAAATTAGAATAAGGATTAAGATTTACACCGCCACCATTTTCATCTACCACATAACCATTTTGAGCCGATAAATCACGTAATGTGAGTGTTGAAAAATCACCTTCACTACCACCAACTTCAAACACGCGATCAATTCTATTAGCATCTATTGTTGTACCGTCGCATCCACCTATAATTTGAAGATTGGTGAGCACATCTAAATCGCCGGTGGCACATTGATTTTCACCTGTACCCCCAATTGTTAAGGTATAGGTGCCATTTTGTAATAAAATAGTATTAATGTAATCAGGGCCATATTCATTGGCCAAAATTATCGCTTCGCGTAATGATAAGCCCGTACCGCCATCGCCTGTGGTGGCGTAATTTAAGTCATCTTGGAAATTACCAGTAAAGGCATGTGTGCTAAAGCAATTTTCATCTGTTAAAGTTGTTGTTCTAACCGCATTATCAACCTCAACCAAAGAGTAATCACCCTTGCAGGTTTTATCGATTATATAATTATTTCCACAGGTCGATTCTAATAATATCCTATCGCAAGATAGCATTTGAACAAATTGATTACCTGTGCAGGCATTGACGGTATCTGACAATGTAGAACAATTTTGGAAAAATTGTTGAAAATCACATTGAAATTCTTGCGGAATAACAATTTTATTAATATAACACTCTGAGTTTAATTCCAAATTATCAGGCGCTGAGATGAGTATGTGATCTGTATAAATCGGGAATTTGAAGCAGTTTTGTGGCGTGAACTCTCCACAATTATAGCTATCAAATTGGTTATAATGCCATGTAAAATCTATATAACTTAAACCATTGCAGTTAACGGAGCTTACATTGAAAAACTGATCAAAGCAGTTTTGACAATCTTGCCAACTTTGTTCACTGTTAAAATCAGGGTTCATATTGGTATCAGTTTCAAACACTATGCAAACATTTTGTGGGTAGCAGTTTTCACAAGGCTGCAAGGCGAACTCATAACCACTTTCACCATAATAGGTTTCTGCAAAACTATAGCAATTGCCATGGCAATCGTAAAAGTCTAGGTTGCCACAATTACTGAAATAATTTAAAAAGTCATCAATGGTAATAGGCGTTGAATTATCGCCATGATAAAAATTGTATACAAAATTACTCAAATCATTAGCATCTAACACAAAGTTCTTGATAGTGCAGCAGCAATCTAAATTGCTGTCTGTGATATTAATTAACTCACAAGACGTTTGAGGACATCCAGAGCTATCATAGTATGTTTCATTGACTTTAAGGAAAGTGCCACATTGATTGTGTATATAGCTAAAATCAAGCTGATATTGATTATTGTCGTAGCTTGTGCTGATTGTATTACCATTAAGGCATACATTATAAACTTGGTTAATTAAAGTGCCATAAACGGGATCTTGGCAGCAACAAGGTAAAAGTTCCAAGTTACAATATATTGGCCCTTCTTCTTTATCGTATGTAGGTTTAACTTCGTAACAATTACCACAACTATCTTCGAGATAAAAAAGCGGTGTTTCATTATAAGGGTTTAGTAATTGACAAAAGTTAACATAGCCATTTTCATAATAATTTTGGAACAACGCATCTGCATTAATGGTTAACTCTGTAATATCTTTAATACAAGTGCCATCAAGGCATATTCTTAAACTTTGCGTTTCAGATTCATAATAGCCATTACATGCAGGGTTGGTTGGCACATCATAATTTATTTCAATATAAGATTGTGTGCAATCGCTAACATAATGGGCATTGAGATGATCTTCTACATATTTTAATGGGTCGCCATAGGGGCTATCACAATTATTAAATTTTTGCCAACAATTAAATCTGTCTACAATATCGCTACCACAATAATTAATGCATAAATTGATATTGGTTATATTTGACTCGCTTGGATCACAAAGTGCCACATTGGTTAGATATGTATCGGGTAATAAATAGTCTATAGCTTGGAAAGGTGAACTGGTAATGTTACCATCTACACAAAGCTTATAGGCATTATTGAAAATATCTTCTAAAATGCCATACCCGGGGTTTGAACAAGGATTTTGAGTGTTTAGCGTATAGGTTTGTAAAAATTGTAGCGCCAAACATAGTGTGGTTTCTGTTGAAAGTTGATTATCTGGGATAATATCTTGTGCTATCTTGCATAATATTTCTTTTGAAGTTTCTGTGCTAAAAATATCATTAAAAAATTGATGTGAACACAGAATAAATTGATTAAGGCTATTTGCATCAAACCCCATATCATCAGGCACATCTACAGCCAAATTGACTTGATTGCTGCCCCAATGGCTGGAATTAATATCATATTCTGCGCCGGATATATAAAAATTAAAGAGTAAAAGGGTATTTCCTTCAAACTCAGCAAAATTAATATTGACATATACATCTGCGTATTTTTCAACACCATTTGAACTGCTATAATATCCATAATGTCCATCACTTGAATTATTTGAGAAATACCCACATTCATTTTCATAGCTATTGGAATAGCTACAGATGGAATCATATTCAACATTTTGCACACAAAATGGAACTAAATAGAGATTAGATGTTTCACTTTGAATTTGACTAAAGGCTGGAGTTTCAGAATAGACCGGCATAATAGACCAACATACTCCACACTCATCGATAAAGTGCGTAACGTGATATCCATAACCATCTTCACTTTGTTGTGTTTGTAGTATTGGGCTGCCAATTTGTGTTTGCGATACAAAGTCATAAATACTATCTGCCTTAATAACATTGGATATTGCCTCGGTGATATGACAATCGCAATCTGGCAAAAATCCCGGCAAAACAAACACTTTATATTCTACTGTTTTATAACAATCACTGTTATCTAAACTTTCTGTTTGTATTGAATCGCAGCAATAAGTTGGTATTTTTATAGTTATATCAATATAAGCTTGGCCATTACAATTGGTATAGGTAAAACTATAATTTGGATCACATGGAGGTGGTGGCTCGCAGCAAACATTACAACCATCTTCTTGTGCGCCTGCGGTGACAATCGGGCCAGAAAATGTAAATTTTTCATTACATGAATTGCCAAGAAAGATTAAATTCCCAGTAAAAGTGAGCGAAACAGGCTCATCTTGAACACAACACATTTCTTGTGTTGGGGCTACACTTTGAATGACCGGGATATAAACAGGAATGGGAAGACCTAATTCATGAAAAATGCCTAAATTTCTTGGAACACTTTCTACGAGGTAATTCATTCCATAAGAATCATAAAATGGTGCATCAAAACCTTGATCTTTTTTAGCATCTTGCTCTTGTTGTTTTTCAACTTGAACAATAGATTCAGTTTCTGTTTGTGGCGCCCCGCTTGGTATAGGGGTATCATCATCGGCCGCTTCTTCAACTTCTTGTTCTTCTACATCGTCATTGCCTGAAGCTTGCGCACCTTGGTTGTTATTTTGATTATTACCATCTCCATCGGCATTAGGTGGCGCCCCAGGATCTGATACTGGGGTGTTATCAGCCACCACAATTTGTTCAGGTGCGTTTCCTATTTGCGCGGATAAAATTGCATCTTCAAATTCGTCTATTAGTTTCATGGCGTGCTCCGCTTTTTTTATTGCATATGCGCACAAATAAAAGCAAGCTATATATCTAGCTGCATAAATACCATGTAAACATATATTCAGCTGACCTTAGAACAATCTTATGTATTTATTTTAAGGTTTTATTGTAAGCGCTGTGATTGATTACAGCTTTTTGGAGGGAATAAACTTTTTTTGAGAAAATTAACAGGGCCAGCTTTCATTGCCAGCCCCTGTAAACGATTGTTATCGTACTTACGAGAACCTTGCTCGTTCAATCCAATCCTCAATTTGACCTCGCAACATAGGCAAAGTCACCGTGCCGTTTTTGAGAACCTGATTATGGTATTGACGTATATCAAATTTACTGCCAAGTTGCTGCTTGGCCTTTTCGCGTAACGACGCTATTTCACGCTTACCTAGCATATACGAAGTTGCTTGACCTGGAAGCATTATGTATCTGTCTACTTCTGCTTCAATAATATTGTCATCCATTGCCGTATGTTGCTTTAAGTAATCAACAGCTTGCTGCCTGGTCCAATTCATTACATGCAAACCCGGATCAACAACCAAACGAGCTGCTCTTAATGCTTCGTTCGATAACATTCCCAAACGAGAAATATCATCGCTGTATAGCCCCATTTCATCTGCTAAACGCTCAGTATAAAGCGCCCAACCTTCTCCATATCCAGAGTTCCATAAGTATTTGTTAATACTTAATTGCGTTTTATCTTCCATCACCAAAGCAATTTGAAAGTGATGCCCAGGGATTAGCTCATGGAACAATGTCGCTTCTTGATCGATGCGGCTTCTTTTTTCAGGTTCATAGGTATTGATATAAAAAATCCCGGGTCTTTTACCGTCATCACTGGGCGGATGATATTCTCCGGGAGCACCCGTTTGAGCCCGATGTAAAGGATATGGCTTAATAATCCCTTCTACTTTAGGCAGCATGTCAAACCATGCCGGTACTTTATTTTTTACTCTTTCAAGTGCTGCAAAATTGTAATCGAGTATATCCTTTTCTGATTGAAAATAGTGAGTCGATTTTTCCTTTGCTAAATGAAATACTTCAGACATATCTTGCGTAGCAAATTCACGCTGACCAATTTCAGCAACTTCTCTTCTAATTTGTTCCATATGTTGCTGGCCATAATCAAAAATAGCTTTGGCTGTGATGCTCAAAGTAGTTTCTTTCATTACTTTTGCTTTATAGCATTGTTCGCCATGGGGTAATGCCATCACCCCTACTTTGTCTCTTGCTACAGGTAAATATTCATTTTCTAAAAAAGCCGCATAGCGTGTTATCGCGGGATTAATGTGGTTTTCAATCACATCAGCCATTCTTCTTTTAAATTCAGGGGAGCCATCTCTTATTGCTAATTCAAAATAAGGCGAAGATTCAACGGGGGTATTTTTAAGAATGGCCAGTTGTTTTAAAACTCTTTGTACCACCGGTTTTGGTGCGGTATAACCTTCTTTTAAACCTACTCTGAGATTGTTAATTTCATCGTCAACAACTTCTGTTAAGGAACTAAAGCGCTTAATAGCAAGCTCACGATATTCATTGGTACCTACAGGTTGTTTTTCAGCAACCATCGCAGCAATATTATGCCAACCCAGCATGGGGTTTACATTCCACAACTCATCTTTGCAAACTCTGCCAGCTTTTTCATTTTCCAAAGTCTGTTTTAACAACTGATAGGTATGATATTCGGGGCTGTCTTTTAAGTCTTGTATAGATAAAACATTTAATTCAGATAAAAAATTGTCTTCGGTTTTGCGCCAAGCTTCAATGGCAGATAATTTTCTATCCATAAATTTATCAAGCGGTGCATCAAGTCTACCCCAATACATTGCTATCTCAGGTGATCTATTAAACATGGCTTGTTCATAGCGTTGTGCAATATCACGCAGTGCTATTTTGTTGGCATTATTTTTTTGATTCATTTGGGCAACCGCTGTTTGGCTGATTAAAATGGCTAAAAATATCGTTAATTTGCGCATTTCACACCTATCATAGTAGTTACACTCACCTTTTTAAATAGTTAGTACTAGGATCATATTGTTTGATCCGATCAACCCTTTCCTATAAGTGAGTAAGTCATGAAAATTAAAGCACTATTAATTCTTATATTATCTGTATTTTATATCAGCGCCTTTGCCAATGCTAATCCAGGTGGTAGCCCTGAAGGCATGCAGAGTATGGAAGGTATGCAGCATATGATGCCACCTAAAGAATCGATTGATGCTTGTAATGGCAAAGCTAAAGATGATGCTTGTTCGTTTACAGGGCCAGGCGGCAGAAATATGGAAGGTTCCTGCTTTAATGGGCCAGATGGTAAAGGTGTTATGGCTTGCGCTCCTAAACCACCTAAAGAAGCGATGGATGCCTGCACTGGTAAAAAAGAAGGTGATAGCTGCTCCTTTACTGGCATGAACAGTATGAATATCGAAGGAAGCTGCTTTAAAACACCCCACGGTGATGTCGTATGTCGCCCTGCAAAAATGCCTATGCCTGAGCAAGATAAGATGGGTAAATAAGGTAGCTTTGAAACAAAGGGGGTAAAAACCCCCTTTTTTATATACGCGTCAATTTGTCGTCTACTGATTTCTCTGCTTCACTATATACCAGACCGGAGCTTATTTATTGCGTTCAGCATGGAGAAATCAATGTCGACTCAAATCGTATTTGCTTCTAAAAATCCCCCTATCGGTACCCAATTTAGTAGTGAAAGCGAATTAGGACATATGATTGCTGCCCAAAAAGAATACTTTCTAAGTGATGTGACCAAAAAGGTCGATTTTCGTGTCCAACAACTTAAAAGATTAAAAAAGCTTATCCGTCAACATGAACAAGCTCTTTTAGAAGCTTTGCATAAAGATCTGGGCAAAGCGCCTATGGAAGGTTATTTAACCGAAATTATGTTGGTCATTAATGAAATTAATTATAGTATTAAGAAACTAAAATCTTGGGCCAAACCTAAATATATTGAAAATAACTTCTTTTTAAGCCCCGCCACTTCAAAAATATATTATGAACCCTTTGGCGTATGCCTAATCATTGCCCCCTGGAATTATCCCATTTTACTTTCTTTGCGCCCTTTGATTAGCGCTATCTGTGGTGGAAACTGTGTTACGTTAAAATGTTCAGAACAGGCACCTAATGTCAATAGTGTTATTTTGGAAATGATTAATCAACATTTTCCGACAGAATATATTTGTGCGATTGATTGTGGCCCCCATGAAACAGAAAAATTAACAAGCTCGGGTTATGATTTTATTTTTTATACTGGTAATGCCAATACCGGTAAAGCCATCATGAAAACAGCCGCGGATAGTATTACACCTGTTGTACTAGAGCTAGGTGGTAAAAGCCCCTGTATTGTCGATGAAAGTGCGGATGTTACCTTAGCAGCCAAACGACTTGTTTGGGGCAAATTTATGAATGCAGGACAAACATGCGTAGCGCCAGATTATGTTTATGTTCATATCTCAAGAAAAAGTGAGCTTATCAAAGCACTTGAAAATCAAATCGTAAAAGTTTATGGAAAAGATCCCATTAATAACCCTGATTTTGGTAAAATTATTAATCCGCAGAAATTTCAACGCTTAATAGATCTTTTAAGTGAAGCCAAAATCATCTGGGGCGGAAACTATGATGAAGAAAAACTTAAAATCGAACCTACTTTAGTGGAAGTCGATTCTTTCAATGAAAAACTCATGAAAGAAGAGATCTTTGGACCCATCTTACCCATTTTAGTTTATAAAGATTTAGACATTTTAATTTCTAATTTAAAAAAGCTTCCCAAATCATTAGCCCTTTATCAATTTTCCAAAGATAAAGAACCCCTGCAAAAAATAAATAAATCCATCTCTTTTGGCGGTGGTTGTGTCAATGATTGCGTTATGCAAATTACGAACAAATTTCTCCCCTTTGGCGGTGTTGGGCAAAGCGGCTTTGGTTCGTATGTGGGAGAAGAAGGCTTTAAAACTTTTTCACATGCAAAATCAATCGTAGAACGAAAACGCTTTATGCTGTTTGATTTTCTTCCAGTAATGCCTCCTTATACTGAATCAAAATTTAAGCTCTTAAAGATATTGGCAAAATTATTTGGGTATTAACGGCTTTTAATTAAGCCGTTGACTTACTCTATAATAAACGTTAATTTACTTGATAAAACGTATTAAGTTAAATTATGTTAAAGTCTGTCGATCCTAAAGATATTTTCGCTCATGTTCAGCACAATGCTTCTCGAGTTGCTCTCGCCCAATCTCAACTGCATTTATTGCTTAGTAGTTATGTTGAAGGCTATTGTGATTTCGATGTTGGAATTACAGAAGCGCTTTTGCAAAGAAATATCACCCTAAGCGATTATTTAACCAAAACATCCCATGGCACTTCAGGTTTATGGTGGGCACTGCTTGGTGCACTCACAGGTCGAAAACATGCATGGGAACATTTTAAAAGCTTATATGAACAAGCACACAAACCCACTCTCTCCCAAAAATTAGGGCTTAGTACAATAACAGAAGTCAGTATCCAGCATTTTTTAGCCAAACCATCTGCCGGGATGTTTGCTGGCATAACCGCGCTATCACTCATGCGCTATGGTGCCTACGTTCACCAACAGACTGAACCCTTAGTTTGGATTGAAAAGCACCTTGGTTATAGAGTTCAAATAAGTGCTGATGAAATTGCGGCTTTTACTGGCCTAACAAACATAATCAAAACATGGCAGCAACAATTACAACAAGCAAAACATATTGAACTTTACGCCCCGCCTACCTTAACTTTTCGCCCGTTTTCATGTTCAGAGAGTAATTCAGCTTCAGCTTTTTTAAGCCAGCAACGCCAAGAAACCCAAAATAGGCTCAAGTAGCCTTTGTTTCGCCCTTAAAGTAAGACCCCATTTTCCAATTGACAGCTATAATTGCCGTATAAACTGTTATATTGTTATTTTGTCTATTTATAAATTGCAGGGGAATATAATATATGTTATAAGGTTGGCTCTTCTATGGTAGGAAGCTAATTTCATTTTCGTATTCACTTATCATATAGGGACACGCAATGTCCGGTAAAATTGGTTTCTGGTCTGTGTTCGAATTGGTCACTATCAGCCAAATCGGTTCTGGTTTGATGCTTCCAGCAAACTTAGCAGCCTATGGCCATTTCAGCCTTGTTGGTTGGATAATGTCCAGCGTAGGAGCTGTGCTCCTAGCGGTGATGTTTGCTCTGCTTTGTACGCGCTTTCCACGCACCGGTGGTCCCCATGCTTATGTGCAAGAAGCTTTTGGCAGAACAGCCTCTTATTTCACCGGTTGGACCTATTGGGTTATCTCTTGGGTAAGCACCAGTGCCATTATTATTTCTGCCGTGGGATATATATTGCCACTGATTGGCTCTCATTCTCATTATCTTAACTTAGCGCTAGAAATCATTATTGTCGCTGTTATTACTACTATCAATCTAAGGGGCGTCTACAGTGCGGGGAACGCACGGTTTATCTGGATTGTTTTTAAGATGATTCCTCTCTTATTGGTTCCCATATGTGCTTTGTTCTTTTTCGATAAAAGCAACTTTACAGTTGTCACTGTAAGTACAGAAGATACTTCCAGCCTATTTAATAGTGTTATGCTGCTTACTTTTTGGGGCTTTATAGGTTTTGAAGCAGCAACTGCCGCTGCAGCAGATGTTAAAGATCTGCGCAAAACCATTCCTAGGGCATTAATATTTGGCACTATTTTTGTGGCAATCGTTTATTTTATCAGCAGCCTTGGCATTATGGGGGCTATTCCTGCTGACGAACTTATTAATTCAGCAGCCCCTTATTCAGATACCGCTAAGCTTATCTTTGGTGGTAAATGGCATTTAATTGTTTCATTTATAGCCTGCATTGTTTGTATTACGGCTGTGAATGCTTGGACGCTTGCCAGTGGTCAAATCGCTTTAGGACTGGCTCAAGATCGCCTGCTACCTAAGCAATTTGGTTTATGCAATAAACATGGCGCGCCAGTCTTTGCGCTTATTCTTAGCGGCGTGGGCACGATACCTTTGCTTATCTTAACGCACCATGAAAGCTTGGCAGAAAAGGTAAATACCGTTATTGATATGTCAGTGACTGCCTTCTTGTTTGTTTACATCATCTCATGCTTGGCATATTTAAAATTATTAGTTACCCCAAAGCGCAAAGAACCCTTATGGAAGTGGTTGTGTGGGGTAGTTTCATTATGCTTTTGCTTGTGGATTGTGTTCTCAACCCCACTTAAAACCATTGGGGTTGCTACTATATTTGTGTTATCTGGGCTGCCCATTTATTTGCTGCAACGCATGAACAGCAAATCAACTCAGCCTAGCGATGACTCACAAACGCCGTATATTTCGGAAACACCCTGAGAACCTCCCTGTAGGGGGCAGCCTGCCTGTCCTTCATAGCCTTTTAGGCGCAGTAGGGTCTGCGCCCTTATAGAAATCATGATTTTATGGGCGCATACAGGATGCGCCCCTACATTATTAAAGAAATTTGGTACCAACCGAGAATATACACTTATTCTTAGATTGCAAAGATAAGGGTTGTTTTTCTATACTTAATATATAAAAGGGATCTGTAAGCTATAGGATGGCGTAGTATGAAGCAGCTCTGTTTCAAAATACCTTTGCTACTGGCGCTCTTGTTTCATTCAACCTTAGCATTGTGCTACCAGAACATTCACCCAGGCGCTAAAGCTAAATCACTTAAGCAAGCCCAAATTGACACTATTTTAGTCGAAAAACATAAACGTATTATGACCGTCTTTCATAAAGACAAAGCGCTAAAGACATACCGCATTGCCCTAGGGTTTTCTCCTGATGGCCATAAGCTCAGAGAAGGCGATGGCAAAACCCCTGAAGGCACTTATTTTATCGTCGGCAAAAACCCACAAAGTAAATTTCATCTCTCACTTAAAATATCCTACCCCTCAGTTGAGCAACAACAAAATGCTAAACAGCATGGTATCAATCCCGGCGGCAACATTATGATCCATGGCCTTGCCCCTCACCTAGCAGGTAAAGGAAAATGGCATTCAATGCGTGATTGGACGTTGGGCTGTATAGCGGTTACCAATGATGAGATTGAAGAGCTCTTTAAGATTGCGGATGTAGGGACTAAGGTAGTTATAATTCCGTAATAATTTCTTTTCATTGTAGGGGCGCATCCCGTATGCGCCCATCAAATCTTAGATAAGGGCGCAGACAGGCTGCGCCCCTACATAATTAGTTAGCTTCTACTTCAATATTAAGTTCAACGTTATCACTTAAGCCAGGTAACAAAGTGTTGATCCCAAAGTCAGAACGTTTAAGAGTTGTTTTGGCAGAAAATCCCACGGTTTCTTTATCACTGATAGGACTTGGGCCTTTTTTATTGAATTTAACATCCAATACTACTGGCTTGATAACGCCTCTAAGCGTTAAATTTCCTAACACTTTATTAATCTGATTATCTTTAACTTCAACTTTATTGCTCACAAAAGTTGCTGTTGGAAACTCTGCCACATCAAAAAATAATTTACTTTTTAAGTGTTTATCTAGCTCTGGAATGGCGGTAACAATATCTGCGACATTAATTTTGGCTTCTACTTTACTATTTTGCAGGTTTTTTTCGTCGTACACCAACTTACCATTTGCCATCCATTTGCCCGAAGGTGTTGAAAACCCAAAATGATCAATATGCCATTCCACATAAGAATGCTGCGGATCAAGCGTATAATTTTGACCTAAAACCCCAAAAGGTAACATCAGCAAAGGCAACATCACCAAACTGGCACGCTTCATCCAGACCCCCATAAACTCATTAGCTCCTTTGCCGATAATAATACGTCATGGCAAATAGGCAAAGTGAGTTTTTATGAAAAAATATAACCTGTTAACATATACAGCTTTTTTATTAATGCCCTTAGTGAGCAATGCTCAAACTGCTGGCTTTGATGAAACGCAAAAGGCCGAAATTGGCCAAGTGGTTCATGATTACATTATTTCCCATCCAGAAGTGATTACAGAAGCTGTTCAAGTCCTGCAGGCCAAAGAAATGAAGGCCTGGGAAGAAAAGGCCAAACAAGCCATTTTAAATAATATGGATGGTATTTTTAACAGTAAAAGTCCAAATAGTGGCGCTAAATCTCCCAAGGTAAGCGTTGTAGAATTCTTTGATTATAACTGTCCGCATTGTAAAGTAATGCAAAAAACTTTAAATGATATCCTCTCTGATAATAAAGATGTCTTAGTCGTTTATAAAGAGCTTCCAGTTTTAAATGAAGGCTCCCTCTTTGCCGCCAAAGCAGCCTTAGCTGCGCGAGAACAAAATAAATATAATGAGTTTCACGATAAAATGATGACCGCTCAAGAAGTACTAACAGAAGATAAAATTTTGGCCCTAGCCAAAGAAATTGGCTTAGATATTGATAAACTCAATAAAGACATGGCTTCATCAAAAGTAAATGATGAATTAACAGCTAATCGTAAAATTGCGATGGATATGGGGTTAAGAGGTACACCTGCTTTTGTTTTTGGCAAATATCCTGCAACCAAAGATATGAAGGTAGAGTTGCTTCCCGGTGAAGTACAAAAACAAGATTTGATAGAAAAAATTAAAAGTTATAAATAAGTTTTATGAGGTACCGCGCCATAGGCGCGGTACCCAGAAACTAAAGCTTTCTTAATACCAATATCATTCTGCTAGACTCTTTGGCATTACTAAACGGAATAGCCGTATTCCAATTACCCAAGGCACAGCAAAGCTCGAACACCCCTGATATTTGAATTAACAGTTTCATTTCCTGATAGGTATATTCTCGTTGTGCACTGTGATCCACAATTTCACCCGTTTCTTCGGGCGTTTGATATTTTAATCTCGCGGTGACCGTTCGAATTTGAGTGATAGGATCAAAAGGATCTGCCTCTTCTCCCCACTGCAACGATACTTTAGTATCGCCGTCTTGATGTTCCCAATACTCTTCCCATCTTTCTTGCCATGTTTCTTCCCATTTTTCTTCCCATTGAGCCAACGTATGCTTGCCCACAGCAAACAAATCTATAGGGTGTGGCATCTCAAGAACATAAATTCCCTGAGGATTAAGGTTACTAGCCATGGATTTAAGGTGCTGTAGCATATCGTCATTAGTGAGCAAATAGCTCGTGCTAATCATGAAAATGGCTGCCAAATCTACTGGTTTTGGTGATCTAAAATCACGCATATCCCCTTGAAAGTAACTGATGGTGGCGCCTTCTTCTTTTGCACGCATCAAGCCATAGTCCACCATTTCTTGTGAATAATCCATTGCTGTAGAGGTTATTCCTCTTTTGCTCATTTCAATGGCATTGCTCGCAGGGCCTGCGGCGATATCCAAAAAAGAAGCTGGCATTTTATCGTTCAGTTTTTGATACAAATCAATCAGCGTTTGATTTTCCTTCGCCAGATCTTTAAAGCGAAAAAGCAGATCATAAAAATGGGCTTTTGAGTAAAATTTTTGATGACTCACACAGGGTCCTTAAAAATTTAAGTTACCAGTCCTAAAGAAAGTGTGAATTTATTATTTTTCACATCATTAATCAATTTAGATTTTAAAGAATGTTATTCGCCAAACATACACGGCGTGCACTATATGTATTGACCACCCCTACTCACTATGGCAATATCGCTCCAATTTTACTAACTAAATAAATTTATATGCAATCCTGTGATGTTTTAATTATTGGTGCAGGCGCCGCTGGGTTGATGTGCGGCATTGAAACGGCCAAGCGTCAAAGACAGGTGATAATCATCGATCATGCAAATAAACCCGGCAAAAAAATATTAATGTCAGGTGGCGGGCGTTGTAATTTTACCAATTATAATATCAGTCCTAATAACTATATCTCGCATAACCCTCACTTTTGCAAATCGGCGCTCAGCCGCTACACACAATGGGATTTTATCGCATTGGTAAAAAAGCATCAGATCCCTTTTCATGAAAAAGCACATGGTCAATTGTTTTGCGACGATAAAGCAAAAGATATTGTTAACATGCTCTTGAGTGAATTTGAAGGACCTAACGCCAAATTACACCTTAATGAAAGCATTGAGAGCATTGAAAAACTAGCTGATGACCGTTTTATGGTTAAAACCAATATTCATAAATACCAGTGTCAATCTTTAGTGATAGCAACAGGCGGTCTTTCTATTCCCACAATGGGGGCAACCCCTTTTGGATACCAAGTTGCCAAGCAGTTTAATATTCTTGTATGGCCAGTACGTGCTGGTTTAGTCCCACTTACTCTGCATACACAAGATAAAGAGCGATTCAGTACCCTATCAGGAATATCTTGTGATAGCTTAGTAACATGTAAGTCTCACCAATGGCGAGAAAATATCTTATTCACTCACCGTGGTTTAAGTGGACCAGCAATTTTACAAATTTCAAACTTCTGGCAAAGTGGCGATACGATTACTATTAATTTACTACCTGAGATAGATCTGTTTGAGACACTTAAAAGTATTCAAAAATCTAACCCCCAGCGTCAACTGAAAGAAGCACTTTCTGAATATTTACCCAAGAGGCTCATTGCAGTCTTCTTAATGCCCGAAATGGCAGATAAACCCTTGCAAATGATCTCTCATAGTCAATTTCATAAACTCGCGCAGACCTTTCAAAAATGGCAGCTTTTACCTAACGCTACCGAAGGATATCGCACTGCTGAAGTAACCTTAGGAGGCGTAGATTGTCATGCGCTTTCTTCTAAAACCATGGAAGCCATTAACGTTAAGGGCTTGTATTTTATCGGAGAAGTTATCGATGTAACAGGTGCGCTTGGAGGCTTTAATTTTCAGTGGGCATGGTCGTCCGGCTGGGCAGCCGGACAAGTTGCCTAAAGGATTAGTGTTTATGCTTTTCCGTAGATTTCGGCCAAGGTTTAAAAGGAAAAGGCATTTCATCGCTAGAGGAAGTAATAAAGCGCACAACAGAACAAAAATATAACCCTAGCGTTTCCCCAAAATTTTGCAGATGTTCATTGGGCTTTTTGAAAATCAATTCGCCGATAAATTGAAAGATAATAACAAAGAATGTTACAAAAGCAGCGATATAAGTAGCTATGATAAAAAACAGAATATAGAGTGCTTTTATCCAGGATGATTTGGCCTTTTCCCCAAGATGCATTTTCGATTTAATATCTTCTGTTTTCGATTTTATATTTTCTGCAATGTTTTCTTTCATATCTTTCAAACGGTCTTTTATGTGAGCGCCTTTTTTCTCGCCCTCATCATGAGCTTCAGTCTTTTCAATGTTAGCCACGGTTATGCGCCTTCTAAAAGCTTGGTATTCTCCAATATTAATAGACCAGGTTGAAAAAAATTTCGAATTTCACCTAATTGGCCTGATGTTCCTTACAGCGATTTTGAATTATAATAAACAGCTTATTTTTCTTGATGGCATCTTGGAAACTGTTTTTTATCGATTGTTAAGCTTGCTTGTGTGCCTTTATTCCAAAAAACAACATGAGGTTTTGCACCTTTAGGTGTTTCATAACGTGCACCAGAACCTGATTTCACTTGGTGCATCACATAAGTAACTCTTCCTAAGGTTAAATCAAGCTTATCACCATCATGAAAGTCAGCCCAAATTCTGTCTTTGCCACAGTTAAAGTACACTGTTGGCTTATCATCATGAGCCTGTAAACTATAACAGCTACTTAATATCACGCTCAAAATTAAGGTTCGCATTTTAGACATAGTAATATCCTTAAAATTAACCACTATTTTAGAAATTATAGACAATTTTAACCCATTTCTGGAATTTTAATGATCTGTGGTACATGATGAATAATCTCAAAAAAACGCATAAAAGAAGTGATATCCATACCAATGGTAAGATCATTTTGCAAAGGATGAAAATTAACAAGTTCATATTGTAAAAAATCTTCATCTAAAATAAAGGTCACTTCATTACTTTTATCATGTAACAAAGCATAAGGTGTCACTGAACCAGGTGTAAGCTGTAATTTTTCTTCTAATTCTTGTGCATTGCTAAAAGATAGCCCGCCTTTGCCATATTGCTTTGCAAGTGCTTTAAGATCAACGCGCTTATGATCAAGCACACTCACCAGAAAGAAATTCTTCTTTTTGTCTTTTAAAAACAAATTTTTACTATGTGCACCATTGATTTGTTCACTGACATGTTTACCCTCTTCAACCGTAAATACAGGTTCGTGCTCATAGAGCTGATATGAAAAATCATGCTCTTTTAAAAGATCTAACAACGGCGTTTTCTTATGCATTATGCAAGTTTTCCAACTTTAAAAGGTTTTACTCTACACTATTTATTTTAAGCTGTTATAATTTTGCCATTTTTTACGCAAAGCGATAAGCAGCTATGTTGCCACCCCAAAATTTAAAAGCCATTTTCTTCGATTTAGATAACGTGCTGGTTTACAGCGAAGTAATGCATTTTAAGGCATGGCAGCTGGTTGTTGAGAAATACGGTATAAACCCAGCCTTACTTAATTTTCAAAGCTTAATTGGCATCGCAGATTCTACGCAAGCGGTTATCCTCAAAGAGCAATACAACCTTAAGGACGATGCCCATACTATCTGGCTACTCAAACGACAAATCTTTACGCAACTTATCCCTGAGGGGTTTACCTACCCACATGGGAGAGAAAACTTTTTAAATACAGCCAGCAATTACATTACCGCCGTAGTGTCTTCTTCAGGCAAACAAGTTGTGCGCGATATTTTACAAGCTGAAAAAATTGAAACCTATTTTGATTTTATTATCGCTCATGAAGATTGCAGCAAGCATAAACCAGATCCATTACCCTATTTGTTGGCGTTAGAAAAGGCGCAAGTAGCACCCGAGCAAGCCTTGGTGATAGAAGATTCACCCTCAGGTATTAGAGCCGCCCTGGCTGCCAATATTCCGGTTATCGGTGTGTTTAAAGATCAAACTCAAGATCAACTGATTAATACCGTTAGCTATTTTAATACTTTTTCAGAAATTAACGATTGGCTTAGCAAGACTAGACATTATGACAATCCTAAAAATATTACAGTATCCTGATAAACGACTTAAACGCGTCGGCGTGCCAGTTGAAAATTTTGGCCCTGAAATTCAAAAAGTAATCGACGATATGTTTGAAACCCACTATGCGACCCCAAATTGTGCCGCATTAGCAGCAACACAATTGGATTTAGACATTCCTTGGCATATCACCGTAATTGATTACACCCAAGATAAAAAAAGTCCGTTTTGTATTGTTAATGGGAAAATAACTTATCGTGAAGGTGAACAAAACGAATATGAGGGGTGCATGTCTGTTTTTCCAAGTCAACTTCATGAAAAAGTGAAACGCGCACAAAAAATTAAAGTGTCATTTCAAGATAGACACGGCAAACCACAAGAAATTGATGCCTCTGGCTATTTTGCCAAATGCATTCAACATGAGCTGGATCATCTTGATGGGTATGTTTACTTAGATAAGCTCCATCCTATTAAAGTTGAACGTATTTTACGTAAAATCAAAAAAATCCAGCGTCAGGCTAAGAAAGATTAGGGCTTTACCCTCTCCCATTTCAGAAGAGGACCGCCTATTTAAAGTCCTAGTACATTTGGGTTTAATATATCTGGTACATCTTTCCAGAACTCATCATCAACCTTTGAATCAAACCCAAAATCACTCCACAAAGACGCCCCTGGTGTTTCATTAAACAGCAGCGGATCTAGGGGCCTTTCATCTAACAGTAAAGACGAACCTTCAGAGCTGCCAGCAAAGCTATCTATAACATGCGTTAAATGTTCAAGTGGTTCATAAGTGACCGGTGCTCTTGAAGGGATCACAGGCATTAAAGGCGCTTTACCTGGAACAGTTTTTTGCGCAAAAGGAACAGGAAACGTTTGCGTGGGTACTTTTACTTCTACTTGTCTTCGTATTACGCCCACAGAGTGCTCTCTGACCTTACCTGTCCAATCTAATTCCCAACGGGCACCGTTTTCAAAAAGGGTTGCCACCTCTTCTCTTCTTAAGGTCTGAAGTTTGCTTGTTTCATCAGTTAAGGCCGGTATTTTACCCAATTGATGTTTGCCTTGTAAAAAGTCATGCAAAAACACTTGGCCATCAACCACCCAATTAAATTCAAAAATAAGTGCCACTTTGTTTGGCATGTCTTTAGATTTACGCACCGTACGTCCGCCTCTTTGCAAGGCCATGACACTAGAACGCGTAGGACGTAAATTAAACTCAATGCAAGTATTTGGGTTATCGATGCCCGTAACCAGAATATCAGACCCACAGAGCATTAAGATTTTACCAGCCCGGTAATCATCCAGTATTCTTTTTTGCTCTTCACCGCTCATCTCTCCTGAGATGTAGGCTGCCGGAATAAGGCCTTTTTGTTTAATATAATCATTGTCTTCGAATATTTGATTAAATTTATCTGCAACTGCCTTTGCATGGTCAACGCCAGCGCAAAATGCAACTGCTTGCTTGCCAAAAATTCTTTCCCCTGTATTTGGGTGTATACAGTTTGCATAAATTTCAGCTACAACGGTATTAATTTTATCTTTATTAATTTGTTCGGCTGCTTCTTTTTCGCTAATTTCATGTTGGCCACCTTTTTTCTTTTCTTTCCTTGAGCGCTTCCAACGTAAAGAGAGATCTGTTGTTACCATACAAATATGAATGGGGCTAAGGCTATCTTCTTCTATTGCTTTATCTATAGGATATTCAAAATAGCAATTAGATGCGCCAAACAATTCTTTCAACGATTTTAAAGCGCCTTTTGGTCTTTTAGTATTGTATTCATCCGTTGCGGTACACCCGAGCACCACTTTATCTTGTGATAAATCTTTGACTATTTCATCGGCTTTTTCAGTTAGCGCTAAGTGTGCTTCATCAAACATTACCATGGGGTATTGGTCTAAATCAAAATCTCTTTTTCTAGGCGGTCTTTTTAATTGTGCTTTAAGGGAATTATAGGTCATGATAATCACATCACCTGTAGACTTTTCCTTGTCCGCAAATACACCCACTTTCTTTTTAATGCCGAGTTCGTCTAATTGTTCTTGGAGTTTATCTCGGGTTTGTTCTGCTAAAGCAATAGAAGGCACCAATACAATTGCTTTGGAATTAGTCGCCAGAATTTGGCTGATAAAAATGCGTGTTTTACCTGTTCCTGTGGCAGCCACATAAAACCCTTTGTTTTTGCCGCTCTTTAAATGGGTTTCAAAATTAGTCACTGCTTGTTCTTGGAAAGCATGCAATTTTAATTTTTTATATTCGGCACTTTGTTTAAATCTGGCCAAATTATCAAGCATTTTTGCTATTTTTGTTTCAACCGAGCTTTTGGGCGGGGTAAAGGAAGTAATTCTTCCACGCTGCTCATCACTCAGTGCCGGGGTTACGCTTTGCAAAAATTCATCAAATGATTTTAGTAAAGTGTTAGAAGTTAAAGTGTCACGTATTTGTTCGCCGGTTAATACATAACGAATTGTCCATAACACTTGTTGCTTATGTGCTTCGTTTGCAAACTCCATTTCTTGGCCACAGGCTAATTTTTTACATTTTAGTAAATTATCTAAAATTCGTGTTTGTCTATATCCAGTTTTTTTATCTTCACGGCAAATTTGCAGCTCTTTTGTAAAAACACCTGCTATTTCAACTAATGTTTCTTTATCAACATATTTAGGATCTTCTTCTTCCAAGGCATAAAGTTTTGCTAAGGCTGAATTGTAATCTATGGCATGCAACTCTTTTTCGTTGACTTCTTTGGCATATTTTTCAAATGAAAATCGGTACCTTTGATGTAAGCTATAGGCCTCTTTAAATAATGAATAAGCCGTGTCATATTCACCCATATCAAAATAAGCTGTACCCAACGTTTTATAAACATAATATAAATTAATAATTTCTATTTGCTCATCGTCGGTGAGCGCTTCTTTGGTTGCTAAAACTGCTTTTACAGTAGCTTGTTCTAATGTCTCATAAACTTGTTGGTAGGTTTCAAAGGCTTCATCAAAGCAAGCATCAATATCTTCAACATCACAATCGGTGGATTCAAGATCAACACCTTGGAGCCATTTTTCGTCTGCTTTTGATTTGAGGGTAAGTAAATTCGCGGGTAAGAACATGATATTTGTAACCTATCGTTGAAAAAGCCAAGATTCATCAATCTAACATATGTTTGTATGTTACACAACTATTTGATTTATAATAAGTTATTCAGCTTATTATTCGTTTTGTAACGCTCCGCCAATGTAAATTTATCGAGATTTCTTGTCTTTTCATTTCCGATATACGGCTAAATTGCGAGGTTAATTGGCAACCTTCAAGTGAAACTACACCACTTTGGTATTATATATTTAGCTTGTTGGATAAATTAAAATGTGGGAATAGGTTATGTTTTATTAATACAAGTGGCATTACACCTTCTATCAAAGGAGTTATGACATGAGCAAACCGCTTGATGACATATTTAGCGCCTTATTACAACAAGATTTCAATAACTCTTTGATAGATATCATTGCAGAAGTAAATCGTAACACTGAAAAAGCGGCGATGTTCAACAAAATGTTAAACGAAGCAATTGCTAAAGAGAATTTTGACGCTTTTTCTGTTGCTATCGATAAACTTTATCAACAAAAGTTTAATGACAAAGGCACAGATAAAGAATTGAAATTACAAATTGATAGAGATTTTAGAAAAATTCTCATACACAGCAATATACTGAATTCTATATTTGATAAAATGGTTGAAAAGAAAAACGCTGCCAAAGTTCAACAAGAAGCACCTGTGCCTTTTTCCCCTATACCACAACCGTCTGTCATTAATCGTGATTTTAATGATTTTATAGCAAGGTTACAGCAATCAAAATTGGAAGCACCAGGAGAAGCTTTTTCGAAATTAGTTTCCCCTCTCGCCAGAGATCAAATATTAAATTTCTTCTTAATACGACACGACCCTTCTACCAGAGCTAACTTATCTTCTGAACAATATGACAAAATTAACAAAATATTAGCTGAAATTGAAACATTAAAACCAGGAGAAATGTTAAGGTTAGACAAAAAAGAAACAACACTCCCTAGAACCTTAAACATTTTACGAGGTGAAGATGGCGAATATAAACTAATTGTGGAAACAAAAAGCAGATTATCTGATGACACAAAACAAGTTTTACCCAAAATCGCTGGAACAACAAAAAGCGGGAAACCCGCCTGGAGAATTGATGGTGATGAAATGGAGTATTTTAGTCTTGTCGCTTCATTAGATTATGATGAAAAGGAAATTCAACGTCAGATAGCTCGTGGATATACAAGAGAAGAAGTTCTTGCTATGTTTAGAGAAGAAGATGTTGGTAAACTTAAAGTTGAGGTTGATATTTCAAAAGAAACAAAAGGAGAGCAAGTTCAAGAAAATATTCTTGGAAAACAATACACAAACAAAGGCAAAACAAAAATAACAGTATATTCTGTAAAAGCAAAAGGCAGTCTAGAATTACTCACTAAACATTCTGTCTCTTCAAAGCTTAGTGATCAACAAAAAGATACTCTCATCCTGGAACTGTTACAAGGCATTAAAGTATTCCATGATAAAGGTTATGTTCACCAGGATTTAAAGCCTGGTAATATTCTGATATATGGAGATGACACAAATGGATATCACTTAAAATTAACAGATTTCGGGCTAACCAGAAAACATGGCGACATAAGCGAAGAAGGGTTATCCACTAGCGCTTATCATTCACCTGAAACAGCATATTATTATTTATCAGACACAGACTCCTCAAAATATAACTATTATAACGGTCCTTACAGCAAAGCTACACTTGCAAACCAATTATATCACTATAATCCGCAACTGTTTCCCGCAGATGGTTCTAAACGAGCACAAGTAAGAACTCCCGATTTTGCAAACGATATGTGGGCAGCAGGTGTCATCATTTTCCAAATTCGATATGGTAGGCTCCCGAATATAAATGATATGCCATTGATTAATCAAGATCCTCTATTAAGTAAACTGTTAACCCCTGATCGTAGTCAACGCTTTAATATAGCTTCTGCGCTTGCTTTGCAACAAATGATTCAACCTTTGGTCGGAGATAAAACCTTTCAAAAATACAGTACGACTTTTCAAAACACAGAGGTCGGAAAAAAATTCTGGGAAATTTTTAAAATGGGGGCTATAGTCAATGGGAAATTTGCCCTTACAAAAGATTTAGAACACGCTATATTATATAATTTAGATCCACAAACAAAAAATAATTTAACAATTTTAGAAAAAATACAGCTAGCAAAAGATTTGAAAGAGGTTTTTTCGAAACAGCCTGGTGCTAATGAAACGGATATAAACGAGGCACTAGATACTTGTGTTCTCAGGGCCACTTCGGCTTTACATGCAGAATACAAACAAAAAGGCATTCCCATTCCACCCTCTCTTGCTCAAAATCAAAAAAAACCATATAGAGATCCTGTACCAAAGGTATCGACAAAACAAAAAATTTTAAAATTGGATCCAAATAGATTTGTAGAAAAAGTTGGAAAAGCCAAAGGTGATATATTTGCTCAACGTGAACATAAAAAAATTGATCGTGACAGAGATATGGTTATTTCTTCTTCTAGAAGAGAAGCAACTTTAGTTTCTCCTAAAGCTATGTTTGAGCTACAACGAATGCGAACTGCGTATATTAATAACGCAAATCTTTATGATGTCGCAAAGCTACCTCCCTCACCTTTACTGGCAGCTGCTCAAGAAATTATTAATGATGCAAGAATTAAACAAGTTAGCAAAAAAAGCGATCCAAAAAAGTTGCCAGATCAATCAGAAAGAATGTTAAATGATGTGTTTATCACAACAGATTCTCCCTTAGGCATACAACTCGGGTTAAAATACCCTGTTATGATAGGTAAAAATGGGCAAATGATAGCCATTATGGAAACAGATCAACAAAAGCTTGGTCAAGGTGCCTTTGGTCAAGTTTTTCTCGGCATGGATCTAGACTCAGGAAAACTTGTTGCAGTCAAATATCAAACTCCGCAAACTGATGCTAAAAGAAAAGAGGTGATGGAAGAAAGGGATAAACTAGAAAATCTAAACCGTCTTATCG
>JAFECS010000023.1 GCA_018241965.1 Pseudomonadota bacterium | reverse complement strand
CAAGCTGGGTGGTTAATGCGCCAATCGGGTAAATGGCAGGCAATGAAGCATTATTTTGTTGCTTTAATCGAAGTGCATTGGCGCTTGTATCTACGATAGGATCGCCATCTGGCGGAATGCAAAGCGCAGTAAACCCTCTCTTTATAGCAGCGGTGGCTTCGTCAGACAACGTTGTACCCTGTGGATGTGGTACTTGGGGTCTAGAACAACTATCAATCAAACCGGGGATCACCCACTTGTTGGTGGCATCCATGGTTTTATGGGCAGCAAAACTTGAGGGGATATCGCCTATATACGCTATTTTGCCATTTTCAATGGCAATGTCGGCAATTTTATCAAGACCATTTGCCACATCGATGAGGCGGCCATTTTTAATAATTACATTCATTTTATGCCTTTTGCATTTTCTACTAACATTGACATTACTGCCATACGCACAGCAATGCCATTGGTGACTTGATCAAGAATAACCGCATTCGGGCTATCGGCAATGTCAGATTGAATTTCAACCCCCCGATTGATGGGGCCAGGGTGAATAATCAGCGCGTCTTTATTTGCGGATTGCAAAGTTTTTGTCGTTAATCCAAATAAGCGATAATAGGCGTTACCTTTGGGAAGCAATCCTGCTTGCATACGTTCATTTTGCAAACGCAGCATCATAATCACATCTACGCCTTTTAAACCTTGTGGTAAATCATGAAAAACTTTGACACCTAATTGTTCAATATGTCGGGGTAATAACGTTCTTGGGCCTATCACCCGGATTTCGGCGGCTCCCAGTATTTGCAAGGCATGAATTTGTGAACGTGCTACGCGTGAATGTAAAATATCGCCCACAATAGCAACGCTGAGTTTATGAAACTCTCCGCGGTGTTTACGGATAGTAAACATATCTAGCAAGGCTTGGGTAGGATGTGCATGGGTGCCATCGCCTGCATTAATAATGGAAACATCTTCATTGACATGCTCGGCAACAAAATGAGCAGCGCCGCTGGAGCTATGTCTTACTACAAAAATTTGACATTGCATAGCTTGTAAATTCCGCACTGTATCGCGCAGTGATTCCCCCTTTGATGTGGAGGAATGGGAGATATCTAAATTAAGTACATTAGCCGATAATTTTTTGGCAGCAAGTTCAAAAGTAGAGCGAGTACGTGTGCTGGGCTCAAAAAACAAATTGGCAACCGTTTTGCCATGTAAGTGGCTAGTTTGTAAAATTTGATTAGAATCAGGGGCAAAAAAATCTTCGGCTTTATTTAAGATTTCAATAATATGTTCTTTTTTTAACCCATCTATTGTCAATAAATGTTTAAGACGTTTTTGTTTATTAAACTGGAGCATGCTTTTCCTTTAATTCACTTTGTAGCCAGGACTCTAAAATAATAGCCGCGGCTTGCGCATCTTTATCGCGCTCTATGGCACTGGTGGTAGAACTCTCTTTGATCCGCTCTAAGGCTGCTACACTGGTTAATCGTTCTTCAATGTAATAAACCGGCAACTGAAATTGTGCGTGTAAACTTTGGCCAAATTTTAATGCTTTGCGGCTTGTGGCAGAATGTGAACCATCAGGTTGCATGGCTAAGCCAACAATCAGTGCAGTGGGTTGCCACTCTTGAATAACTTTTGCAAGTGCTAATGGTTGTGGTACGCCGTTTTGAGCGCTCAAGGTGATTAAGGGGCGCGCTGTTTGCGTTATAGATTGACCAACTGCTATGCCGATGCGTTTAGTGCCAAAATCAAAACCTAAAAATGTCCCCATCATATCCTGATCATGCATGGCCAATTTCAGTAGATAAGCAATCCATATCCACGCCTAACAAGGCACCTGCGGCACGCCAACGGTTCTCAGGAGCAATATCAAATAACACTTGTGGATCAGCTGGGCCACATAACCAGGTATTTTGCGCAATCTCACGTTCAAGTTGACCACCATCCCACCCGGCATAACCTAAGGCGATAATATGATCTTTGGGGCCTTTGTGGTTGGCAATAGCAAATAAAATATCTTTAGAAGTCGTAATGCTAATGGTTTTGGTTAGTGCTAAAGAAGATTCCCATTTATCTTCACTTGCGCGGTGAATGACAAAACCGCGTTCTTGTTGAATAGGTCCGCCGGCGAGCACAGGGGTATGTGATAAAGAAGCATCATCGGTTTTAATATTCATATTTTGCAAGACATCACCCAAGTGGATGGACAGAGGCATATTAATAACGATGCCCATGGCGCCTTCTGGAGAATGTTCGCAGATATAGATAACAGAGTGTGTAAAATGTGGATCAGTCATGCTTGGCATAGCAATCAAAAAATGATCACGCAAGGAAGTATATACACTCATTTTTACACCCTTAGGGTACCACCTATCCCTTTCCCATATATGTCATCTTACTATGTTCAAGCTTTTGAAGGTAGAGGGATAGGCTTTAGGTCACAGTATATTAAGGTTTATGAGGTGGTTAACTCACCACGGAATTGCCAAGTACGGATGATTTCAAGGATTTCAGTATCGGTGGTCATTTCCTCGGGTAAGGGTTCAAAAGGGGCTGCTTGATACACAAGTTTAATAGCAGCTTGGTCAAGCTGTGCTATGCCAGATGATTGACGAACACTAACTTCTTTTATGGAGCCATCTTTATTCAATGCAACCAGTAGCCTGAGATCCCCACGAAGTTTGTTTTTTAAAGCTATTTCGGGGTAATGGCTATTCCCAAAATTTTCTACATAGGATTGCCATCTTGTCAGGTAAGAAGCATCTCGCTTTTCGTGCGATGCAGCAGAAATTGTTCTTCTTCGCGGTGCATCACTATCTTTAGATAATGTGGTAGGGGTCTTTGCAATGAATGAAATACCTTTTTGACTTTGCGTGCTGGCAGCTTCTTCCGGATTGGGGGGAACATATTCTGTGATTTTTTCCTCAACCGGGATTAAGTTAACTTCTACTAAGGTATTCATCACGGCTTTCAATGGGGTCTGATAGTTGATATCGAAAGAGATAAATAGAACAAGATGTATGAGGGCAGCAAAAATCAACATCTTGGCAAATCGTTGGTGATCATCTAACACTAAAGAGCGATTATGAGATGAAGAAAATAACTTCCCAACTGTTAATCTAACCATGCGTTTATCCATTTTTCGCTAATTCCACTTACAAGCATCATCATTGCTACTATTATTATGTTAGATACTTACATTCTTATATGTAACAGAGGAACTCTATTGTAAGGCAATGGTATGCAACGAGATATCTTAACACCTTTTGCCGTTCTTGCTGCATTAGAACAAACCGTTCTAAGGTGCGCGAAAGACTTACCTTACCATGAAACCAATGTTGAGAATTGGGTAGGCGTGTCTTTTTTATCAGGTCAGCATGTTTTACTGACCCCACTAGAAGAAGTCGTTGAAATAATGCGGGTGCCTTTGTTGGCCGAGGTTCCTGGTGTAAAGCCCTGGCTTCGCGGCATGGTGACCTCTCATGGAGAACTCTTTCCTGTCACAGATCTCAATGGATTTCTTTGCGGGAAAATTTCACTCATTTCGCATTTATCAAGAATTTTGGTGATTCAAACTGAAAAAGATACCTCAGGAATTTTAGTGGATAGGGTGTTAGGGCTACAACGCATTCAGGATAAAGAAAAATTTAAAAAGACTTCTCATCCAATCCCTGAACTTGCTCCGTTTATGATGGGGGCATTTCGCAATGCTTATATGGAGTTACCCGTTATCAGCTGTAAAGCAATCATGCAAAATCCCAAGTTTCGTGATGTTGCTTTAAGAGGAAACGAGATTATCGAGGACAAATGATAAGATGGCTGTCATAGATAAGGAACTATCAGGACAAAGTGGCATCAAAAAAGACTATGCCTTTGTGGGTATTCTTTTAGTCTTAAGTATTCTGCTGATGTTCATGAATTTTTGGTATGTGAGCGTGCAAGACGAAAATGATAAACATTATATTGCCATTGCTGGGGAACTGCGCATTTTATCTCAAAGTTTAGCGAAAAATGCCAGTAATGCTGCCGATGGGGTACAAGATGCCTTTGAGTTGCTACGAAATAGACGCGATGAATTTGACAGTGGTTTAGATACGTTGATTAATGGCGACGTTAAAACAGGGCTGCCGCCGACTTCCTCTGATATTCGACATCGAGAATTGCTACGCTTAGAAGAAACCTGGAAACCTTTAAGAGAAAAATCAGATGCCATTTTAAGCAGGCAAAATTCGCTTTTAGAATTACATCAAATTGCTTCCAACTTGAATAAAACGATGCCGCAATTACAAGTTGAGCTAGATAAAGTTATTGATATCCTTCTTAAAGATAATGCTCCTAATGATCAGGTTTCAGTCGCGGCTCGGCAAAAATGGATAGCCGAGCGTATTATTCGTTACTTAGATAAGGTACTGCAAGGCGGGGATGACGCCGTTGATTCAGCGGATGCCTTTTCAAGGCAAGCGAATTTATTTGGAAGCTACTTAAGCGGCATGCGAGATGGTAATTTGGCTTTAGGGATCTCTAAAGTGACTGATCCAGAGGCCAGGAAAATAATAGATTTAATTAGCGAAAAGTTCAGTTATGTGCAAGAAAATGTGCAGCAAATCATTCAAATCTCAGAGCAGCTAATGCTTGTTCGCACGGCTTCTTATGATATCTTTTTAGGCAGCCAAACTTTGCTTGATCAATCCACAGAATTATTGCGCTCCTATGCAAAAGCCTCTGAAAGAAGAATGATTGGGCCCCTGTCGGGTTATTTTTTAGGTGCAGTATGTATCGTGTTGCTCTTGTGGATGAGTTATCAACTGTATTCTGATACGAAAATAAGTTTAGCGCAAACAGCCTCACAACATCGTGCTAACAGAGCTGCAGTGTGGCGTTTATTGGATGAATTGGCAAACCTGGCTGATGGTGATTTAACCGTTCATGCCACGGTTTCAGAAGATATCACTGGTGCAATTGCCGAATCGGTAAATTATGCGATAAACGCATTGCGCAAATTAGTATTCACAATCAATGACACAGCAGTGCAAGTATCTGCTTCTGCACAAGAAGCACAAACTACCGCAAGACTCCTTGCCCAAGCCAGTGAAAACCAAGCCAAAGAAATTGTCGGTGCAACAGCCGCCATTAATGCTATGGCCGCCTCTATTGAACACGTTTCATCTAATGCAACAGAAAGCTCATCGGTGGCAGAAAATTCTGTAAACATTGCAAAAAGTGGTGTGTCGATGGTGCAAAATACCATTAGCGGTATGGAGCGCATTAAAGGGCAAATACAGGAAACGGCAAAACAAATTAAACGTCTTGGCGAAAGCTCGCAGGAAATTGGCGACACAGTTTCAATTATTGACGATATTACCGATCAAACGAATATCTTGGCGTTAAATGCGGCAATTCAAGCAGCTATGGCTGGCGAAGCCGGTAAAGGATTTGCGGTAGTAGCAGAAGAAGTTCAGCGCCTTGCAGAACGTTCAAGTTTGGCGACAAAGCAAATTGAAGCACTAGTGCATGCAATTCAAAATGATACCAGCGAAACAGTCAAATCGATGGAACAAACAACGGCGGAAGTAGTGCAAGGCGCAAGACTTGCCCAAGATGCCGGTGTCGCACTCGAAAAAATTGAAAGCGTTTCATTACACCTTGCCGAGCTTATTCAAAACATTTCCAACGAAGCTCAGCAACAAGCCGTAACGGCGAGTAAAATTTCTAAAACCATGGGCGTCATTCAAGAAATTACCACACAAACTGCTTCAGGCACCATGACAACAGCAGCATCCATTGGGCATTTGGCAGAATTGGCCATCGAGCTTCGTGATTCTGTTGCCGGCTTCAAATTGCCAATACAAGAACGCAAAACACTTGACGAGCAGCAAGGATCATCAGAAGAAAATACCTTTAGTGCTGATCACGCCTGGGGTCAATAATTGGTGATTCATGAAATTTGATGATGAACTGATTCAAATATTTATTGAAGAAGCCAATGATATTCTGGAAGCAATCAATAAACATTTAGAGAATTGGCAAAGTAATAAAGCACAACTTCATTTATTGGACCCCATTTTACGTGAAATTCATACCTTAAAGGGTAGCGCCAGAATGATAGGTCTGACGGCGCTAAGTGAATATGTGCATTGTTTAGAGCAGATTATTCAGAAAATCCATTCCAGTGAATTATCAGCGACTGAAACAGTCTTGCAAGAGATACAACGGGCTATTGATTTTTTAAATGAGTTTACAGATAAACTCGCAAAGTCTTCCATTATACCCGATAATGAAATTCCCTTAGCTGCTTTGCGCAAATGCTTAAGCAATGAACCAGACACTATAAAAAAAGAGGAGACAGATCAGCACGAAAAAGCCTCTTTGCAAGATCACAGTAAAGTAAACCAGCAAGAGCAAGCCATCACAGAAGTCATTCGTATTAAAACCGATGTTTTGGAAAGATTTAGTAAATTAGCAGGTCAAATAAACATCGCACGATCTCACTTGGCGCAGCAAATGGGTAAAGCGCGCGAATCCCTTGCGGAAATGACCAAAGAAATTAAACTCATTCAAGAGCAAATGCGTTATTTGCAAGTTAAAGCTGACACTAATCTACGAATGTATCAATCCGTGATGAATGAAAAAGGCTATGATGACTTTGATATATTAGAATTTGACCGTTATTCTTTTTTACAACAATCAACGAGACTCTTGGTTGATAAATTAAATTATGTTGAAGAATTAAGTAACAATGTCTCTTTGAGCGCCCGTGGTTTTGAAAGCTTATTGGTAGAGCAGGGACGCGCAGCAAGAAGCTTAGAAGAAGGCATTACGCATGCCAGAATGATCTCTTTAGAAAGTTTAGTGCCACGATTAAAACGTATTGTTCGCCAAGTGTCGCATGAATTAGGCAAAGAAGCGCACTTAATTTGTGTAAAAGCCCAAGGTGAAGTAGATAGGAAAATATTAGAAAGATTAATTCCAGGGCTTGAGCATATGGTGAGAAACGCCATTGATCATGGCATTGAGTCTAAAGAGCAACGTAAAAATTTAGGCAAACCCGATTATGGTGTTATCACGATATCCATGCAAAGACAAGGAAATGAAATTATTATAGAACTTTCCGATGATGGTCAGGGTATTGATATTGATAAAATCAGAACTAAGGCTATAGAAAAAAACTTGTGGTCTGCAAAAACGATAATGACATTAGATGATGCCATTCGTGTCATTTCCTTACCTGGTTTTAGCACCAAAGAGGTGGTTACCCCCATTTCAGGCAGAGGCCTTGGTATGGATGTGGTCAATGCAGAAATTAATAAATTGGGGGGAATGTTACAGGTCAGTTCACGCCCCTCAGTGGGTACCTTTTTTACCATCCGATTGCCCTTTAGCCTTTCAATGAGCCAGGCGTTGATCTTAAACGTTGGTGAGCAAACCTATGCTATACCACTTGCGCATTTAGCTGGGATCACCCGCGTGTCACAAGTTGAAATAAAGGAAAAATTTATATATGGCAGCGCGCAAATTAATTATGCGCACAGCACCTATGATCTATTTTATTTGGCGCAAATGTTAGGGGAAAAGCAACAACAAGTTAATCAACAAGACGATTACCTGTTGCCGGTGATTTTTTTACAATCTGATAGAGAAAAAATAGCTTTTGTCATCGATAAATTAATTGGTAGCCGTGAAATAGTTATTAAACCCGCAGGGCTACAATTGCAATTTGTTAAGGAAATTTCTGGCGTATCACTTTTAGGCGATGGACAAATAGTACTGGTGTTAAACGCACAATATCTCATTCAATGCGCCTGGGCTAAAATGGGGCGACAACAAATAACAACCCCAATTAAAGAGTTTGAAAAACAAGCACCATGCAAAGTGATGATTGTTGATGATTCCACGACAGTTCGCCAGGTAACCTCACGTTTTTTAAAACGACATGGATTTAAACCTTTAACGGCCATCGATGGGGTCGATGCCTTTGAGATCATGGAGCAGGAATTGCCTGATATTGTTTTGTTAGATATAGAAATGCCACGCATGGACGGCTTTCAAGTAGTTGAAAAAATGAAGCAATCCACCCTATTCAAGAACATTCCCGTGATTATGATAACTTCGCGCTCAGGAGAAAAACATCGGGAACGGGCAATGAAAGCTGGTGCTGATGCTTATCTGACAAAACCTTATCTTGAAGATGAACTATTACAATTATTACAACAATATCGTGAACAAGGTTCTGCCCATGAAAGTCGTTAAAAAGAATCATATAGATTGCATATTATTTTCTTACAAAGCAGAATATTATCTTTTGCCCACAGTGGCCTTTGCCGAACTTGCGAATATGGGAGAATTTCATTTAATAGCGCAAGGCCCCTTATTGGGGGTTATTGATTGGCGACATCTTACCTTACCGTTAGTGGCGCCTGATTTGTCCGAAGAAGTGAATGAAAAAAAAAGGTTAAAATTTGCGGTCCTGCATAGCCTATGTTCAAATAAAACAAACATTCCCTATTTTTCTATTTTAATGGAAAATCACCCTGGTAGAATAAAAATTAAACCACAAGATTTAACCTGGATTGATGAGGTAAAAAGTAAGGCACTCTTAGCTAAAGAAGGCACCTTACCAAAAGAAGTAACCCTTGTAGATCTTCAGAAGTTATCATTAATTGTTGAAGAAGCAACCTCGCATAAATCTCCATAAAATCCTTGCAGCATTGTTAAGGCACTCATGCTTGCTGTTTCTGCACGCAATATACGTGGCCCCAATGTAGCATCTGTAAATTGATGCGATAACATCATTCTGACTTCATTATCATCCCACCCACTCTCTGGTCCAATAGCAACACGAAGTGACAAGCCAGGAGTTATAGACTTGAGAGAATTTTGGCTAGCGGGGGAAAACACCAATGAGAACCCTTGAAAAGGGTTGCGTACCCATTGCTCAAGGGTAACAGGGGAGTAGAGGGTCGGCACTCTAAGACGGCCCGATTGCTCTGCTGCACTGATGGCAATATTTTGCCAATGTTCCATTCTTTTGTGAATACGCGCTTGGTCCAGTTTGACATGACTTTGCTTTGAAAATAAGGGCGTGATGCTGCTCACGCCAAGCTCGGTTGCTTTTTGGATAATAAAATCCATTTTGTCACCACGGGCCAATGCTTGACCTAAGTGAATTTCTAAAGGAGACTCTCTGTTGATATTTTTAAAAGCGGATATTTTTGCGTGTACTCTTTTTTTGTCTACTATTAATTGTGCATCATATTCGCCGCCCTGGCCATTGAATATGATTACTTCATCTTGGCTGATAAGGCGTAGCACCGTTAATAAATAATGCGCTCTGTCTTTATCAAAAGTGATTGTATCGCCCACGTTTAAAGGCTGAGGGTAATAAATTCTTGGAATAAACATAAGTGCTCAATATCGATAATGTTCTGGCTTATAAGGACCATCCATGTTGACGCCAAGATACTTCGCTTGCTCGGGGCGAAGGGTGGTGAGCTTAGCGCCAATTTTATCTAGATGGAGCCTGGCCACATGCTCATCGATTTTCTTGGGTAATACATGCACCCCAATAGGATATTTATCGGCATGTTGCCAAAGTTCAATTTGCGCTAAAACTTGGTTGGTAAAAGAAGTCGACATGACAAAACTAGGGTGACCGGTACCACACCCTAAATTTACTAAACGCCCCTCGGCCAACAAGATAAGCCTTTTTCCATTGGGAAACATAATATGGTCCACTTGGGGCTTAATGTTTTCCCAGGGATATTTTTTTAAAGAAGCAACATCAATTTCTGAATCAAAATGTCCAATGTTAGCAATTATGGCTTGATGTTTCATGTTAACCATATGCTCATGGGTGATGACTTGCATATTGCCGGTAGCCGTTACAAAAATATCGCCTTGGGTTGCAGCATCTTCCATGGTCACCACGCGATATCCTTCCATGCAGGCTTGCAAGGCACAGATGGGATCAATTTCAGTGATCCAAACAGTTGCACCTAAACCGCGAAACGCCTGAGCGCAGCCTTTGCCAACATCGCCAAAACCCAGCACGACCGCAATTTTGCCGGCAATCATTACATCGGTTGCCCGCTTAATGCCGTCTAACAAGGATTCTCTGCATCCATATAAATTATCAAATTTAGATTTAGTGACAGAATCATTGACATTAATAGCCGGCACACGCAATGTTTTTGCTTGTGCCATTTCATATAATCGATGCACACCGGTGGTAGTTTCTTCAGAAAGACCTTTTATTTCTTTTAACAATTCAGGATATTTTTCATGCATAATTTTGGTTAAATCGCCACCATCATCTAGCAATAAATTAGGTCGCCAGCCATCTTTACCTAAAATGGTTTGTTCAATACACCACCAATATTCTTCTTCAGTTTCGCCTTTTTTGGCGAAAACACTGACACCTTTGGCAGCCATGGCAGCAGCGGCATGATCTTGGGTAGAAAAAATATTACAAGAAGACCATCTCACACTGGCGCCTAAGGTAATTAATGTTTCAATTAACACGGCAGTTTGAATGGTCATGTGTAAACAGCCGGCGATACGAGCGCCTTTTAACGGTTTGTCTTTTCCATATTTGTCACATAGTGCTTGTAACCCAGGCATTTCGGTAAATGCAATCGCAATTTCCTTGTGTCCCCAATCGGCCAAGCCAAGATCGGCTACCCAATAGTCTTTTGTTGTCGTTGCTGACATTTTCTTTATTTCCCTTTAGAGTGCTTCTTTTAATAGTTCTACTTTATCTAAGCGTTCCCAGGTAAAACCTTCATTCTCACGGCCAAAGTGGCCATAAGCGGCAGTCTTTCGATAAATGGGTTTGCGTAAATCGAGCATTTCAATAATACCCTTGGGTCGTAAGTCGAAATGTTCTTCAATTAATGTGACAATTTTATCATCAGCAATTTTACCTGTACCAAAAGAGTTCACTGCAATTGAAGTAGGTTTTGCAATACCAATGGCGTAGGAAACTTGAATTTCAATTCTATCTGCTAAACCTGCGGCAACAATATTTTTAGCTACATAACGTGCAGCATAAGCAGCTGATCTATCCACTTTAGAAGCATCTTTGCCAGACATAGCTCCACCACCATGATGTGCCATGCCGCCATAAGTATCGACAATGATCTTTCGGCCGGTTAAACCACAATCACCAAAAGGGCCACCTATCACAAAGCGCCCGGTAGGATTGATATGGTACACAGTTTGTTTGGTGAGCCATTCTTTGGGGATAACGGGTTTGATAATTTCTTCCATCACGGCTTCAATTATTTGTGATTGTGAAATCTCCGGCTCATGCTGCGTTGAAAGCACAACACTTTGAACCCGCACGGGTTTATGATTTTCATATTCAAATGTCACTTGGCTTTTCGCGTCTGGCCTTACCCAGGGGAGAATGTTTTCTTTACGCACATAAGCTTGGCGCATCATCAGTAAATGCGCATAAGTGATGGGAGCTGGCATTAATACCGAAGTTTCATTGGTGGCATAACCAAACATTAAACCTTGATCACCTGCTCCTTGCTCATGGGTAGCTGTTTCATCCACGCCCATAGCAATATCAGGTGATTGTTTACCAATAGCATTTAACACGGCGATGCATTCATAATCAAAACCCAAATCAGAATGGTTATAGCCAATGTCTTTAACAACCTCTCTGGCAATGGTTTCAATATCAATCCATGCTTTGGTGCGTACTTCACCGCCAATTAATACCATGCCGGTTTTGGTAAATGTTTCACAGGCAACGTGGGCGGTAGGATCTTGCTTTAGGATCTCATCTAACACAGCATCTGAGATTTGATCGGCAATTTTATCTGGATGACCTTCCGAAACTGATTCAGAAGTAAATAAACGGTATTGCGACATGATTTCCCTCTAATGCCAGTGTGTTGTTTAATAGTCAGGAAGTTACACGGAGGTTAGCATAGATTCTATAAGTGATATACTCCACGGTTGAGACAATAAGGAGCTGACTATGGCATTAACCAAAACCCCCGTTTGTGACTTTGGAAAACCCGCCCCTGACTTTCGTTTACTGGGGGTTGATGGTAAGCATTATAGCTTGGCCGATTGTACGCTCAAAAATGGTGTTTTAGTGATGTTTATTTGTAATCATTGTCCCTATGTCAAAGCGATTTTGCCGCGCTTGCTAGAGGATGCAAAAAACCTCCAAAATGAGCAAATTGGTTGTGTGGCTATCCTTTCAAATGATCCCACCGATTACCCAGAAGACAGTTATAAAAACATGCAACTTATTGCAAAAGAAATGGATTTTTCCTTTCCTTATTTGCTGGATGAAACCCAAGAAGTGGCCAAAGCTTATGGGGCTGTATGCACACCAGATTTTTTTGGATATAATTCTAACTTAAAACTTCAATACCGCGGAAGATTAGACGAAAGTGGTATCAAACCTGCCCCTCTAGGCGCCAAACGTGAATTGGTCGAAGCCATGAAATTGGTTGCTACCACGGGTAAAGGGCCTAAAGAGCAAGTTGCGAGTCAAGGTTGCTCAATTAAGTGGAAATAAGATCCCACTCTTGATTAAAAAATCCTCACTTGAGCCTAGTTAGGTGATATAATTTGCCCGTTTATTCAATCCGAATTGTGTAATTCTAATGACAAACAACTTAGCGAGGAGTTTTTCATGGTTGCCCCGACCCGTCGCCAATTAGCCAATGCTATCCGTGCACTGAGTATGGATGCCGTCCAAAAAGCCAATTCGGGACACCCCGGAGCGCCTATGGGCATGGCAGATATAGCCCAAGTACTTTGGCAAGATTATTTAAGCCATGATCCCGCCTCGCCCACCTGGCCAAATCGCGATAGATTTGTACTTTCCAATGGTCACGGTTCAATGTTGTTGTATTCCTTGCTCCATCTGACCGGATATGCCCTGTCCCTGGATGATCTGCGAGCTTTTAGACAATTACATTCTAAAACACCCGGCCACCCAGAACACGGTATAACCCAAGGCGTTGAAACCACAACCGGCCCCTTAGGGCAAGGTATTGCCAATGCAGTTGGTATGGCAATCGCAGAGCGCACGTTAGCGGCGACTTTTAATCGTGAAGGGTTTCCTATCATCGATCACTACACTTATGTGTTTATGGGCGATGGTTGCTTAATGGAGGGCATTTCACATGAAGTATGTTCATTTGCTGGTACCTTAGGTTTAGGCAAATTAATTGCTTTTTGGGATGATAATGGCATCTCCATCGATGGCCCGGTTAAAACATGGTTTAGCGATGACACACCTAAACGTTTTGAAAGTTATGGTTGGCATGTCATCACCAATGTTGACGGACATGACGCAAAAGCGGTGCAAAAAGCAATTGATGAAGCACGTGCCAACACCAAGCAGCCCACACTCATTTGTTGTAAAACAATCATTGGCTATGGGGCGCCTAATTTACAAGGCAAAGAAAAATGTCATGGCGCAGCTTTAGGAGAAACAGAAGTTGCTGCTGCCAGAGAATCTTTGGGTTGGCACTATCCGCCCTTTGTTATTCCTGAAGAGATTAAACAAGCGTGGAATGCACAAGAAAAAGGTAAAGCATTGCATGAGGCTTGGGCCACACTCTTTCAAAATTATGAAGCAAAATATCCAGAGCTTGCCAAAGAATTAACCAGACGCTTTTCAGGTAAATTGCCGCAAGTTTGGGGATCTCACATTGAAAATTTAATTAACCAAACGCAACAACAAAACAAAACCCTGGCAACACGTAAAGCCTCACAGTTGGTTTTAGAAAGTATTGGCGAAGTGTTGCCTGAATTACTCGGTGGTTCGGCGGATTTAAGCGAATCCAATTTAACCATTTGGGGTGGTTCAAAAGTCATTACCCATGAAAATGCACTGGGTAATTATTTGCATTATGGGGTCCGAGAGTTTGGTATGGCCGCGATGATGAATGGGATGGCATTATATGGGGCATTTATTCCCTATGGCGGAACTTTTTTAACTTTCTTAGATTATATGAGAAATGCGGTTAGGCTTGCAGCATTAATGAAACAGCGAAGCATTTTTGTTTTCAGCCATGATTCTATTGGCTTGGGAGAAGATGGCCCAACGCATCAACCCATAGAACATTTAACGATGCTTAGAGCAACACCGGGTTTACATAACTGGCGCCCTTGTGATGCCACGGAAACGGTAGTTGCCTGGCAGCATGCAATTCAAAGACAAGATGGCCCAACAACACTTATTTTAACGCGACAAAATGTGCCAGGTATAGCAAGAGAAGCCAATGTTGTGGCTAATATTCACAAAGGGGGATACGTTATTTTACCAAGTAACGCACCTCAAGTGATTTTAATCGCCACAGGCTCTGAAGTGGCCTTATGCTTAGAGGCGGCAAAACAATTAATGGCGAAAAACATCGCTGTTCAAGTAGTGTCCTTGCCTTGTTTCGAACTCTTTGAAGCGCAAGATAAATCTTATAAAGAAAGCGTATTGCCTTCCCATGTTACCAAACGTGTTGCCGTTGAGGCGGGTGCTAGCTTAAGTTGGCACAAATATGTAGGCGCAGAGGGGCAAATCATTGCTATCGATAGATTTGGTGAATCTGCACCTGCGCAAGATATTTATCGCGCATTCGGTATAACCGTAGAAAATATTATTAGAACAGTAAATAATTTAATAATGGGGATTGAAAATGACAATTAGAGTAGCAATTAATGGGTATGGTCGAATTGGGCGTAATATATTGCGTGCACTTTATGATGCAGGCCGACAAAATGAATTTAAGATTGTCGCTATCAATGATTTAGGGGATACCAAAATCAATGCCCATTTAACGCAATACGACACGACACATGGTCGTTTTAGTAAAACAGTACAAATTGGGCAAGATGGTAGTTTGATCATTAATGGTGATGAAATTCAAGTGTTATCCGAGCGTAACCCCAGAAATTTACCTTGGCAACAATTGGGAATCGATGTGGTTTTTGAATGCACGGGCTATTTTGCAAGCACTGAAAAAGCCAAAGCGCATTTAGATGCAGGGGCGAAGAAGGTGCTTATTTCCGCGCCTGCGGGTAGTGATTTACCCACCATTGTATATGGCGTGAATCATCACACATTAACAGCGAAAGACAGCATTGTTTCTAATGCTTCTTGCACCACCAACTGCTTGGTACCTTTAGTAAAACCTATTCATGATAAACTCAAAGTGATAAGTGGCTTGATGACCACGGTGCATGCTTATACCAATGATCAAGTGTTAACCGATGTTTACCATGAAGATTTACGTCGTGCACGCTCGGCAACGCATTCAATGATCCCCACTAAAACCGGGGCTGCCAGCGCCATTGGTTTAGTGTTACCTGAGCTCAAAGGAAAATTAGACGGTTTTGCAATTCGCGTTCCTACCATTAATGTTTCCGTGGTGGATTTAACCGTAACAGTTGAAAAACAAGCAAGCGTCGAAGAAGTAAATAAAATACTCAAGCAAGCTTCTGAATCAGAGCTCAAAGGTATTTTGGCTTATAATGAAGCGCCCTTGGTTTCAGTCGATTTTAATCATAACCCCTATTCAGCCTCTTTTGATGCCACCCAAACCAAAGTGATTGGTAATTTAGTAAAAGTGTTGGCTTGGTATGATAATGAATGGGCATTTTCTAACCGTATGTTAGATACAGCCATGGCCATGATGAAGGCGAAATAACTATGCTAACCATGGATAAGGTGAATTTAGAGGACAAATGGGTACTCATTCGCGAAGATTTTAATGTGCCTCTCAAAGAGGGGCGCATTGCGCACACAGCCAGAATAGATGCAGCCCTTCCCACCTTAAACAAAGCGCTTGCCAAAGGCGCTAAAGTGATTGTGATGTCGCATTTAGGTAGACCTACTGAGGGCGCTTTTGACAAGGCACTTTCTTTAGCACCAATTGCACAATATTTAAGTGAAAAGCTGGGTAAACAAGTGCCGTTATTTACCCTGGGGGAGCCAAAGCCCGCATTACAATCAGGCGAAATTGCGCTACTTGAAAATGTACGCTTTTTAAATGGCGAGGAAGCAGATGCTGATGATTTAGCAAAAAAATTAGCTTCTCTTTGCGATGTCTTTGTGATGGATGCATTTGCGGTAGCACACCGAGCTCAAGCCTCCACGCATGGGGTGGCTAAATTTGCGCCCATTGCTTGTGCAGGTCCGTTATTACAAGCAGAGTTACAAGCTATTGATCATGTATTAGAAGCGCCACAACGGCCAGTGGTGGCGATTGTAGGCGGCAGTAAGGTTTCTTCAAAGCTGAAATTATTAACAAATATTTTAGATAAAGTAGATACCTTAGTTGTAGGCGGTGGTATAGCCAATACATTTTTAGCTGCCAAAGGTTTATCAGTTGGTGAGTCGCTATATGAGCCTCCCCTTGTCGCAACGGCTAAATCGATGTTAGATAAAGCCAAAGCGCAAGGCAAAACCATATGGTTACCCACGGATGTGGTGGTCGCAAAATCTTTATCTAACGATGAGCAAGGGGTTGTGAAAGATTGTGCCCACATTGGGGCTGACGATAAAATATTTGATATTGGTCCACAATCTTGTTTGAGCTTAGCAAAATGTTTAGAGCAGGCTAAAACCATATTATGGAATGGTCCTGTGGGCGTTTTCGAATATGAACCTTTTGCCCAAGGAACAAAAAGCTTAGCCGATGCTATTGTGAGCTCAAAGGCCTTTTCAGTTGCTGGTGGTGGCGATACTTTGGCCGCCATTGAACAGTTTCATGTTCAAAATAAAATTTCCTATCTATCCACAGGGGGCGGAGCTTTTTTAGAAGCCTTAGAAGGAAATTTACTTCCTGCTGTTGCCGTTTTACAAACCCGTAAATTAGAGGTCCAATCGACCATATGAAAATAATGCCAAGAAGAACAAAAATTATAGCGACTTTGGGGCCTGCTACTGATTCCGTTGAAATCATGCGTGCGCTGATACAAGCGGGCGTTAATCTTGTGCGTATCAATTTGTCTCATGGGACACAAGAAGATCAAAAGCGACGTATTGCTTTAGCAAAAAGTTGTGCAAAAGATCTCAATAAAATTGTGGGTATTTTGGTGGATTTACAGGGGCCAAAAATCCGTATTGCCCGTTTTGCTTCTAAAGATGGTATTGTCCTCAAAGTGGGTGATAATTTTATATTAGATGCTAATTATCCCTCTGACAGTGGCAACCAGGAAAGGGTGGGGTTGGATTATCCTGCTTTACCTAGTGAAGTGGCGCCAGAAGATCATTTACTGCTGGATGATGGGCGCATTATCCTCGTTGTAGAAAAAGTCGTGGGCAGTGCCATTCATTGTATTACTAAAGTCGGTGGCAGGCTTACCAGCAATAAAGGATTAAATCGTAAAGGCGGTGGGTTGTCTGCGCCTAGTTTAACCGATAAAGATATCAAGGACATCGAATTTATTGGCGACTTAGCCGTGGATTATGTGGCCCTTTCCTTTCCCAAAACTGCAGATGATATTTTTCAAGCACGTCGTTTAGTCAAAGATGCTGGCTCAACAGCGCTCATCGTGGCAAAAATTGAACGCGCTGAAGCCTGTGCAAACATTGATGAAATTATTGAAGCCACCGATGCTTTGATGGTTGCCAGAGGTGATTTAGGCGTTGAAATGGGTTATGCCGAATTACCTGGGATCCAAAAGTACATTATTGCCAGGGCGAGATTATTAGATAAAGCGGTTATTACGGCCACACAAATGATGGAATCGATGATTAAAAATCCCATTCCAACGCGTGCCGAAGTTTCTGATGTGGCCAATGCCATTTTAGATGGCACCGATGCGGTAATGTTGTCTGCTGAAACCGCCACTGGCGATTACCCAGTTGAAGTGATTACCATTTTAGATGAAATATGTCTTGCCGCTGAAAGGCAACGTCAAGCGCGAGCATCAATTCCGGATGAAGCACAATTTAAGCGCCACGATCAAGCGATTGCGATGGCGGCAATGTACATTGCGAACCATGTCCCGATTAAAGCGATAGTTGCGCTCACAGAATCGGGCTCAACACCACTGTGGATGTCACGTGTGCGCTCTGGGATCCCCATTTATGGTCTAAGCCGACATGCGATCACATGTGGAAGAATGACCATGTTTCGTGGTGTTTATCCTGTGGAATTTGATGTAACACAGCACAAAACTTGGGAAATTTCTCGCCAAGCATTAGGTACTTTAGTGAAAATGGGATTGTTAGAGGCAGGGGACAAAGTGATTGTCACCAAAGGAGATATTCTTGGGGTGGGTGGTTTTACTAATGCCTTGAAAATACTCACCGCACAACCCTTAACTGAATAATTTTGATAAAACGATTGTTGGAGATAAACCATGGCTTTAATTACCTTACGACAGCTTCTTGATCACGCTGCAGAGCACGGATATGGCGTACCTGCTTTTAATGTTAATAACTTAGAGCAAATGCGTGCCATTATGGAAGCCGCAGACAGAACCGATAGCCCGGTGATTGTGCAAGCGTCAGCTGGTGCCAGAAAATATGCGGGCTCAAGATTTTTAAAACACTTAATTGAAGCGGCCATTGAAGAGTTTCCGCATATTCCAGTTTGTATGCACCAAGATCATGGCGCCTCTCCTGCTGTGTGCCAACAGTCCATCCAATTAGGATTTTCTTCGGTGATGATGGATGGTTCTTTAAAGGAAGATATGAAAACGCCTTCTAGTTTTGAATATAATGTTGAAACTACTTCATTGGCTGTACAAATGGCTCATGCGTGTGGGGTTTCCGTTGAAGGTGAGTTAGGCTGCCTTGGTTCATTAGAAACCTTAACTGCAGGCAAAGAAGATGGTTCTGGTGCTGAAGGTGAATTAAACCATAGTATGCTCTTAACCGATCCAGAAGAAGCGGCGCAATTTGTTAAAGCGACCAAAGTAGATGCCTTAGCTATCGCTATTGGTACCAGCCATGGGGCATATAAATTTACCCGTCCACCTACAGGGGATATTTTGGCCATTGAGCGTATCAAAGCGATTCATAAACGCATTCCAGATACCCATTTAGTCATGCATGGTTCTTCTTCTGTGCCTCAAGAATGGTTAAAAATCATCAATCAATATGGTGGCACTATGGGTGAAACGTATGGTGTGCCTGTAGAAGAAATTCAAGAAGGCATTAAACATGGTGTGCGTAAAGTAAACATCGATACCGATTTACGTATGGCCGTTACCGGCACATTGCGCCGTTTCTTTGCCACTAATGGTAAAGAGTTTGATCCCCGTAAATATTTAAGCGAAGCCACCAATGCAATGCGCGATATTTGTATGGCGCGTTATGAAGCATTTGGTACAGCAGGTAATGCCAGCAAAATCAAAACTTTCAGTTTAGAGAAAATGGCTGAGCGTTATAAGAAAGGCGAGCTTAACCCCAGAGTGCATGATTAAGAAAATTAAATGCTGTTTCCCCTCTTTTATTTAAAGGGGGGAAATTTTACGCCGAATCTGGCCGATGGTTCACAAACACAAATGGCGCGCTATAGTGCTTATTATTCGCTTCAATATGCACCACCGCATGCCAAATCATATCATCGTGTATACAAGTAGGTAATATGGTTTGGGTGCTATAAATCCCATCTTTTTGGCGTAGCAACGTATAACGAAACTCACCCATATTCATTTCCGCACCTTTGAAATAAATAAACATTTTTTTCACGGAAATATTATCGGTTTTCACTTCTAATAAAACAGAAGTTAATACCGGCATATGGGTTGGTTTAATGGTCAAAGCGACTTGTTCGCCGGAATCAAGTTTTGAATAACAAGTGCCTTTGGCAAGATCGCAGTCTGGAACAGGTAAATTGACAACGTTGAGAGTTTTCCAACTTGAATAAAAATAATAAGCAATAAAAGCAGAGCCTAATAGCACTAGTAGGCTGCCAATAACGAACCATTTTTCGTTTCGAAAAATACTGGGCATTACGCTTCTCACTTTTTGCGGGTAGTTTACCAACTGTAAGAGCGTTCGTATAGAGAGATAATAATAAAGTAAGAATAATTTTGGTGATTTAATTAGCTTTCAAACAAAAAAATGCCCCGTCGGGGGACGAGGCAAAAAGGCAATCAATGGGAGTAGATTGCCAAAAGGGTCCCATCCTTGGGTGGGGGAAAATTAGTTTTCTGTCACCGTTGTTATGGCAAGCTCTGCGGTATGCAGCGTTGTTACCATTTGCGCACTATTCGCATTTGTTTGCGCTGTATCCTGGTGAAACAAACTGGATTCATTGCTTGTGATCACATCTGTCATTTTCAGTGAAACAGGCTTGATGCCACTTTCAGGTGTTTGTCCTTTTGAAATTTCTAAAACAGCACTGACTAAACTGTCTTTTCTTGGTGCTGCATTTTCAAGTGAGGCAATAATTTCTTCGTGGCCTTTTACTTGCTCATGAACATCAATTAACTTTTTTTGTTGCTCAGATAGCGTATGGAAATTGTTTGCAACTTCTTGGCAAGTGGCTTCGATACGGATTACTTTGTTTAAGAGGATCTCAACTTTTCCCAAAGTATCTGTTAATTTAGAAGAACTCTCTGAAACAGTTTCAAGTTTAGTGGCAAATGTATGTGCTTTTTGATTGGTGTCTTGGACAGCATTTTTTAAAAGTGATATTTCTAGGGCGGTTTTAAAAATGCCATCAGCATTAGGCGTTTGATGTAAACCCAGAGCAGATTGCACCTGTTTTAACATGCTCATTTGTTGCCAGTTTGCATAAATCTGGCTTAGCCAGCCAGGATGCGTAATTTGTTTTAATTCAAATTCAATGTGGATATGCTCTGTTTTTAGGATATTAAATTCAACAGCCATCTCACGGATATCGTTAGTAAGTTGCTGGCTTTTGTGTTCAATATCTTCTTTAAGCGCAAGTTCTGCTGCTTGTAAGGATCGTAGTGAATCTTGATATTTCCTCATATTGCGCTCATAAGCTAAACCTTCCGTTACTACGGAAGCTTGGCTTTGTAAAAGCTGTAAAGGCTTATGGCTCATGAGGGCAGTCCTTGATACAAACAGTACTTTAGTGCGCAATGTAACTAACGGGCGATATTATACTGTTATAGAAATCAAATCTCTTAACATACGACTAACGGTACCAATAAAAAGATAAAGGCGGATTTAAGGGTTTGCTGGGAGTAATGGAACAAGATACGGATACACATTATCGACCAAAATGGGCTGAGCCTCACGGGTAGGGTGTATACGATCTTCAAACAACAGTTTGGGATTTAACGCCACATTTTCAAGCAAAAAAGGAGCCAGCGCGATATGATATTGCTGTGCTAATTGTGAATAATTTTCATAGAATTTCTCGGTATAAGCTTTGCCGTAATTTGGTGGCAAGCGTATGCCTATTAATAGTACTTTAGCCTTGGCATTTAAAGATAACTCTATCATTTTACTTAAGTTGTCACGTATTGATTGCACACTCAAACCACGTAATCCATCATTTCCACCCAGTTCTAAAATCACAATATCCGGATGATGGGTGTTAAGTAAATCGGGTAAGTATTCTAAGGATTTACCCGTGGTATCCCCCACAGTGCTACTATTTACCACTTTGATGTTAGGGTAAGTTTTTTTTAGTTTATTTTCTAATAGGGAAACCCAACCATCTTCAGGTGGAATTTGATATGCTGCACTTAGACTATCTCCCACCACAAGGAGAACCGGATGAGCCTGGCAAGGAAGACAAGGTATTACATATAATAGGCAAAGAATGAGGACATATTTCCAATGATTTTTCATTATGTTTAGACTTTTAGGGTGAAAGATGACCATAATCGATGCCATAAATGTTGAAAAAAGAATTACCACTTTAGATAGACCTATAGATATTCTAAAAGGGGTCAATTTGAAGGTCAATGAAGGAGAGTCTGTTGCGATTGCTGGGGCTTCAGGTTCTGGCAAAACAACGCTACTTAGTTTACTAGCAGGGCTAGATATACCCACGAGCGGAGAAATAGTCGTCGATGGGGTGTCTTTAAGTAAACAGACTGAAGATCAAAGAGCAAGATTACGTTTGGGTAAAGTGGGTTTTGTTTTTCAAAATTTTGAATTACTTCCTTCCTTAACTGCGCAAGAAAATGTCATGTTGCCTTTAGAGCTTTGCCAAAAACCGCATCCCAAAGAACAGGCGCAAGAGATCTTAACAAAAGTGGGTTTACACCACAGGCTGACGCACTATCCCTATCAACTTTCAGGCGGAGAACAACAACGTGTTGCCATTGCGCGTGCTTATGCGATTAAGCCTAAGATATTATTTGCCGATGAACCTACAGGTTGTTTAGATACCAACACGGGTGATGCAATAATAGCCTTGTTGTTTACTTTGCAACATCAATTAAAGACGACGTTGATATTTGTGACCCATGATCTCAATTTAGCGCAAAAATGTGGCAGTGTTTATGTTTTAGAACAAGGAAAATTACACTTAAAGCAGGATACTTAACATGTTGCTAAAGTTAACGGTCTTAAATACATGGCGCCAAAGACATCATGCTGAATTTAAAATAATGGCCATGGCATTATTTTTGGCCATATTTTCCATCACAACTTTACTTACGCTGACGCAAGCATTAGATACTGCGATGAACAAGGAAGCAGCCACCTTGTTAGGAGCAGATTTGCTTGTGGAATCCCCCGATCCCCTATCTTTAGATTATCAACAGGTCGCAAGCGAGATGGGGTTAAAAGCGGCAAATGTGATTGATTTTTTTAGCATGATCATGGTGAATGATAAAGCAGAACTTGTGTCAATAAGTGCCATTAGCGGGGAGTTTCCCTTAAGAGGCAAGTTAAGTATCGCAACACCAACAATTCAAGAAATACAAGGTCCGCCTCCTTTAGGACACATTTATTTACAAGACACTTTGGCACTAAAATTAAATGTGCAAATCAATGACATGGTCAAGGTGGGCGATGCGACACTGACAGTGGCTGGGATCTTAAAAGACAGGCCAATAGCCTTATCAGATAGTAGTGCATTAGCGCCAGTGGCTTATGTCAATGCCAAAGATTTACCCGCTATGGGGGTGTTGCAAGAAGGTAGCCGCGCTACCTATAGATTGTTACTTGCTGCCACAGTAGAAAAGCTGAGCGCATATAAGCTGCATTTTAAAGACAATAATGCGGATATTACTTGGGTGAGCGCGACACAAAATCGTCCTGCTATTAACCGTGTGCTCATAGTTGCACAACGCTATGTGGCAGTGATTATTTTAATACAGTTTATACTAGCCGGCATCGTTATTGCCTTATGTGCCCATCAATACAGTGTCCGACAACAAAAAAGTATTGCCGTTTGGAAAAGTTTTGGCGCCAATAACAGTCTTATTATTCAAACGCAATTTATTGCTTTATGTCTGATGGCCTTTATCGTTATTCTGTTTGCCATTGTCGCAGGCTATTTTATGGCCGTCTTTTTGCTGAAAAATAGTGAATTTTCCCAGGCGGTGCTTAAAATAAACTGGCAAGGGGGGGCGCTTGGTGTAATAAGCGCGTTACTCATTCTCATTGGTTTTGCCTTAGGGCCCATTGTCGCACTTAGGCAGGTAAGTCCTATGCACTTGCTACAACGACAAAGAGTACCGCAATCGCGTTTAAGCTGGTTGTTAGCATTACTATCGGTTTTGACTTTATCGAGTTTATTTTATTTTTATCTTCAAGAAGCAAATGTAGCCCTTGAATTAGGACGTCTTATTTTGCTTATTAGTATACTTGCTTTTGCCTTAGCTTATATTGCCTGGCGCGGTTTTGAACACTTAAACCGCGGGCCTATAACTTGGCGGTTCGCCATTACTTATATGGTGCGTCATAAAAGTAATAGCATCATCCAATGGTTGGTGTTTACCTTAGTGATTACCTTTTTAATGCTGATTCATATCATTCAAAAAGACTTTATGACAACATGGAAAAATGAGTTACCCATCAGCACCCCAAATTATTTTTTATTAAACATACAAGACAATCAGCTTGAAGCATTGCAACAATGGTTTGCTAACAAAAATATCAAGGATGTGCATTTTTATCCTATTGTGCGTGGACGCATGAGCCATATTAATGGCAAGTCTATTGAGCAATGGGATCAGACATCTGAGAATAAAAAAGGTTTACAACGTCCGATAAATTTAACCTGGATGAAAGAGTTACCCAAAGATAATCAAGTGGTCCAAGGTGTCAATTGGCAAACGGTTCAAGAAGGACAATCGCTTATCTCTATTGAAGAAAAATTTTCTCAAAGGCAGGGGCTTAAACTTCAAGATACCATCAGTTTTCAAATTGCCGACAAGGTGATCACAGGAAAAATCGTACAAATAAGAACGGTGCAATGGGAAAGCTTTAAACCTAATTTTTTTGTGATATTCCCGCCCAAAGTGCTTGATCATTTTTCACATTCTTATATTACCAGCATTTATTTGCCAACCAGTGAGAAGTCAAATCTCATGTCTTTAACCAAGGAGTTTGTGCAAATATCCATCATTGATATTGATGCTTTAATTCAAAAAGCCAGAGAAATAATAAATAAAGTTTCGATGGGCATTACCTTATTATTAACACTGGTATTTTTACTTGGCGTACTCATTATGTATGCCAGTGTTTTGTCTTCGCTTAAAGAGCGCCTTACTGAAAGCGCCATGCTGCAAATTTTGGGCGCCAATAAGTATTTAGTGAGCAAAATATTGTTGATTGAATTTGGTGTGTTAGGATTGCTCGCAGGGATAACGGGTTGCTTTATGGCCGTAGTGATAGCCAAAGATTTGGCACATCGGTTTTTCGAGATGCCGCTCACGATACACTACACCGCGGTTGCCTTGGCCGTGCTGGCAAGTACACTCACCGTGATGATTTTTGGCCTTATTGGGACAAGAAAAGTTTTTCAATTATCACCATTATGGTTGTTAAGACAAACAAACTAATACCATTAAATGAAGGAATAAACCATGTTAAACGGTGTTATTAACAACAGAGAAAATGCGCGTTTTGCCGCAGGTTATACTTGGTGTTTAGGAGGGTATCAAATTGGCAGAGATTTAGGTCAAGGGTTGCTCAACTTTTTACCGCAGGGATTTTTAGGATTGTTTTTTGAAATTGAACGTGGCTCAAAACTATTTGATCTTCCTAAGGCATTGAATAAATTAGTAGGCCCGCTTTTGGGGGGTGTTTTTGGGACTTTTGCCTTGATCCCGGCATTGATTGAAGGCATGATTTTTAAAAGACCTTACAAAAAACAAAATAATGAATGGACAACCAATTTGGTAAGTCAGTATGGGGTGAGGTTACTGTGGGGTGCTTTGGGTATTAGCGCTTTATGGACAATTGTCATTGCTGCAGGGTATTTAGCCACGCCGCTTAACATGGCGCTGACACTTCCTTTAGCGGCAAGCTATGCACTGGTGGCGCTTACCGGGGTAGGTAATATGCTGGCAAATTTATTTGGCTCAATGGTTCAACTTTATATCTATAGAACCAAAGATATTGAGTGGCCTTACGTGTTAAAGGCAATGGTGAACATTAAATTAGAAAAGGCAGATGAAGTAAAAGAGCCCTTAAACAACGAATTTATATTTGAAATTAAGCGCATGCAATCTTTATATGACGGCGCATATGCCGCTTTCATACAGCAACACAGCACACCGCCGACCTTTGCGCAGATTGAACAAATGGGTGTCTTAACAGAATCTGATCTCCAAGTGGATCAATCAGCCTTTTTGACATTATTGACGACCAATAAAAAATATCAATCTAATGTGGCAAAATTAGCGGCTATTGATGAACGACATCAAACTTTTGATACCAAATATAAGGCAAAAATATGATAGGAAGAATTTTCTGGAATGGCATAAAGGCCTTTGTGCCTATTGCGATGACCATTTCTATAGTGCTTTGGCTGTTTACCAGTATAGAAGCTTTTTTTGGGCAATATATACGTCAACACATTCCACCTGAATATTATTTTGAGGGGTTGGGTATTATTGTTGGGGTGTTATTAATTTTTATGTTGGGCTTACTGGTCAATGCCTGGATGGTCAGAAAAATTTACCAACAAGCTGATACCATAGTCAAAAAAATACCCTTTATCAAAACTATCTACAACGCTATTCAAGATCTGTTGAACTTTTTTGATAAAAGCAATCAAAGTGCCCAGCAAGCCGTGATGGTGCAAACTAAATTTGGCAAAGTGATGGGCTTTGTGACCAAAGATGTTTTAACCACCATGACACCTGCGCTGGGTTCAGAAGATGAAGTGTTGGTTTATATACCTTTAAGTTACATGGTAGGTGGCATCGCCACCGTTGTGCCGCGTAAAGCCATTACCCCATTGGATTGGTCTGTTAATGAGGCAATGAGTTTTATTTTAACGGCGGGTATGACGGGAGCGAAAAAGAATGTTTAAACACTCCTCACCCTAATTAAGATATTCCCCTCATCCGGCCGTTGGCCACCTTCTCCCTCAAGGGGAGAAGGAAAGAAACCAAATTTTAGATCTGATCCCCTCTCCCCGTGAGGGAGAGGGTTAGGGTGAGGGGTAATCTCTTGAATAAGATTGAGAGAGGGTTAGCCTGCCCTGCGATAGCATATCCAGTTCATACTATTTTTCCATATACAACAAACTTAAGAAAAACTACACTTATTAGAACAGAGATCGACATTTAGGCGTGTTTAAAATTAATTTTGCTAATTCAATGAAGGCCTGGAGCCCTTTAGCTAACCGCGTATTTTTAATATTGTGGTTAGCAACATTGTTCTCCAACATTGGCACTTGGATGCAAAATGCTGCTGCTGGATGGTTAATGATTGAACTTAATTCCAGTGCTCTGTTGGTTTCACTCGTTCAGGCATCCACAGTTTTTCCACTATTTTTATTTGCTTTCCCTGCAGGGTCACTTGCAGATATTCTAGATAAAAGGAAACTCATTATCCTTGTACAAGTCCTGTTGACAATCACAATGAGTATCTTAACCTGGTTAGTTTATTATCAATACATTACACCTGGATTATTACTGCTATTCACTTTTTTGTCAGGTGCTGGCGCCGCCATTATTTATCCTAGTTGGCAAGCTATTATTCCAGAAGTTGTACAAAGAGATGAATTAACAAAAGCAATTACGCTCAATGGCATAAGCATGAATTTGAGTCGTGCTATTGGGCCTGCCTTGACGGGCATTATTCTTGTTTTTTCTGGCATGTTTTGTCCCTTTTTAGTGAATAGCCTTAGTAATCTTGGCATTATTGCAGCGCTGTTTTGGTGGAAACCAATTCATAAAAAAAACTCAAAACACCCTGCGGAAAAATTCTTCGGTTCAATGAAATTAGGATTAAGACACGCAAGTGCTAATTTACGACTACGTGCTAGCATAGTAAGGGGTTCTGGATTTTTATTCTTTGCTAGTTGTTATTGGGCACTCATGCCCTTGGTTGCCAATGAACAAGTTAAGAGTGGGGCCCTGTTTTACGGTTTACTTCTTGGCATGGTTGGCATGGGCGCTATTGTTGGGTCCTTTTTATTACATGATCTTCGATCTAAATATAATGCCGATGAGCTTGTTGCCCTGGCCACCGTAGAAACGGCTATTGCCTTATTACTTTTTGGCGCAACCCATCATCCTGTGGTAGGTTTAGTTGCCAGCTTTATTGCCGGTATTGCTTGGATTACGATTTTGCCGACATTAGGCAGTTTAGCCCAGCTTGCATTACCAGACTGGGTTAGAGGTCGTGGTATTGCGCTATATATGACGATTCAATTTGGTGCGATGTCTATTGGCAGTGCACTCTGGGGCCAACTGAGCAACTATGTGGGGATATCCCACGCGCATTATATTTCAGGCTTTTTAATATTGTTTACGCTATTATTAACCAAGTTCTGGCCGCTACATCGTGATAGTTTAATTGATATCACGCCCTCTAAACACTGGCGCGATCCTAATATAGCTGTGCCCATCCAAAACGAAGATGGCCCTGTGCTCGTCACATTACGTTATACGGTTTGTGCTGCTAACCGGCATGCATTCTTAAAAGACATACACTTCATTAAAAGACAACGTTTACGAACCGGAGCATACTTTTGGGAGATATTTGAAGATATTGAAAAGCCCAATATATTCTTCGAAACATTTTTAGTAGAAACATGGCTAGTTCATCTACGTCAACACGAACGCACTATTAAACATGATTTAATAGTGCGCGATAGAATTAATAGCTATTTGGAAGTTGAGGCCGAGGTAACACATTTTATAGCGCGTCATGAACATTTATAAACGAGTATACCTTAAGTCTATTTTTTTCGACTTCATTTTGAAGAAGCATCTCTTAAAAACCATTTGCTATTTATGGGTGGGTTTATTGTTATTCCCTGATTTGTCTAAAGCATCCGGCGCAGGTTTTTCTTCTTGAAAAAGCATTTTAAATGCTATAGCCAAAGGCAAGTAACTTCCAGGAGAGCAGAACAAAAGTGGGTCAACTACTTCTTTACTATGATCACTCATTTTTGGACCAAGTTTCATAAAATTCCCTTTTTATGTTTAAGAAGGTCTTTTCACTATATATATAATCGAGCTAATCTTGCAAATGATTTATTGAGTTTAAATTACCTCACCTTGCATCGCCTATAATGTGTAACCACCTAAATCCCCCTTTGAAGGGTCGGCTTTAGGGGCCGGTCCCTGTGGCCGGCCCTGCGCAAGCGCTGTGACAAAAAATAATGTCTATCTGGGGGTAATAGTTTGAACCCCATTCTCATCGGCAATCAGCACTTTATCAGCACCGCGTTTTGCAAATAAACCATTGGTGACAACGCCAGTGATATTATTAATTGTTTCTTCAAGAGCAATGGGCTTTAATATTTCTAAACCATATACATCCAGAATTTGATTGCCGTTATCAGTAACAAACCCTTCACGGTAAACCGGATCGCCACCCAATTTTACTAATTCACGGGCAACATAGCTTCGTGCCAGGGGGATAACTTCAACGGGTAGGGGAAACTCGCCAAGTTGTAAAACATATTTAGATTTATCGATAATGCATACAAACTTTTTAGCAATCGCAGCCACGATTTTTTCGCCGGTGAGTGCACCACCGCCGCCTTTAATCAATTGGCAGTGATGGTTGCATTCATCGGCGCCATCGATATATACACTGATGGGCCCTTCATTAATCCCCAGCACAGGAATGCCACATTCTTTGAGTAATTTTTCTGACGCTTTAGAGCTTGAGACAGCGCCGATAATTTTCTGTTTACTTTCGGCGAGGGCTTTAATGAAAAAATTCACCGTGCTGCCGGTGCCTATGCCGATGATAGTGTCTGGGACAACATCTTTGAGTGCTTCATTGGCAACTTTCTGTTTTAGTTCATCTTGAGAGGCCATGTGTTTCCTTATTTTTATATCATTGCTTGGATGGTTTTCCATTCTTGTAAACTAACCGGCAATATAGAGAGCCGGTTTCCACGATTAAGAAGTTTGAAGCCTTTAAGCTTAGGATTCATTTTAAGCACCTCAAGGCTAAGTGGTTCGTCATATTTTTGTTTAAATTTGACATCAACCATATACCAGCGGGGGTTTTGCGCAGAGCTTTTTGGGTCGTAATAAGGTGATTTAGGCTCAAGGGCAGTGTGATCTGGGTAAGCTGATTTCACGATTTCGACCAATCCAACGATACCTGGCACTTTGCAGCTTGAGTGATAAAAGAAGGCTAAGTCTCCAATTTTCATTTCATCTCTGATATAGTTGCGCGCTTGATAATTGCGCACCCCATCCCAGGGGGATGTTTGGTTTTTAGCTTTTAGCAGATCATCAATACTGAAGGTATCGGGTTCAGACTTCATCAACCAATACCCTGGTGTTCTTTTATTTGTCATTATGACCTCGTTTTGTCAGGGGCAGTGTATGAAAAATAGGGCTAAAAAGAAAGAACTTGGCGCAAAAGTAAAAGCATGTTCTACACTATCAAAGTGAGCTTATTTTTATCTGAGGGAATTATGGCGAGCAAAGGTATTGATACGGTCTGGTTGTTAGCAATCATTGTCAGCGTCGGGCTAGGGGTAAGCAGTTACTGGATTATCTCTCCCATATTTTAGATCTCAGTTCTTAAGTAAAGATGTTTTTCTGTTATCACTCCATCTAGTAATAGATCCAACTGTCCTCTGGGCAGATGCTCAACTCTTTGAAAATCATAGGCTAATCCGAACAATAGCGGTTTGGGCCTTCTTACCTTGAAAGCAAAAGTTTTATCATAAAATCCGCCTCCCATCCCTAAACGATGACAAGCTCTGTCAAATGCAACTAGCGGTAAAAGCACCATATCTAATGATGGTGCAGCTATTTTTCTCATCAAAGGATAATGGGGCTCTAAAATCCCGAAACGATTGGCTTTTAAAGGGGTAAGTTCGTCAATTTTAACAAAGTTAAGTTGCTTATTATCCAGTACAGGGGCATAGCAAGATTTATGCGCTATCAAAGCCATTTGTAATATCAGATAAGTAGGCACCTCACCATCAAAAGGCAGGTAAAGCGCAATTTTTTGTGCCTTTTTAAAGGTGGAATGTTGAAACAATCGATGCGTGATAAGCAGTGCTGCTTTTTCTTTTTCGCTCGTGCTAAGGATACGCCTATGGGCGCGCACTTGGGATCTCAGCTGTTGTTTTAAGGTACGCATAGGCTTAGATCCACACCAGCAAAAAAAAGAGGCTTTCCCCAGCGTGCCGCTGCACCATTTGCCTTGAACCCTTTAAGTTCAAGTGGGTTCCTCTGCTTCGCATCAGGCTTCCCACTTATAGTGGACTTGCGCAACAGCAAAGACATTCTGGATCCCAAGCAATTTAGCATCGGCTCAAAAGACACTAGGCACTGGCTAACATACCAGGAAAAAGCCTGTTCGGTTTGCTCTTTCCAGTTTTAATTTATACTTTGTTGCCTACACTCATTCGCCCCAGTCATGCACTAAGATGTGCACTCCTGGGGACTCATTCGTTTGGCGCCTCGTCTAAATTAAAACTGGTTCGAGCATATTCTTCCTATTTTGTGTTTATGCTTCGTTGCCTAAACTCAAAATAGTTTGAGCATATTCTTTAAACAGTTTCTTCTAATTCTTCAACAACTTCAAACTCTTTAAGGACGCGCTCGCTTACTACGGTTTCGCGTGGAGTGTGTTCCCTTGCAAGCACATTGTCAATTTTATCTTGTAACACTTTTAACCTTTCAGAAAATGCTTCATCAGGTTCAAAAGCCGTATTTTTTAATGAAAGTAATTCGTTCGCAATATTCAAAGCCGCCATCACAGCAATGCGCTCTATGCCAATGACTCTGCCGCTTTGGCGAATGAGTTTCATTTGCTTATCAAGATACTGAGCAGCATCACGTAACGCTTGTTCTTGGCTTTTTGGACAAGCGACCCGAAATTCCTTTTCTAGTATTCTAACACAGATGCCTTTTTCTCCAATACTCATTTGGTTTGAAGCTCCAAAAAGATTGAACCATCTTTTATCATAGGGAGCTTAGGAGGTGGGGTCAATACAGGCAATGTGTTAATCTAGCAGCCAAAGTAAATATGGAGTAGTAAAACATGAATGAAAAGCAGCATTTCTGGCCAGATTATGAGCTATTTGATCATCAATTATTTGTAGCAAGTACACCATTTTCACCCGCGTATATTCATGGGATGATAAGTGCCATGCTCTGTGTGGCTACCCCTGAAGAGGCGGGAAAATCCATAGAAAAAGAGATCCCTTCTCTAGGTCAATCAGGGGTTGTAAATGAGTTATTTAATGCACTATTGATAAACACCAAAATGGATCTAGAAAATGATCAAAGAGCCTTTAGGTTGATGTTGCCCTCCGATGAGGAAAGTCTTGTGCAAAGAGTAGAAGGGGTAACAAATTGGTGTGAAGGATTTTTGCAAGGCATTTCATGCACCAATATGTCTGGCTTACTAAACGATAATCCCATCGTCAAGGAAGTCTTGGCTGATATCGAACAAATTAAAGAGGCTTCACTTGAAGTGCAAGAGGGTGAAGAAAATGAAAAAGATTTTATGGAAATTGTTGAATTTATTAAAGTCAGTGTAATGTTAGTTTATGCGCAGGTGATAGAGCAGCAAGTTAAAGCAAAGCAATTACATTAAGGAAAAAATAATGACGCTTGCTTCATGTAAAGTGCGACGAGATGAACTTTTCAACAAAATGGCGGATAACAGTGTAGCACTTCTGAAAGCTGCTCCCATTTTTCATCGCAACAGTGATACGGAATTTCCCTTTAGGCAAGACAGTCATTTTTATTATTTAACCGCTTTTAATGAGACCGAGGCTATTGCCTTATTAAGCAAAAAAGCGGGTAAAAACACTTTTATTCTTTTTTGCCAAGAAAAAGATCCCCTTATTGAACGTTGGACGGGCAAGCGTGTAGGACAAAAAGACGCCTGTGATATTTATGGTGCAGATGAAGCTTACCCTGTAAGCGAGTTAGACAATAAAATGCCAGGGTTTCTTGCTAATGCCAACGCTATTTACTATTTAACAGGTATCGATACCCATTTTGATAATCAAATATTTTCTTGGGTGGAACGCTTGCGCAAAAAAGTGCGTCAAGGCTTAAATGCGCCACATCAATTTATTGATTTAAGACAATTTATCGATGAACAACGCTTGATTAAATCAAGCGATGAGCTTAAATACATGCAAAAAGCAGCGAGCATTTCTGCAAAGGCTCATAGCAAAGCAATGTCACAGTGCAAAATTGGCATGTATGAATATCAGCTTGAAGCGGTGCTGCTATATGAATTTTATGCGCAAGGAAGTCGTTCACCTGCTTATCCATGTATTGTTGCCACAGGGAATAATGCTTGTACTTTGCATTACACTCAAAACAATGCAGTGATAAAAGAGGGCGATTTAGTATTAATTGATGCTGGCGCAGAATTTGAAGGATACGCTGCCGATATCACCCGTACTTTTCCAGCCAATGGTAAGTTTACAGCGAGTCAGCAAGCCATTTATGAGCTTGTTTTAGCTACCCAAGAAGCAGCGATTTTACAGGCTAAACCAGGGATGACGTGGGATAGCATGCAAAATGCCATTCTGAAAGTCATGGTGCAAGGTTTGGTGGATTTGAAAATTCTTCAAGGCCAAGTACAAACTCTGATAGAGGAAAAAGCGTATTTGCCTTTTTATATGCACAACAGTGGCCATTGGTTGGGTATGGATGTGCATGATGTGGGAGAATATAAAATTGCAGGAATATGGCGCAAACTTTCATCTGGCATGGTATTTACCATTGAACCTGGGATCTATATCTCACGGGAAAATACCACCGTCGATGAAAAGTGGCGCGGCATTGGAGTGCGCATTGAGGATGATATTGTTATCACCGACAGCGGCTGCGATATTTTGACCAAAGAGCTCGTTAAAACGCCGCAGGAAATAGAAAAATTAATGCAAAAAAGAGCAAGCGATGTATGATGCAGTCATTGTAGGCGGTGGGGCAGTAGGGTTAAGCCTTGCTTTAGCCTTAGGCCAACAGCAGTATCGTGTTTTAATTATTGAGAAGAAAAATGAATCAGTGGTAGTGGACGATTTTCAGGCCAGAACCATTGCGCTCTCCTATGCAAGTAAACGTATTTATGAATGTTTACATATTTGGGAAGATTTAAGCTTAAAAGCTGTTCCCATTTCGCAAGTTGTCGTTTCCGTGAAAGGCCATTATGGTAGAAGTAGTTTAAAAACTGATGATCATGAAGCCCTGGGTTATGTGGTAGGGGCCAATGTCATTGAAAGTGTATTAACGCAACATCTTGTAACACAACCAACGGTAGAGATCTTACGCCCTGGTGAAATACTGCAAAGAGAATGCACACAAAGTTCTTGGCAATTAACCGTTCGTGGTAAACATCAGCCTATTGCTTGCAAGTTATTAGTTGCTGCCGATGGCATACATTCGCAACTGCGCCAAGAACAACAAATTAGTACTAAATTGATGGATTATAATCACTTTGCGGTATTGGCTAACCTTGAAATGCCCCAGATGGCGCAAGAGACAGCGATTGAGCGATTTTTGCCAAATGGCGCGATTGCCTTATTACCTTGGAAAAATAAAGCATTTACTTGTGTATGGACAACAAGTCAACAGGAAGCTTTGGCACTTAAAAACATGCCAGAGCAGGATTTTATATCTTGTTGTCAGGAACAATTAGGAAAACGCTTAGGCAAGATAGTACGTGTTAGTGAACGTTTAGCTTTTCCTTTAACCATGAACGTGGCTGCTCAGCAAAGTGGGTCAAGATTTTTATTGATGGGTAATGCCGCACATAACCTTCATCCCATTGCGGCGCAAGGGTTGAACCTCAGTTTACGTGATGTGTGGCAAATTCGTTCACAACTTATCAAAGCAAAAGAGCCACTTGATATAGGCGCGCAAAGCTTTTTACAAAGTTATGTCAATGAAAGAAAAAGCGATCAGCATCAGATTATTTTTGCGACCGACAAAATCGCTAATTTTATGTCAAGTCAAAGGATCCCGGCCCCTTTTCGGGCGTTGGGTATTACTTTGTTTGACAGCATCAAACCGCTGAAAGAACAGTTTACGCAAAGAGCAATGGGTTTTTAAGGTTTTAAATGGGTAATCAATTTAACCACGAATATGATGTTATTGTGGTGGGGGCGGGTATAGTTGGTCTAGCTGCAGCCTTAGCTTTTGCAAAACAAGAGCTTAGTGTTGCACTGATTGAAGCGCATAAGCCTAGTGCACAATTTCCCTTACTTGATGAAGCTATTGACGCAAAAGTGGTTGCCATCACGCGCGCTTCAGAGAACTTCTTTTCTTATTTAGGGGTTTGGCAGGATATTAAAGCAAGCCGCTATAGTCCTTATCATCATATGTGCGTTTGGGACAGTGTGATGGATGGGATTATTCATTTTTCGGCTATGGATTTTTTTGAAGATAATTTAGGATACATTATTGAACAAAAGGTTATTTTAGCGGCCTTGTTAACAGGGCTGCAAAAGCAATCTTCAGTTCATTATTTTTGGGGAGAATATCTTGCCGATTTTAGCTTTCAAAATGGTTCACAGATAACACTTACCAATGGTACTAAACTCAAAGCGAAATTAGTTATAGGCGCAGATGGTGCAAAATCTACTTTGCGAAAATTATGCCATATTGATTCTGCCTATATTGATTATCAACAAGTCGCCATTGTGGCAACGTTGCAAAGCGAAAAGTCACATACCAAAACAGCCTATCAGCGTTTCGCCCAAGATGGGCCTTTGGCTCTATTGCCATTAAGCGATGAAAATTTAAGCTCTCTGGTATGGACGACAACGCCTGAAAAAGCAAATGAACTGATGCAAGTTACCAAAAATGAGTTTGGACTCGCATTAACCAGAGAATGTGATGCTATTTTGGGCAACTTGACGTTAATGAGTAAGCCTTTGATGTTTCCCTTGTCTTCACATCATGCCAAATCTTATGTTACTGAAGGATGTGTTTTGGTGGGCGATGCGGCACACACTATACATCCTTTGGCAGGTTTAGGCGTAAATTTAGGGTTGTTGGATGTTGCAACACTAGTTGAAATGCTTGCGCTGAAGTCTGATACTGTACAAAAAAGAGAAACGCACCTAAAGCACTATGAACGTCAAAGAAAAACACATAATCAACTCATGATTTGGGCTATGTCTGCGTTTAAACAGGGTTTTGGTTCACAGAATGCTCTTGTTGCCTATTTACGTAATCTAGGGTTAGGTTGGGTAGATAAGCATTTTAGTTTAAAACAATTTTTTGCCAAAATGGCCATGGGGACTTTAGGACCAATACCTCAATGTGCAAAAAAAAATATCCAAAGGACGGACAGTGTTAAAAAGAACGCCATTATATGAAGCACATCTCGCCTTAGGGGCAACTATCGTCAATTTCGCTGATTGGCAGATGCCCTTACATTACGGCTCGCAAATCAATGAGCATCATTGCGTACGCACAGGCTGCGGTGTCTTTGATGTGTCTCACATGGCAATTATTGATATCTCAGGCGTCGATGCCAAACCCTTTTTGCGTTATCTGGTAGCTAATGATGTTCAAAAGCTCACCCCTAATAAAGCACTTTATACTTGCCTGTTGAATGATAAAGGCGGAGTTAAAGACGATTTAATTATTTACTGCATTAATGAAGATCAATACAGGTTAGTGGTTAATGCCGCCACCCAAGATAAAGATCTTGCGTGGATTAAAGAAAAAGCAAGTGCTTTTACAGTAGATATCAATTTGCGACGTGATTTGGGTATGCTTGCCATACAAGGGCCACAATCTTGGCAGAGTGTAGCTGCTGTGTTACCAGAAAAATTAGCATCTGCTCTTGATTTAAAACCATTTCATTTTGTTGAAAATGAAGGCTGGATGATTGCCCATACAGGCTACACCGGGGAAACGGGCATGGAAATCATGATGCCAGAAAGTGAATTGTTAAACTTTTGGCAAAAACTCATGGCGCAAAAAGTGCAACCTGTTGGGCTTGGCGCAAGAGATAGTTTGCGTCTTGAAGCTGGTTTTAATTTATATGGGCAAGATATGGATGAAACCACATCACCCTTAGTTTCTAATCTCGCTTGGACGGTAGATTTTAAAGACCCTGGCAGAGCTTTTATTGGTAAACAAGCACTTGAAAAAGAACAAAACCAAGGCGTGCTCGCACAATTAGTAGGGATTGTGTTGTTAGAAAAAGGGGTTTGTCGTGCGGGAATGAAAATTACTGGCCAAGATGAGGCATGGCAAGGAATCTTCACCAGTGGCGGTTTTTCACCCACACTCTCTTGTGGCATCGGCTTGGCGAGAATTCCAATTCATGCCACTGCGCCTGTTTGGGTACAAATCCGTGATAAAAAAATTAAGGCAAAAATAATCAAGCCGCCTTTTGTTAAAAAAGGCAAAGCGAATTTTGATTGAGTGTAATGGAGTTGATATGAGTAATATTCCCACAGAATTAAAATATACAAAAACACATGAATGGGCGAGTAAAGATGAAGAGGATGTTATTACCATTGGTATAACCGCTCATGCCCAACACTTACTTGGCGATATTGTTTATCTTGAATTACCTGAGGTTGAAACCCAAGTTCATGTAGGGGAAGAATTTGGGGTAATAGAATCTGTTAAAGCGGCCTCTGATCTGTATAGCCCCATTTCTGGAGAAGTGATTGCGGTTAACAGCGAATTAATTTCAAGCCCTGGGTTAATCAATACAGATCCCTATCATGAAGGATGGTTAATTAAGATCCAGCCTGATGATCCAGAGCAGTTTGAAGAGTTAATGGATGCCGAAGAATACGAACACAAAATTGAAAAAGAGCAAAAATAATGCCCTTCATTCCCCATACTGAAAGTGATATTAAAGAAATGCTAAAAGCGGTGGGCACAGATTCCATTGCCGGATTGTTTAACGAAATTCCGCCCACCTTGTGCGTGGATAAACTTAATATTCCGGATGGTTTATCTGAAATGCAAGCGGCGCGTTTGATTCAAACGCGCACAAAATTGCACCAAATTGATAAGTGCTTTACTGGTGCTGGGGCTTATGAGCATCATATTCCCAAAGCAGTATGGGATATAACTTTACGCGGCGAGTTTCTCACCGCCTATACCCCCTATCAAGCAGAAGCCAGCCAAGGAACCTTACAATTACTCTTTGAATATCAGACAATGATAGCATCATTAATGGGACAAGAAGTCTCCAATGCTTCTTTATACGATGGTGCCAGCGCTTTAAGTGAAGCGATATTAATGGCCTGTCGCTTACAGCGAAAAAAAACCAGCCATTCAGTCTGGGTGGGTCAAAACTTAAACCCATTTTATAGAGCCACCTTAAAAACAATACTTAAAGGTCATGATATCAATCTGGTAGAAGTACCTTTTGATGCGCAAGGGTTGATGAGTTTAGATGCTTTAAATACCACCTTGGCGCATCATCAAGTCTGTGATGTTTTAGTGGTAAGTCAGCCAAACTTTTTCGGGTGCATTGAAGACGTGCATGCCCAAAGTGATTTTGCGCATGCAAACAGCGCAATTGTTGTTGGCGTGGCTAACCCCATTGCTAGTGCTTTGTTAGCACCCCCTGGGCAATGGGGAACAAAAGGCGCCGATATTGCTTGTGGCGAGGGTCAACCCTTGGGAATACCTTTATCTGGCGGTGGGCCGTATGTGGGATTTTTGTGCACCAGAAAAGAATACGTCAGACAATTACCTGGCAGAATTGTAGGTAAAACTACAGATAGTGAAGGTAAAACCGGGTTTACTTTAACTTTACAGGCGCGCGAACAACATATCAGACGTGAAAAAGCCACTTCCAATATTTGTACCAATCAAGGGTTACTGGTAACCGCGGCAACCATTTATATGAGTTTATTAGGATCTACAGGTTTAAAACGTGTTGCCACAAGTTGCTATGAGCGTTGCCAATTTTTAATTAAACAATTAGCCACCATTGGCTTAAAGCCTTTATTTGCAGGCGAGCATTTTCATGAAGTGGCAGTAACCTTACCGGTGAACGTGCAAAGTGTTATTGAACACATGGCCAATAAGGGATATGCGGCAGGGTTTAATTTAGAAACGGTTTATCCGCAATTAAAAAATGCCCTGTTAATTTGTGTCACCGAAACCAAAACCGATGAAGATATTATTGATTACGTAAATTGTTTGAAAGAAATGATGTAATTTATTTCCCCTCACCCTAACCCTCTCCCCTTGCGGGAGAGGGTTAGGGTGAGGGGTTTCTAAATCAAGGAAGCAAAATGCTGATATTTGAAAAAAGTCAAAAGGGGCGCTCTGCGTTTTCACAATTACCACCCCAAATATCCTGTGCCATCAACATCGACAAAAATCTCTTACGCAAAGATGAGCCTATCTTACCAGCGCTTTCTGAATTAGAAGTTGTGCGCCACTACACACGCTTATCGCAGCAAAATTTCAGCATTGATACGCATTTTTATCCTTTAGGTTCTTGCACCATGAAATACAATCCGCGCGGGGTGCAACACTTGGCGATGGTGGAGGCATTTAAAAATCATCATCCATTTACTTGTGAATCACAATCGCAAGGAATTTTACAATGCTTATATGAACTCCAAGATTATTTAAAAGAAATAACGGGCATGCCAGGGGTGTGTCTTTCACCTATGGCAGGGGCGCAAGGAGAGTTTGCCGGCTGTGCAATGATCAAAGCGTATCATCAAGATAAAGGGCAAACAGAGCGTATTGATATGATAGTGCCCGATGGAGCGCATGGCACCAATCCTGCTACGGCGGCGATGTGTGGTTTTAAGGTGGTGCAAGTTCCAACCAATCAGGATGGGGATATTGATATAGAAGCCTTAAAGTCGTTAGTGGGCCCAACTACCGCTGGCATCATGTTAACCAATCCTTCTACTTTAGGGGTGTTCGAACGCAATATTATTGAAGTTGCAAAAATAATCCACCAAGCAGGGGGGCTGCTTTATTATGATGGGGCAAATTTAAATGCCATTTTAGGAAAAGTACGCCCTGGGGATATGGGGTTTGATGTCATGCATATGAACATGCATAAAACCTTTGCTACCCCACACGGGGGCGGCGGACCAGGTTCTGGCCCTGTTGCGGTGAGTGCACGTTTACAACCATTCTTGCCCATTCCCATTGTAGGAATGCGCAAGGTGAATAGTCAGGCGCAATATACTTGGTTAACCGAAAAAGATTGCCCACAAAGCATTGGTCGGTTATCGGCATTTATGGGCAACGTAGGTATATTGCTACGTGCATACCTCTATATTCGATTGCTAGGCGCGCAAGGATTAAAACGCGTTGGCGAGTTTGCCACCTTAAACGCAAATTATTTGATGAAAAAACTTCAAGGCTGTGGCTATACCATGGCTTATCCACAGCGGCTGGCCACCCATGAATTTATTGTCACCTTGCAAGATGAGTCAAAAAAGCAGGGTGTCACCGCCATGGATGTGGCGAAAAGTTTATTGGATAGAGGCTTTTATGCCCCAACCACGTATTTCCCCACATTGATCCCTGAGTGTTTATTAATAGAGCCAACCGAAACAGAATCTAAACAAACTTTGGATGAGTTTGTACAAGCCATGCAAGCCATCAGAGAAGACATCCTCAAAGCACCGGATAAAGTACGTAATGCGCCAAGTCGTTTACCTTGCAAACGGTTGGATGAGGTGAAAGCAGCGCGTAACCTGGATTTAGTGTGGAAAACTTAAAAAGAGATGCGTGTAAGTGTTTGGCATTAACTTTATTTTCAGTTAATATGACTCGGAAGCCGTTAAAAGGCTAAGGAGCTATGCTCTTAACAGTGTCATTTAGGTGTCTTTGAGTAGCGCTTATTTAGTGTGCATTGCAACATTAAATGAGTAAAACTTAAAGAAACAGGAGTGACAGCATGTTAAAAGCATGATTAACAAGATAAACTTGATAACTTAAATAAAAAAAGTTTCATGGTTATTAAGGATGATTTCCCATGCGTATGAAATCCGTTTTGGCATTTACCGCTTTATCCGCAGCAACATTTTTAGCTGGCGTTGCTTATGCTGCAGACGCAAAACCTGCAACAAAAGCTGCTGCTGCGACTGCAAAGGCTCAACCTCAGGCTAAAACTGAGGCGGCTGCGCCTGCTCAAACAGAGCAACAGGCAGCTGAGCCAGCAGAAGCTGCGAAGACTGAGCATAAAAAACATGCTCATCACAAGCATCATAGACATCACAAAAAGCATCACCATCATCGCCACCATCATCACAAGCATCACAAAGGATTCCATGATCATTTTCATGGGTATGAAGTGATTGAAGAGATCCCAGATTGGAATTTCTTGGCCGGTGGTTCATTAGGGTATGCTTCTCAAAAAGAGAACTTTATAACCCGTTACGTTTCAAGTGCTTTAAATCCACCAGGTGTTGGTGTGGCTCCTGGTGCGCTTATATCACCTTTCCAATATCGTGATACCAGCTCAAAAATCACCGATGCTGGGGTAATGATGAGCTTACTGGCCGGTTGGCAATATCATTACAAACGATGGCTATTTGGTGCAGAAGCTAACGTTGATTTTCAAAGCTTTGAAAGAGATCGCCAATTTGTACACCTGGATGATTTCACCGGAGTTATTGTTAACGGTGCTGTCGTGCAAGGGAATCCATTAGTAGGTACTTTGCTTTATGACCGGGGCGATATTTACGCCATTACTGGTAGAGCAGGTTACTTTGTAACGCCATTTTTTATGCCCTATGTTCGTTTAGGCGCACAAATGAGCCGCGATGAAGTCAATTATCAAGTGAACGTAAATGGGTCGCTCGTTGCTCCATTCTCTCCAGTTCCTGGTGTTGTACCCGGAGTAGCATTTGATTTCAGCTCTAGGAAGAAAGATGTATATGGTTTTGTTGCAGGTGTTGGTGCGGAATTCCCCACCTATATCGGCGCTTCGACTATACGTTTTGAGTACAACTTTACCAAAACAGAAAGCGTTATCATCGAAGATAACTTCCTGCCTGTGGTTGGTAACCATAAGTTCCGTTATCCTGAAACGCATATCGGTAAGATTGCTTGGGTTTGGAACTTCATGTAACGAAATCCTTAATGGGAAAGTCCTTAGCGCCAAGTTGATGCCTCAACTTGGCGCTTTTTTTTGTAGCGGAGTAATGTCATGAGAATGTGGCAAGTAACATTGAGTGCGTTGATGTTGTTCACCCAATGTGTGCAAGCACAATGGCAAGGTAACTGGTTAGTAGGTGCTTCAGGGATCTACGTGCAAAGACGTGGTGAGCTTGATTTAAGTCTGCGTTACAGTCCAGTGATTAATTTCCCCAGATCTTTTCCCAATCTGGAAGCGCAGAACCGCTATACCAATAAAGGTTTTGGGGCAGGTGTTCTAGCAGGTTACCAAGTAAAATCTCAAGGATGGACATGGGGTCTAGAAGGGAGTGTTGATTGGCATGATGCTGACACCCCGCGAGATGTTGTTTTTACGGATGTAGCGGGCTTGTTCAGCTGGGATGCACAATCCACTTATGAAAGAGATGCTATCTATGCTATTTCAGGCAGAATGGCTTATGAAATGGCGCCCTATTTTATTCCCTATATTCGCTTAGGGGTTGAAGGCAGCGATGATTCGCTGGACTTAACGTTAATTAGCAGCACGCCTTTGATTTCTCCAAACCCTATTACTGTTTCTGACAGCCGTTGGAATTGGCATTATCTTGCTGGTGTTGGTGTTGAAACACCTTTATGGGACACAGCAATGACACTGAGGCTAGAATATATTTATCACTCAAGAGCTTCATCACTGAAACCACAAGGTTCGCTAGGATTAGGTCTACTTAATCCTGCTTTTACCTTTGTTAGTGATATGCATAACAGAACGCAGTCATTTAAACTCTCAGCAGTTTGGAATTTTTCTTAAATAACTGACTGTTTTTTGACAGAGTCGCATTTTACAACTAATCGTAATAATACTATAGGCTAAATCGCTCAGGTGTTTATGATTAGAATGCGCTCACTTTTGTGCTTATCACTGTTGCTGGGTTCTTTTTCTGGCGCACACGCACAAGATTGGTGGCCCTTACCTTGGGACGGTAATCTTTTATTTGGCGTTTCAGGTGGCTACGCCGAAAGACTCGATAATGTAGATATCACCTTGGCTTATACCAGCCCCGGCAATACTATTCCCAGTTCATTTTTAATTGAAGATTATACCGATACCGGTTACCTAGGTGGCTTTTTTGTTGGTGCACAGGTTTGGATAGACCGTGTTCTTATTGGCGCAGAATTCAGCGTTGATTGGGATGAATTGGATAGAAAACATTTCTTTGGTTTTTCAGATGCCAATGGCCAAGTGCGATTAAATGGTTTGGGATATAGCGCCATGGCGCGTTATGAGCGTGATGTGACTTATGCGCTTTCAGCACGATTTGGCTATGAAATCACACCCTGTTTTATGCCCTATGCTCGAGTTGGCGTTGCAAAAAGCAGAGATACTTTAACGGTGGCATTTGCTGGCGACCCTGCGATTTATAATTTTGGAGTGATTACCCAAGGTGATGCCGAACAAATTCGCTACCTGTTGGGATTAGGTTTTGAAGTGCCTGTGCCTTATTTGCCGTTTATAGGATTACGCGCTGAATATAATTATCAATCAAGAGCTAAAAATACCGAGGCTTTGGGCGGTATTAATGATAATTTGGGTTTTAATCCATTTTTTATGAATAAAATGAACCCAAGAACGCAGATAGCTAAAATTTCAGCGGTATGGAATATCTAAACACTCTTTTGAAAATGGACTTTCAAATGAAAAAAACTGTTTCTTCCTTGAGTTTGCTAGCGCTGTTGTGTTCATCAACAACTTTGTTTGCAGCACATCCTTGGGAAACACATTGGCCTGAAAAAGTATGGGTTAAACGCTGGGAAAAGAATTTTTTACTGGGGTTGATGGGTGGTTATGCCGACAGAGAAGGTTCTTTAAATGTTTTTACAAGCTACGGTGGTTTCCCCAGAATTTGGCAAACCGATGTGGTCAGAGACTCTAGCGACACGGGTGCTATATATGGCCTTTTTGCGGGTTACCAAGGCAAATGCCAAAAATGGTTGCTAGGCGGTGAGCTCAGCTTAGAACATCATCCTCTAGATGAAACCCAATCGTTTGCATTTTCTGATCCGGCTAATCTTTTTAATTGGCAAGGAACCTCTCAATATCATCGCAGTTGGATCACAGGTTTTACCTTTCGCGGCGGTTATCAAATTACAGAATATCTGATGCCTTATGTTCGTTTAGGCATAGAAACAGCGCAAGATACGTTTGAGGTGAATTTGACCACCAATGGCCCACAAGTGCCACCTTTATATTTATATAATGAAAAATGGATCTACCGCTTTTTAAGTGGTATTGGTATTGAAGTCCCTCTTTATTGCACAGCGTTTACCATGAGAATGGAATACCAACTTCATTCTAAAGGTAAAACCATGGAAATAGATAAAGTGTATACTGATGGCGTTATCAATCCTATCACCAATGCTGAATTGCAACCCAAAACCCAGGCGGTGATTTTTGCGATTGTTAGAAATTTTAATTAAGTTTTGTCAAAATTTTGACAAATTGACAGAACTCAAAATAGCATTTATACCGAAAGATAGCGATATTGTTTAATAACTGAATTAAAATTTGGGGTAAGTGATTATGAACAAAATACTAACTGCGTTGAGTCTTTCCTGTGCTGTATTGGCATGCTCGCCTTTGCAAGCAGCATGGCAAGGTAACTGGTTGGTAGGAGCGTCAGGTGGATATACTACTGATCGCGGCGAATTAGAAATCACCATGCTAGATAATGGCAGACAAACTGTTACTAACCGTCGTGTTAAAGATCACGGTTGGCTCTTAGGATTATTAGGCGGTTATCAAGTCAAATGTAACCATTGGTTGCTGGGCGCTGAACTCAATCTCGATTGGTATGATTTAGATAATGATGATGATGGTGAAAGAACTTTAGCATTTACCGATACGAGTAATAATGGCTGGAATGCAGCCTCGACTTATGAACGTGAATGGGTGGTGGGTTTAACTGGCCGTATGGGTTATGAAATTGCCACCTATCTAATGCCTTATGTTCGTGCTGGGCTTGAATGGAGCGACGATGAATTAAGCTATATTCAAACCTCCAATAATAATGTGGTAACAGCACAAGGTGATGGTAGTCAAGATTCTCTTCGTCTTATTGCAGGCATAGGCGCTGAAATCCCATTCCCCATGGTCGATGGGTTATCTATGAGAGTGGAATATGATTATCATGCCAAAGGCAAAAGAGTGGATCTAGATGCTGCTGCTGCTGGAAATCAAAACCCACTATTTGTGCATGCAAGTCGTAAACCCTATACCCAGACAGGCATTATTTCAGTTGTTTGGAATATCTAATCTTAAATGCTTAATCAGGGGGCAGTGTAAACTGCCCCTTAACTTTAAAGAAGCCTTAACATGGTAAAATTAAAAAGCCTGCTATTGATCTTATGTTGCTGCTTTTTCTTAAGTACCAAATCCTATGCCATGTGGGAAGGTAATTGGCTAGCGGGTGTCTATGGTGGCTTAGCTGAGCGCGAAGGCGATCTGGACGTCTTTATTAACCATCCTTTGGGGCTTTCCACTAATTATATCAATGCACAAGAAGATACAGGCTTTATTGGTGGTGTATTAGGCGGTTATCAAGTGCGTTGTCATGAATGGTTATTGGGTGGTGAATTAAATTTTGAATGGCAAGATTTAGGCGAAGATCAAGAGTCAGCATTCACTGATGCCAGAGATGTAGGCATTAGAACCACCGCGCGTTATTACCAAAATCAAGTGGCCGCTATTAGCGGACGCTTTGGTTATGAAGTGTTTCCCAATTTCTTACCTTATGTTCGTCTAGGGGTACAAACCAGCCGGGATAAATTGGTGGTGTTTGGCACCGATACTGATTACGACGAATCTATTGATATGGAATCCTTAAGGCGTGTCTGGCGTTTAACGGCGGGTATTGGCGCAGAAATCCCTGCTTGTTTATTAATGGGATTATCTTTACGTGCAGAATACAATTATCGCGCCCGAGCAGGTTCCATTAATACAGAAGAATTAGCTATCGATAATCAAACGGTGGTGACAGGTTCCATGCGCCCCAAAGCGCATGCTGTTTTGGTAGCTTTTGTTTTAAACTTTGTTTAAAGCGTCAGTCTTTCGACAGTTTATCGCTTAAAAATCACTTAACAAATCAAGAACTGACCCTCACAAAGTCAAGAAATTGACGAAAAACACCTTAAAATTCGCTGAGTTTGACAAAATTGAATACAAGGCTTATACCTAAAATGTGTTTACTTAACTAACATTAAGTTTGGGGTGAAAAATCATGAAAATATCGAAATTAGTTTTATGTGCAACAGCTGCGTTATTAGCTACCAGTGCGCAAGCACAGTGGCAAGGTAACTGGTTATTGGGTGTGTCAGCAGGTGGTGCTTGGTACGATAACGATGATAACATCGGTGGTAGCATTACTCGTAACAACCAAACCGAAGGCTTCGTATTCAACAACGATTCCGATGACAGCACCTTTATCTGGGGATTTTTAGCAGGTTACCAAGCACGTTGCAACGGCTGGTTATTAGGCGCTGAAGTCAACGTTGATTGGAGAAATGATGACGACGACAACGATAACAACGCGTTCCTAGTTAACTCCCAATTATTGGGAAGCAACGTTGTTGGAGCAGTTACCCGTGATAGAGACGTTGTTGTTGGTTTAACCGGCAGAATTGGTTATGAAGTAACACGTTGCTTTATGCCCTACATTCGTTTAGGTGTTGATCATGGCGACAGAGATTTCCAATTTGCTGCAGCTACTACCCAATTAGGTAACAATAACATCACTGTTGCTTATAGCAATGATGATAATGATTCATGGGGATTTGTTGGCGGCGTTGGTGCTGAATTCTTAATCCCAATGGTTCAAGGACTTTCTTTAAGAGCTGAATGGAATTATCACAGCCGTGGCAATGATGACAATGACATCGTAGCTTTAGCTTCTGATAATGCTACACTCTTTGCAATAAATGGTGGCAATGGTCATGAACAAACAGCCAGAGCTTCTTTAGTATTTAACTTCCCTGGCTAATTGTTGATGTAATGCCCCGAACTAGCGAAGCGCTAAAATAATAGCGCTTTGCTTTTTTCGCAAGTAAAAACCATGCTTTGGTGAGGGACCATGAAAAAGATATCGTTAGCTTTATGTTTAGCAAGCGCATTATTTGCCAATAGTGCGAGTGCCCAGTGGCAAGGGAACTGGTTATTGGGTGTTTCTGGCAGCTACAACTGGTACGATAATGGTGATTTTGAAGGTAATATTTCTCACCCTACAGGACGTGTCACCAATTTTGGTTGGTTAACCGATGATGATAATGAAGATGACAGGTGGGCATGGGGCGTATTCGGCGGCTATCAAGCAAGATGCAATGGTTGGCTCTTTGGGGCTGAACTTGCGATTGATTGGATTGATAATGACGATCAAGACAATAACAATTTTGTTTTTACCGATGCTAATGCACCTAATCGTGGTTGGGTAGGCAACGCTGGTTTTTCTCGTGATTACGCCATTGCCTTAACAGGACGTTTTGGGTATGAAGTGTTTCCTTTCTTTATGCCCTATGTGCGTGCCGGTGTAGAAACTAGCCGCGATAAAATCAGTTTTGGGCTTTTAACAGCGGACAATGCACAGCCATTCTTGATTGCTTCTGGCGATGGACGTCGTCAATCCTATTGCTTTATCGGTGGTTTTGGCGCAGAGGTGCCACTGCCCTTAGCAGATGGTTTAGCCTTCAGGGCGGAATGGAATTATCACTCTGATGGTAGAACAGTGGATGCATCAGGTTTGGCAAACGATAATGCGACTTTAGTCACGGTCAGTAATCAACAAAGTGTTAATACGGTCAAAGCGTCATTAGTATTTAACTTTCCGACCTAATTTTATACCCCAAACATATGGCAAAGCGCTAGTCGCTTTGCCTTTTTAGCTGTGGTATGCCGTTTAATATAATCCAGATGCTCAACATACAATAATTATGTTTGCTGAGTTGCCAGCCTATGTGAAAAAATAACCATAAAATGACTTTTGGATAGTGTGATCTCTGTGATTGATGAAAATGGATTTCGTTTAAATGTTGGCATCATAATAACCAATCATTTAGGACAACTCTTTTGGGGGCGACGGGTCGGCCAGGATGCTTGGCAGTTTCCCCAAGGTGGTATTCATGATGATGAAAAATTAGAAGATACCTTATATAGAGAGTTGCAAGAAGAAGTTGGTTTAACAGCTAAGGACGTTGCAGTCATCGCTGAATCTAAGCAATGGTTAAGTTACCGCTTACCCAAACGCTTGGTACGTAGCGACACCCGGCCAATGTGTATTGGACAAAAACAGCGTTGGTTTTTATTACGCATCTTAGATGAGCAAAAAATAAAGTTAGATGCAACCATAAAACCAGAGTTTGATGATTGGCGATGGGTGAGTTATTGGTTCCCTTTATTCCAAGTGGTTTCTTTTAAACGTGAGGTGTACAGGCAAGCGCTTATCGAATTTGCGCCTATTGTCATGACACTCAAAGAGCCACTGATGATGTTGGAACCTTTAGACAATTAAAAGGAAGGTCCCTTGCTGAATGTCTTGCGGCAAATTGTACAGGAAGTAAATGAAGCTCAAGATCTCAATGAAGTCTTGCGCATCATCGTGCAACGCGTTTCCGCCACCATGGGCGTAGAAGCCTGTTCAGTTTACTTGGCAGATAACGAGAAAAAACATTATCTCTTAGCAGCGTCTGTCGGCTTTTTGGAAGGGGTTGATGGTAAAGTTGCCATTCACTTTACCGAAGGTCTTGTGGGTTTGGTGGGTGAGCGTGAAGAAACAATCAATTTAGATGATGCACCCAATCACCCTCGTTATCGATATTTTCCTGAAACGGGAGAAGAACGCTACCAAGCTTTTTTAGGCGTACCCATTATTCATCAACGAAAATTGGTGGGTATTTTGGTTGTTCAGCAACGCCAACCACGTCGTTTTGATGAAGGTGAGGTTGCTTTTTTAATTACGATTTGTGCGCAATTAGCTGGATACATTGTTCATGCACAAACAGCAGGATTGATATCAGATCTGCCTTCTTCTGATAGCCAAGGTACTATTTTGCAAGGTACTGCCGGTGCGCCAGGCATCGCAATTGGGGAAGCAGTCATTGTCTTAACCAGCGATTTAGACGCTATCCCTGATAAAGAAATTGAGCCTCAAGAGATTGAAGCTGAAATAAATGCTTTTGAGCAGGCATTAGCGCTTACGCGCCAAGACATAGAAAGCTTAAAAGAAAGGCTAGATAAAAAATTACTGCCCGAAGAACAAAATTTATTTGATGCATATTTAAGCATTTTAGATAGCCCCAGTATTAAACAAGATATTATTTCAATTATCCAAGAGGGGCATTGGGCACCTTGGGCATTAAGAAAAATTATTAAGCGTCAGGTTCATAAATTTGAAGCGATGGAAGATCTCTATTTGCGCGAGAGATCAGCTGATTTGCGTGATTTAGGACGACGTGTTTTAAGCAATTTGCAATCAGAGCATTTACCTACCCAAGAGTTTCCAAGTGATACTATTTTAGTGGGGGATGAAGTTTCAGCTTCGGCTTTGGCGGAAGTTCCTCAAGGTAAATTGCAAGGTGTCGTTTCTACCAAAGGTTCAGCGAATGCCCATGTGGCCATTTTAGCCCGAGCCATGGGGATCCCTGCGGTGATGGCGGTCAGTGGGTTGCCACCACATAAACTAGAAGGCAAAAAAATTATTGTCGATGGTTACAATGGGGAAATTTTTACCTCGCCCTCATCGAAAATGATCAGCGAATTTTACCGGTTAGCACAAGAAGAAAAAGAGCTTTACGCAGGATTAGATGAATTAAGAGAATTACGCGCACAAACGCCAGATGGGGTAAGAATTCCTTTGTGTGCCAATGCTGGGTTAGTGGCAGATATTCGTCCCGCGCAACAAGCTGGGGCCGAGGGCATTGGCTTATACCGAACCGAGATCCCTTTTATGATCCGAGATAGGTTTCCCGGTGAAGAAGAGCAATATTTAATCTACCGTCAGCTTTTGGAAAATTTTGCACCAAAACCGGTAACGATTCGAACCTTAGACGTGGGTGGCGATAAAACACTCCCTTATTTCCCGGTCAAGGAAGAAAATCCTTACCTGGGATGGCGAGGTATTCGTATCACTTTAGATCATCCAGAAATTTTCTTAGTACAGCTGCGTGCGTTACTGAGAGCAAGCTCAGGGCTGAAAAACCTGCGCATTTTATTTCCCATGATTGCCAGTATTTCTGAAGTAGAAGAAGCGCTACGCTTATTGCGCCAAGCGCACCGCGAAGTGGTGGATGAAGGAGCTAATGCGCATTTTCCTGAAGTGGGTGTGATGATTGAAGTTCCGTCTGCTGTTTTTTTAGCAAATGAATTGGCCAAAAGAGTGGATTTTCTTTCGGTAGGCAGCAATGATCTAACACAGTATTTATTAGCAGTAGATCGCAACAATATTCATGTGGCCAATATTTATGATTCATTACATCCAGCTGTTTTACAGGCATTAAAATCTATCGTAGACGCTGCCCACGAGAATAATAAACGCGTTAGCATATGTGGTGAAATGGCCTCAGAGCCAGTAGCAGTTATTCCTTTGCTGGGTTTAGGTTTTGATATGCTGAGCATGAATGCTCATAGTATTTCACGGGTAAAATGGGTTATTCGAAACTTTACCATCGAAAATGCGCGTCTGCTTACCCAGGAAGCTTTAACCATGGTTCACCCTAAAGAAATCCGCAGCTTTTTTGAAAAAGCCTTGGAAGATGCGGGGCTGGGTGGCCTTGTACGTGTGGGAAGATAATTCCTTTTCTTTAATATCTGCCTAAAACCTGCCATGCTATATAAAGGTCATTCTGCCATTTGATAGCAACTATGAAGCTGGTTAAATTATCGTCTGCTAAAAAAATTCAGCTACTGATTATTCCAGTTGTTGTACTTTCATTTTGCTTTTTAGGCATGCTGTGGTTAAGCATCAGCAGCTTAGCCCTCTCTGTTATGCTCTACGTTTGCTTTGGATTTTTAGGTTTTGCACTGCTGCTTTTAAGTGCGATTGCTTTTAAAGCGTTGAGTCGCTTGTCAATAGAACCGCATGATAAAACACAAAGCAATATGAAGTTTATTAAAATGGGCTCTACGCACATGACTCATCCACATCTAGAAAATTCAATTGAACTGACGGGAGATGAACTCACCAATCAGCTTCAAGCCAGAAGATATATGGAGATGTTGATTCGAGCAGCATTATCAAATCAGGAATTTACACTTTTGTATCAACCAAAATTATCCACCAAAACAGGACGTATTTGTGGTGCCGAAGCTTTAGTGCGTTGGTTTCACCCCGAGCTGGGTTGGTTTTCTCCGAACGAGTTTATTCCTATCGCCGAAGAAACGGGGTTGATTATCCCTTTAGGACATTGGGTGATAAAAACCGTATGTGAAAAAATTAAAAAATGGCATGAGATGGGATTCGAGCATTTAAAGATTTCATTAAATTTATCGGCATATCAATTTAGAAAGGGCGATATTGTCGAAGACATTGCCAATGTACTGTGGGAAACGCAAATTGCGCCTTATTCTTTAGAATTAGAATTAACTGAAAGTGTACTTATGGAAAATACAGAAAAATGTGTCTTAATGCTTGATGTTTTAAAATCGATGGGCATAAGCATCTCAATCGATGATTTTGGCACCGGTTATTCTTCGCTCAGTTACTTACGTCGTTTTCCTATTGATGCGCTTAAAATAGACAAATCTTTCGTGAATAATATCAATGAAAAAACACAAGAAGATACCATCATCAGAGCCATCATTGCCATGGCTAAAGGGTTAAAAATAAAAACTATTGCTGAAGGTGTTGAAACCAAAGAACAGGCGAATTATTTAATTAAACATGAAGTAGATGAGTTGCAAGGCTACTATATTAGTATGCCATTAACCGAAGATGAATTTACTACCCAATTATATGAAGATAATGCGCAAGTAGTCGCGCTTAAGCATTAACAATAATGAACAGCGACGAACTTAAATCAACGATACAAATGATAGCTTCTGCTGGTAAGGGGATATTGGCAGCCGATGAGAGTACGCCAACCATTACCAAACGATTTTCTGCACTGAATATTACCTGTACCGAAGATTCGCGAAGACAATATCGTGAATTGTTGTTTACCACGCCTGACATTGCGCAATATATTTGCGGGGTCATTCTTTATGAAGAAACACTGAACCAAACATCCAGCCAAGGTATCGGCTTTGCTGAATTACTTGCGCAAAAAAACATTATCCCAGGCATTAAAGTGGATAAGGGTTTAATCAATTTACCCTTTTCAGAAGAGAAAACAACTCAAGGGTTGGATGGGTTGGGGGAAAGATTAATAAGTTATAAAAAGCTTGGTGTGCGTTTTGCCAAATGGCGCGCGGTTTTTTCTATTTCAGACAATACGCCTTCAGCACTTTTGATGCGCACCAATGCCGAAGATTTGGCTCGCTATGGGGCTATTTGTCAAGAAATTGGCATTGTGCCAATTATTGAGCCAGAAGTGCTCATTGATGGTAACCATACGTTAGAACAATGCGCGAAGATCAGTGAAAAAGTGCTGCATCAAGTCATGCATAAGCTTTATAAACATCAGGTGATGTTGGAATACGTTATTTTAAAGCCAAGCATGGTAACACCAGGTAAAAATTGCCAAGTGAAAAAAAACGCCATGGAAATTGCAAAGGCAACCATTACTGTTTTAAAGAGAACGGTTCCTGGGGCATTGCCTACCATTAATTTTCTTTCGGGCGGGCAAACACCAATCGAGGCAACAGCGAATTTAAATGCAATGCATCAGGTGGATCAATCATTACCTTGGAATGTCAGTTTTTCCTTTGCGCGCGCGTTGCAAGAACCGTGCATGAAAGCATGGGGTGGAGATCCTAAAAACGTTACTATCGCTCAAAATTCTTTTTTGCAACGATGCAAATTGAATAGTCTAGCTAGCCTTGGGCAATATAACCCTTCTTTAGAAAAACCCTAATCCTGAACACATTGTAGGGGCGCATCCTGTTGTACAGACCGGATACATGGTA
>JAFECS010000022.1:35738-41990 GCA_018241965.1 Pseudomonadota bacterium | reverse complement strand
TACCATGTATCCGGTCTGTACAACAGAGATCGGCCCCTACAAATTGTCATGGGTTTTCAGGCAACTGCCAGTTTATCGGTGTTTGATGGGTCTTTAGTAAAAACTGATTAATTTGTGAAAAAGGTTTAGAGCCAAAAAATCCGCGATACACAGATAATGGCGAAGGGTGGACAGATTTAATCACTAAATGCTTTGTAGCATCAATAACCGCACCTTTTTTCTGCGCATAACTTCCCCATAATACAAAAGCGATGGGTCTTGATTGCTGATTCAAAATGCTAATGATCTTATCGGTAAAAATTTCCCACCCTTTTCCTTGATGAGAAGCGGCTAAGCCTTTTTCAACGGTTAACACGCTATTGAGTAACAAAACACCTTGTGTAGCCCAGGAGACCAAGCAACCATGTTTCACTGGTTTTATGCCTAAATCATCTTCCAGTTCTTTGTAAATGTTTTGCAGTGAAGGCGGTAATTGTACTTGTGGCGGCACAGAGAAACATAACCCATGCGCTTGCCCTACCCCATGGTAGGGATCTTGACCCAGGATCACCACTTTCACTTTTTCAATTGGGGTATATTCAAAGGCTTTAAAAATGTCAGCACTTTTAGGAAAAATGATTTTTTTAGCATCCTTTTCTTTGCGCAAAAAACCACGTAATTGTTGCATATAGGGTAATTGAAACTCTTCCCCTAAAGCTGCTTTCCAGGAAGCTTCAATACATGGTTCGTTAACTTGCACAGAAATGCTGCTCATTTTTCATCCCTCTTTAAAAAACGAGCAGATTATAACAATTATCGCAATTTTTGTAAGCGTGGCGAACGTCGTAAAGCTAAAAGCGGTGCCGGCGCTAATTTTTGCTCACCAAATTGGCGTTGACCATAATTAAACAGTAAGGGTGGTGGAGTAGACTTGCGTTCTTTATGCTTTAAAATGCGCTCAACTAAATGATGCACTCCCTTGATGCCTGCTTTATCCAAAGCCAACTGTTCCTCTTTGCTTGCATTAAAATTTAGCGGGTTATGATTTACCGCAATAACCACGGTTCTATCTTTAATGCTATCAGACACTGATGCTGGATCTTGATCTTGAAACAGCACTAAAGAAATCAAGCTTCTAAAATAACGCCAAAATGAATCTATTAACGTATGTTTATCATTTTCAAGGGCATAGGCTGATCCTTTGTTAACAAAATTAAACCCTAGCTGTGCTTGTATAGGAACAGTGGGATCCCCCCCCAATCCAAAAGGATAATTTTTAATTAAACCACCATCAGTGTGTGCTTCTAATTCTCCATGATGATTAACTATCCAATGAGGTGAATAAACGAGAGGAATACTACACGCTGTTGTCACCAAATCAGACACTTTTTTATAGGGCGTTTCCCTGAATGAAAAAATGGCAGTTCGATGTTTAGAAACATTGGTGGTTAACACACGAAATTCTTTGGTATACCCTGCTTGATATAGTTCCAGAAAGGTAGGATCTTCCAAGCCTGTTTTATCTTTAATCAGTTTACGTATATAAGCATTTATCTCTTTACCAGAACAAACGCCCCACTCGGTAAAAAAATGTATAATTCGTCTTAAACTCCAATCTTGAAATCTTTCCGTTGGCATATCGTTTAGCAATTTTTTCATTTGCTCTGGTGCTATGCCTAGCGTTAATCCTAAACCCACAATAGTGCCAACAGAAGTTGCGCAAACCACATTTACATTATCAAAATTCAATCCATATTTTTGTGCTTCTAATAGTGCACTCGGTAAAGCACGCCCGGCACCACCACCACCTGCAATATATATTTCACTGACCGAATTAAAAATTGTTTTGGTTTCAGGAAATGCGCTTTGCGGCTCATGTTCTTCAACTTGCGAACTTAGCGCTTTTAAAACATTTCGTGCGCGTGCGCGCATTATCGTCACAAATGGATGTCGGTTACTCATGAGCCATACCTCCAATTATCTTGCAAAGCACAAACACACAATTTAAAATGCTAAACATAGGTCGTTCATTCATTTTAGCTGAAAAATGACTATGAAAATTTCACCCCCTCTTACGCAAGAAGAATTACTTCATCGATGCTACCAAATTGCTGGTAAAACCTTAGGTATGCTTGCCCAAGAAATGGGGCAACAAACACCCTCTTCTTTAGTTTATGCTAAAGGGTGGATAGGACAATTGATCGAAAAAACACTAGGCGCGAATGCGGTGAATCTTGATCAACCTGATTTTATTGATTTAGGAATTGAACTAAAAACACTGCCTATAAATGCACAAGGCGTTCCATGTGAGTCGACTTATATCTGCACAGCCTCTATTCCAAACCAAGACACACATTTCGAACAATCTCGTGTGTTTCGAAAAATGGCTAAGATGTTATGGATCCCCGTTGAAGACACCCAAAATAAACCCATTGCCGATGCACGCATAGGTACCGCCATTTTGTGGTCACCCCCAACGGCCATTAAAAATCAATTGCGCCAAGATTGGGAAGAGATCACAGAATTAATAACATTGGGTCATTTTGAAAATTTGAGTGCACATATTGGAGAATATTTGCAAATTCGTCCTAAAGCTGCGAATGCTAAAACTTTTATACAAGTTATTGATCATCAGGGTAAGCAAATTAATATTGTACCAAAAGGTTTTTATGTACGCACAAAATTAACCCGTCAAATAGTACAAGAGCATTATGCTTGTTAAACCTTTCTTCCTTTCCTGAAATATTGGTCATTGTCATAAAATCCTGCTTCTTTATTAGGTTCATACCAGCCTGGCCAACCTAGCAACGGAAAAGGGTGTAAGGCTTTAGGATAATGGGGAAATGCATTGCTCAAAATAAACGTGCCCATATGTTCATCTACATAAGCAATTTGTTGAACAGTCGTTAATTTAAAAAATGATTCATCAACAGGTAAAAATACCGCTTTTGCCGTCATACCAATAAACGGCACCAAACTTTTTTCCATGATGCCATGGCCGATGAGCACTGGTAAACAATGTAATAAATTTGACGGTTGACAAAACAATGCTTTCCATTGAAAAGTTTTGATTAATTCAAATATTTTTTCGTTACTTGCGCAAATAACAATGCCACATTCATCAAAATGCGCCAAGGTATTTTGTAATGTGGTTCGTTGATGCGTCAGCGGTTCTTGACACATTTTATGCACAATAGCGCCTTTGAGTTTAGGAAAAGCTAACCAGGTGAGATTATTGAAAAAATCGTGCCAACATCCTACCCTCGTGGGAATATGTTGTTGATGATAGATTTCCCATAAATAAACCATATCTTTAAGCTGTTCTTTAAAGAAAAGATGAGCCGTAGGATTACTTAATCGAGCAAAATGATTATAATTTTCTACACTTGGCCAATCAGACAATTGACCAAAATGCTTCGCCATCACGAGGATGCTGGCATATCCTTGAAAATGCTTATAAAAATAAGGATTCCAAATATCTTTTTTGCTTGTTGGCTCGATGGACATTAGGATCTGGTGTGCTTGAAAACTTTTCTAAATATTGAATGTATTTGGCTGGCAAATGATGTTCTTTTGCCCCTCTTAAAATCTGCTCTTTGTACCATGTATAAGGTACGAGATCTTCAAAAATATTGTCTTTATGCGCTATATAAGTAAAGGCAAAAATACCTTCCAGAGGAAGATCATTTTCAGCTTTTTCAGGATACACTTTAAGTGTCACTTCTTGATTGCCATAGCCTAAGCTTTGATTTTTATCTAAATGATAACGCTCTCGCGTTGGGATCTCATAAAGTACCCCATAGACTTCTTGGCTTGGATCTTTGACAGGAACAATATTACATTTCCCAGAAAAATCTTGAGCACATTTGTTATGAAAGCAGAGCTTATAGCCCATAATTTTCACCACCCCAAGGCATTTTGCATTGGGGACAACACTCAATAGATCCGCTGAAAACATTTTTTCGCCATAGGCAAAATATTTCATATTTTAGCCTCACAAATACAATGCAACGTCTTTAAATTGAGTGTAATCACAAATCTCCCGCGATGCAACAAGCATCAAAAACCCTAATCGATACGAGTCACCATCGGTCGGCAAAATGTTTCTTTAATAAAAGGCATTAAAATAAGGGCAAAAACAAGACAGATGGGCAAAAAGAGTAAAGCCTCGTTATACATCGATAATGTATAAAGCGGATTTCCGTCACTTAAAATCGCGCCATCCCATTGTTTATCGAGCAATTTACCTACAACCGGTTGTGCTAAAGCGCCACTGGCATTATTGAGTGTGTTAATAAAGCCGATTGCTGTTCCAGTTAAAAGTGGTGTGTTAATTTCCCTGACAATAGAAAAGGCCAAAATAAAACCACTAGAGCAGGCGCCCAAAAGAAACATTAAAATATTCATCTGTAATGCTGAAACTGGCGCATATAAAATGGCACACATCACAGCTAAAGTGGAAAGCGCTGCAAAACCCATCGGTAATTTTCGTCTACCTATTCTATCCGAGAGCCAGCCATAAAATGGCCCACCAAATGCCCAGCCAAAAAATATCATCGAAACCATTAATCCAGCGACATCTTTCTCAATTTGAAAGCGCATGGAAAAATAAGGAACCCCCCAAAGCTGCCCAAAACCGGTAGTGGGAACAAACATTAAGCCTGCATAAAGTGATGCAATCCACACCTGCGGGATCCGCATGACTTCATACAACCCGGCTGGAATTGGCAACTTCTTCGAAAAAATAAGTCTGGCAAAAAAGCCCAAGCAAAGCGCAATCAGTGCATATTGTGCAAAAAGAAGGGCGTGTACTTTTAAGAGATAAATTCCGATAAAAAAGCCGAAAAACCCCAATAAAATTCGCCATTTATTTTCTTTTTGGGTTTTTTGATATAAGAGATGACAAAAAAACCAACCCATATAAAAAAACAAAATTAAGCTTCCTGCTTTAAGAGAATTATGTAAGGTATGCGAAAAATAAAAGGGAAAAAAGAATAAACCAACAACTAAAGCAAACTGCATCCAGATGCTCATTTCTTTGGCAAAAGGAGGCAAGTTTTCCTTATGTGCTTGCGAAGACTTAAACGGATGATCAGAAACGATAAACCAAATAATGACGCTTAAGATGGCGCCTACTATTGCCCCATACAAGGCTGTCTGCCGCCAACCTACCAACATGACCAGTTTAGCGACAGGGGCTTGTCCAAAAACACCGCCCATCATACCAACAGCCACCATAATGCCAGTCAGTAAGGCAAAACGGTTCACTGGAAACCACAGCGAGGCTAATTTTAAACAACCAACAACGGCAAAGGAGCCGCCAATGCCCATGACAAAACGTCCAATTTGCGCCATAAAGAGCGTGTCTGCAAATCCAAAAATAACTGAACCTAGTGCACAAAAAGCAGAGGCAATCACTAATAGAATACGTGGGCCAAATCTATCCATTAATAGGCCAACTGGGATCTGCATGGCAGCATAGGCATAATAATAACAAGCCGCGAGGCTACCTAATTGTTCAGCGGAAGTAGAAAAGGTGTGTGTAAGATCATCCAACATCACACTGGGGGAAACCAGTAGCATCAGTTCATAAAAATAGAAAATTGCGGCCAAACCCCAAACAACTCCGGCCCGTAAAGAAGAACGTTGTGAGAAATCAAATTGGCCCATATAGCTTTGTACCATGTTCATTTATAAGCACAGCCCTGAATTTAACTATAAAACTAACAATTATGTTATTTTTGCTGGTGGGTTAATTTGAACCAGAGTTGCGTTAATGTAAACCCATTAACTAGTTAATTTTTACTTTTTACAAAAAAAAAGGGGGTTAGCCCCCCTTTTTTTAGCTCAGATTCAATTTACTTCATTTTCAATTAAATGCTTGTTCTCATATTTTAAGTTATATTGCTTAGAAAGAGCTAAAGCTCTTCTATCTTCGGCAGGCGAAGTTTCCCATAAAAGCTTGGTCAATTCTTGCTCCATATTTTCTAAGCGATGATCTGCTGAAATGCGCATCCAAGCATAGGCTTGTGAACGATCTTTCTGAATGCCTAAACCCTCGGCATACATTTCACCCATTAAATATTGAGCATATTCGCTTTCATGATGTTTAGCCGCCCTTTCAAACCATTTCAACGCTAAACCACGATCTTCAGTTACGCCCCAGCCGTTGTAATACATTAAGCCGATATTATATTGCGCTAAGGCATAATTATTTTCTGCGGCTTTTCTGAAATAGCCTACAGCAACACCGTAATCCTTGGTGACATAACG
>JAFECS010000022.1:0-35696 GCA_018241965.1 Pseudomonadota bacterium | reverse complement strand
CTTGCGGCTAATTCATACCACCACATCGCTTCTTCAATATCTTGTTCAAAACCTTCACCAAATTGGAAATGTCTGCCTACTTGGTATTTTGCCACCGCATTACCGCTGGCTTTATCAGCTAAATCATACCAATACACAGATTTTTCAAGTGAGTACGGAACGCCGATCCCTAATATATACAGTTCGCTTAACATATATTGCGCATAAACATCTTTTAACTTAGCAGCTTCGCAATAATGTAGATAAGCTTGATAAGGATCTCGATAAAATCCGCGTCCAATCATGTAATGATCGCCAAGACGGGTATGCGCTAAGGCGATATCGTCCTCAGCGGCTAATTTATACCAATAATTGGCAATGGTATAATCCACTGGCACCCCAAATCCTGCTGAATAAAATTCTCCTAAACGAAAAGCTGCATAAGGGTAATGAAAATCAGAAGCCATGCGATACCAATAATGCGCTTTGTGATAATCCTTTTTCACCCAATCGCCAAATTCATACATCACACCAACGTTAAATGCACCAACGGCTGATCCCATTTCTGCTGCTTTAATAAAGCAATGCAACGCTTGCGCTTTATCTTGGGTAACCCCTTTACCGGCTAAATACATTTCGCCAATCTCAGCATACGCATCAGCTACCCCTGCTTCGCCTGCTTCTTGGTAAAGATGTAGTGCTTTACGATAATTTCTGGGTATCACTTCGCTATGTGCATACACATAGCCTAAACGATACTTGCCATCCTTTGCCCCTAAAGAAGTGGCCTGCTTGTATAAGTCTATAGCGCGCAGATGATCGTTATAATTCTTAGAATAGGTTTCGTACAACTGTCCCAGCCTTAACATGCCATCGACATTATTTTGCGAAATAGCACATTCATACCAATATTTTGCGCTATCGATATCTTTGGGAACACCGCGACCTTCAAGGTACATATCCCCCATCATTAATTGGGCAGAAACTAATCCTTGCGTGGCTGCTTTTCTAAACCAAGCAGCGGCTACTTCATCGTTTTGTGGCAAACCTCTTCCATAATAGGACATTTCACCTAAACGACCTTGAGCAAATTTATTGCCCTGATTGGCGGCAAGTTCAAAGTAATAACGTGCTTTTTCTAAATTTTCTACCGATTCATCGCGGTAATATTGCTCACCTTTAACAAATAATCCATCGGCCCCAGGTGGTAGATAAACTTGTTTACCCCACCACCATCTTTTGCCCCAAAATTCACCATGCTCTTCACCCACATTAGGAGCGGACCACCACCCCTTGAAAAGTGAGGCTTGCAAAGTACTTTTTGTAGAAAGCGTTTGTTTTGATTTTTCTTTTTTAGCAAATCGTTTGTTTTCTACTGAAGGTGCTTTTGGCTTATTTGACTTGGCCCACCAGCTTTTAGAACCGCTAGATTTACTTAACTTTGTTTCTTTATCTTTAGGAGCGCTCTGTATTTTTGTTTTTGCAAGTAAATTGCGCTGCTTTGATTTTTTCGCTTTTTTAGATTTTGACTTTTTAGTACTTGGTGTCGATTTTTTAGCGTATAAAACTTTTTCTTCAGCAATGGGTGCCTTTTCTTGAGTAGCTTGCGCTGTTTTCGCACTCTTGCTTGTCCAGGACCACTTTGTAGGTTGGCTCTGACAGCCATACAAAGCAAAAACAACGCCAATTAATATGGCTAATCGTGAAGAGGTTATCGTCATTGCCGAAGTTCCCTGGCTAATTACCTAAAACTGATATAAAGCACCAACAAAGAATCCATTTATTTGGTTCTTTTTAGCAGAAAATTGAAGGCTATTGGCACCCGCTGCTATAGGTCCAAAAGTTGTTTTACCTAAAAAGAAATAGCGATATGCCAAATCAACTAAGACATTCGCAGTCACTTGATAACGTGCCCCTGCGCCCAAATTCGCCGCAGCAGTGACATTTCGTGTTGAACCACTAATAGGCCCTACTGCCCCAACAGTTAGTGAAGAACTCGTTGCCTTTAAGGCCGCACCTGCGCCAGCGTCTAAGTGAAGTTGTAATCTTCTGGGATACCAACTAAACAAGCGTGGAAATACATATTGCGCATTGAGAAAAGCTGCAGCTTGATTTAGCTCAAATGAACCAGTAACCGGGATCCCTGCAAAGTTAATTGTCTCTGATTGATCGAGTCGTTTAGAAAATAATATTTCAAACTCCAGTGCCCATTGTTCCCAAAAATAGCCACCGGCTAATGTTGCCATCAATAAGTTTTGATTAATTGAACCAATGGGAGCTTGAAGCCCAGTAAATATACCACCAGATTCATTATCAAAATCACTGATCTTTAACTTTGGCTTGCCTACCATTAATCGCATATACCAACGATTAATAATACGGGTTGCATTCACGGCATTAAGAAAAGCCACATCGCCAGGCGCTAATCCTTCAGTACCTTCAACAGCGTTTTTAAAAGGACAGGTTTCGGCATTACCGTAGTAATCGTCGTCTTCATCCATACCACACACAGCATGTGATAAAGAATGAAATAAAAAACAAAACAAAAAGAGAGTAAGCTGCACGACAGACAAGTAAGATTTATTATGTTGTTTGTTATTAAACATACTGTTATCCATTGTGATTAATTCTCCTCATGGTGTGAAAGTGCAGCTTCGTTCACACGTTCTCTAAGTTCCTTCCCTGGTTTGAAATGAGGAGCATATTTCTCCTCCGTGGCAACATATTCTCCTGTTTTAGGATTGCGAGCTGTACGAGGAGGCCGATACCGCAGTGCAAAACTGCCAAAGCCACGGATTTCAATTCTTTGACCATTTTCTAAAGCAACAGCCATCTGCTCAAATACCTCTTTGACCCCTTGCTCTATGAGCTTGATGGGGATATGCGGTTGCTTAGCAGCCAAGGCATCGATCAATTCTGCTCTTGTCATTCCATGTCGCCTTTTGCTTCCTACACACTAAATTATTATATCCAGAGCTAAAGTCCATTTAACACCTTTATGCCCACTCATTTCAACTGCCAGACTCTTTTACATTTTCAAAAACTGTCTCAAACCCGAAAATGACTAGCTGCTTGATTATTAATAAAAAAAACTTCTAGGCATGCAGAATGCATATTCAAAGCAGGCATTAGCTATCCCTGGAGGGTTTAAAAATGAAATATGTTTGGAACGGCCCCATCGATTTTTCGTACCAAGAAACTGAAGAAAGAAGTAATGTAACAGACCAAGAAGAGGTTGAACTTGAAGATGATGAAGCCAGTGAAGTCATTGAGGATGTGATAGAAGAAGACAAAGAAGTTCTTTCTACTTCTGATGTCGATCCTACCCAAATCTATTTAAGAGAAATTGGTTCTTCACCTTTATTAAGCGCTGAAGAGGAAATTTTCTATGCAAGACTTTCTTTGCAAGGCGATTTGAAAGCCCGTAATCACATGATCCAATGTAATTTGCGCTTGGTGGTAAAAATTGCTAGACGCTATTTAAACCGCGGATTAACCTTGCTTGATCTTATCGAAGAAGGCAATTTAGGCCTTATACGCGCTGTTGAAAAATTTGATCCTGAAAGAGGATTTCGCTTTTCAACTTATGCAACCTGGTGGATCCGTCAAAATATTGAACGCGCTTTAATGAATCAAACGCGTACAATTCGTTTGCCCATCCATGTGATCAAAGAGCTCAATACTTATTTAAGAAAAGCACGCGAGTTAGCGCAAAGTATTGAAAATGAACCTTCCTATGAAGATATCGCTAAAGCGTTAAATATCTCACCAGATGAAGTAAATAAATTATTACGGCTCAATGAAAAAACCTTATCTTTAGATACGCCTATGGGTGATGAATCTGAAAAACCACTCTTAGAAGCATTAGCAGATAATGAATCTGAAGAGCCTGCCATTGAGCTTGAAAACAATAACTTATATACGCGTTTGAATGCTTGCTTACAAAATCTGAATGACAAGCAACGTTCCATTTTAGCGCAGCGCTTTGGGCTTTATGGGTATGAAGAAGCCACCTTAGAAGAAGTGGGACAAAAAGTGGGGTTAACACGTGAACGTGTACGCCAAATACAAGTCGAAGCGCTTAAACAACTGCGACAGGTATTGGAAAACCAAGGCGTAGAATCTGAAGTTCTATTTACTTAAGAGGATATCTTTTCAAATGTGAGGACCTGTAGGGGCGGGTCCCTGTGCCCGCCCTGAATGTGGGCCGACACAGGGATCGGCCCCTACAAGTGTCGATTGAACAAATCACTTCCCTACCCCCGCAAGCACCCATTTCACTACCCCAGCAATGGTCAACACAAATAGCACCGTAAAGACAAGGCCAACCACTATATAAGCCCAGGGATTGCCTTTACTAAAATCTCGTTTATGGACATCTGAGCTTTGTACCCCATAAAACGCCCCCAACACGCTTTTGATGACTTGCCACAGTGATGGTTTTTTTTCAGTAGGCTCGGACATTGCGCTTTCCTTAATAGGTCCATTAAAATAAGCATGGCCAAATTTACGCATACTTATTTTAGGAATTGATTATGACTTCAGATCTCTTATTACAATTAGAACAAAAAGTATCTCATGCCGTCGAGGTAATCGAGCTATTACGATTGCAAGTTGAGGAACTTGATAAGGAAAATACCGTCTTGAAGGCTGAACACGAAAAATGGCGACGTGATCTCAGCGCGCTCATTAAACGTCTAGACTTGATAGATACTGAAAGCACCAAATCAACCAGCATGAAAATTGAAGAAGAGTTTATGACCGTATAAGGTTAGAAATAAAACTCATTTACCCATCCGCGCTCCACTGCCTTGGTAAACAAGGCAGCCAGGGGCAAATTAGGAAAAGTCTCTTCACAGGTTTGCCACGTTTGCTCAAAGGTCATTGCTTTCTCAAAACAACTGAGCAATAAAAATTCTTCCGCTGATAAAGTATCGATCACCAGGTCCCATCCTCGTCTAAATACCAGCAAAGGTTCGCCTCTGGCATCCAAATTTATTTCTTTGATGTTATCAACAGCGCCTTGATGTGCTTGCCAAATCGCTAAAATGGGATAATTTGACAAGAGTAAAGTATGTGTCGCACCCAATCGAAAACGTAAATTAGAGTATTTTTTTGGTGCTACTTTTTTAAGCGCATCACCTGCTAACATGTTGATGGGCCCGTGCGCGTGAACCATAAAACAAGCCCATTCTAAAGATGCTACATCAGGAAGATACGCCAGTATTTCAGGGTAATTTCTCAAAAAATAAGGAAAATTCTTACCATAAAAACTAATATCAGGATCATTATTTTGATATTGATTAGCGTAATGAAAACACAACTGTTTAAAGTATTGTTCCCCTACTAATGCTGCACAAACGGGAAAAGTTGTACTTAATACTTTGGTCATTCTGCCAAAGCGACTGAGGCGATATATTTTAATTTTATCGGCGGCTTGTTTTAATGAAGGCGCTATGACCAATTGCTCAAGTGATTGAGCCTCTGTTGATAACAGCGCCGCTATAAATTGCGTTTGTAAAGTTCTGAGATCCACAACTACTTAGTTTTGCCACCAACAATCTTGTCGCAAGATCCTTTAGGAACATACATCCATTCATTGGGATCGGCATCTTTAGTTGCGTGGCTTGCGCATGAATGTGTTGGTGTTCCACAATCATTCATCCCTGCTTTGACAATGCCATAACATTTTTCCATTTCTTTAGGCGCATCTTTGGCAGCGGCAAGTGCAGATTGACAGCTAGCTGCTATACCTAAAGTAATCGCCGCGGTGATAGCAGATTTCATTCTTTTTTTGGTATGATTGCCCATCTTAACAATCCTCATTGGTTTGAATGGCAAATTTGTGATTGCAACTAACAACCCAAGACGCTATCGCTGGCAAGATCATCTCATCATGGGCTTGTCTCAGTGTATACGCACCCTGCAACATTTACCATCGCACAAGCAAGGTGAAATGCGCTCTATTCCTGGCAATCAACTTGAAATGAGTGATCTTTCCACAGCAGAAAAAAAGCAAAGTGCTGCCTTGATGCGTATTAATCACACCGGGGAAGTTTGCGCTCAAGCACTTTATTTAGGGCAAAGCCTGACTGCGCGCTCAAATGATCTTCGCGAAAAATTTAGTCAATCAGCAAAAGAAGAAAGTGATCATCTTTATTGGTGTGAACAAAGAATACATGACTTAGGTGGCCGTACCAGTTATTTAAATCCGTTATGGTTTACAGGATCTTTATTTATCGGTACTGTAGCGGGGTTAATTGGCGACAAATGGAGCCTGGGATTTTTAGCCCAAACAGAAAAACAAGTAGGCGCTCACTTAAGCAAGCATTTACAAGCGCTTCCTGAAAAGGATTTACAAAGTAGAAATATCGTCTTTATCATGAAACAAGAAGAAGCCATGCATGAAAAAATGGCAATGGAGAATGGCGCTGCAATACTGCCACAAAGCATGACCTGGGGGATGCAGCTACTCGCCAAAGTAATGACATCTGTAACTTATTACGTTTAAGTTTTCTCAAGTGTTGTTTATGTAAAAAAGAGGTGAAGTATGACAACGTATTATTCCGTTGATAAATCTATACAGGTTCGCAATAGTAAAGGCGAGTGGTTAGATCCCACTGCTGACCAATTACGTGACTGCTTGGAAATTGACCCAGCCACAACAGATGATGCGTACTCAATTCTTGTATTTGAAAACTACGATGATGCGGTAGCAGTTGCCCTGGATGGTATTGACCCAGAGAGCAGAGAGCAATTTCCTATATTCACCTGGGAAACTGATGGCAAGGCTAAGAACTCCTCTTTCAAATTAGATGATGGTAGCAAACTCAAAGCAAAAAGAATTGAAATTCAAGAGGCAGAATTAGTAAGCGCTTCTTTAGAACATGTAAATGACCGTTATGAAGAAGTGTTTTTTGATGCACCAGAAAATAGCGCTGAGGCTGATTCCGATGAAGAGATTGAAGTTAAACCAGCCGCTCCAGCACCAACGCGCGCACAACGTTGGGTAAATAATGGCAAATGGGCTGCAGGCAAAGTGCGTGATAGCGCAGTTGACGCTGCATCAAGACCAAGCGTACAAGCCACTGCTGTTGCTGCTACCGTGAGCACCGGCGCTGCCGCAGCTGCACTTAACACAACCACCGGCTTTCTTTCTACCTTACCTGGCGCTGGCTATGTCGCAACGGGTGCAGGTTATGTTGCTTCTGGTTTAAGCACTGCAGCAAGCTACATTCCAGGTGCAAGTTATGTTTCCGGTGCTGTTTCAACAGCCTTTGATACGGTCGTTCCTGCACAGTACAGAGAGCCAATTAAAGTTGCGCTTGCAGTAGGTGCTGCAGTTGAAGGTAGCCGTCAACTGTATAACCACAGTGGCTCTATGCTAAACGCTTTCAATAAATTAAGAGGCGCAAAACCTGCGGCGAATGCTGATGCAAGCGAAGCAAAAGCTGATGAGAAAAGAAGTCTCAAAGCACGTTAATATTCGGCTATAAATAAAAAACCCCGCAATTGCGGGGTTTTTTATGCTTTGCGTTTAAGCGATGGGCCTACATCATGCCACCCATACCACCCATTCCGCCCATGCCGCCCATACCACCCATATCACCAGCGCCTTCATTGCGCTCTTCTTTGGGAAGGTCGGCAATCATGCAATCGGTAGTGATCATAAGGCCTGCAACGGAAGCTGCATTTTGTAATGCACTACGCGTTACTTTGGTAGGATCCAAAATACCGAACTTGATCATATCGCCATATTCACCGGTAGCTGCGTTATAACCATAGTTACCGCTATTTTGCTTCACTTGGTTAAGCACTACAGAAGGTTCACCACCAGCGTTAGAAACGATCTGACGTAAAGGCGCTTCTAAAGCACGAACCACAATGCTCACACCAAGATCTTGATCGGTGTTATCAGCTTTGATCTTCTTCACTTCAGAAATTACGCGAACCAGTGCAACACCACCACCAGGAACAACACCTTCTTCAACGGCTGCGCGGGTTGCATGTAAAGCGTCATCAACGCGTGCTTTTTTCTCTTTCATTTCCACTTCGGTAGCTGCGCCAACTTTGATCACAGCAACACCACCGGAAAGCTTAGCAATACGTTCTTGCAATTTTTCCTTATCGTAATCAGAAGTGGTTTCATCCACTTGCTTACGAATGGATTCAACGCGTGCTTTAATATCAGCGCTTGCGCCAGAACCATCGATAATCGTGGTATTTTCTTTGTTTACCACAATACGTTTAGCTGTACCCAAATCTTGCAAGCTTGCTTTTTCAAGCGTTAAGCCAACTTCTTCTGAGATCACATTAGCAGTGGTTAACACAGCAATATCTTGCAACATTGCTTTACGACGATCGCCAAAGCCAGGTGCTTTCACAGCACATACTTTAACAACGCCACGAATGGTATTGACCACTAAAGTTGCTAAGGCTTCGCCTTCTACATCTTCAGCAATAATTAACAATGGACGGCCGGCTTTAGCAACAGATTCCAGCACAGGCAACATGTCACGAATAGAGGCAATCTTTTTATCCACTAACAGGATGTAAGGATTTTCTAATTCGCAAGTCATGTTCTGTTGATTGTTGATGAAGTAAGGAGATAAGTAACCTCTGTCAAACTGCATCCCTTCAACCACATCTAATTCATCTTCTAAGCCGCTACCATCTTCAACAGTGATAACACCTTCAATGGTAACTTTTTCCATTGCATCAGCAATGATCTTACCAATTCTTTCATCAGAGTTCGCAGAAATGGTACCCACTTGCGCAATCGCTTTGCTGTCTTTGCAAGGAACAGACAAGGTTTTTAAGGTATCAACAGCCACTTTGACCGCTTTATCAATACCACGTTTTAAGTCCATAGGATTGATGCCTGCTGCTAAGGCTTTAATACCTTCAGCAAAAATCGCATGGGTTAATACAGTAGCAGTGGTGGTACCATCGCCTGCATCATCAGCTGTTTTGGAGGCCACATCTTTCACTAATTCTGCAGCAATGTTTTCAAGTGGGTTAGAAAGTTCCACATTCTTTGCTACGGTAGCACCGTCTTTAGTAATTAAAGGTGCACCAAAAGATTTTTGAATGACTACATTACGTCCTTTAGGACCTAAGGTAACCCGTACAGCGCGAGCGAGTTTCTCAACGCCATCTAAACTTGCTTTACGAGCATCAACATCGTATAAAAATTGTTTAGCTGCCATAATTTCCCTTCCAAATTTTACAAATTGTTACTTAAATTAGTCTTCTACTACGGCCATAATGTCTTCTTCACGCATGAAAAGAAGCTCATCTTGCCCCATTTTTACTTTGGTCCCGGAATATTTACCGAAAATCACTTTATCGCCTTCTTTAACGGTCATAGGACGCTTTTCGCCGTTATCAAGCACTTTACCTGGCCCTACGCGAACCACGGTGCCCCACTGGGGTGCTTCTTTGGCGGTATCTGGTAAAAAGATCCCACCTTCTGTTTTTTGGGGTTCATCGTCTTGTTTTACAAGTACCCTGTCCAATAAAGGGATAACTTTAATTTTACTCGCCATGTTCAGATCTCCTCAGATGACAACATGTCATTATTATTTAGCTGACATTATAAACAGTGGAGTTTAGCACTCTCCCCATTTGAGTGCTAATGATATGCAAGTGGCGAATAGAGTCAATAGCCCTGACCAGTTCCCTATCTATAAAGAGGAAGGCCTATACTTTAGGCTATGGGGGAAAACCAATGAAAGTTGACAAGCTTATTAACCACCTGCGCGACCTTCAAATCGCCGGGTGGGATAAAGATAAGGCTCTTGCTTTACGCGCAACTTTGCACCCATTTCTTGAAATAAACAACATGGAATACCCGGCAGCTAAAGTCCTTGCTCAAAAACTGGATAAACTGCTAGATCCGTATTTACAAACGCCGACGCCCCCTCCCCCAGAAGCGATTGAAAATATGATCCAGGTCTTAACCAAACTACATGAAGTGATAAGCGTTCATGTCGTCAGTGAGGATATGAAAGGCCCTGAAGAATCTACAGCGGCCCGTCATACACTTGTTTTGGGATTAAAAGATAAACAGCTTGCCAAAGAAATAGCCGATCAAGTTAAATATTTTAGTTATAACTGTGTGCTTACCCAATCTTTGCAAGAAGTGCTCGCCAAAACACAAAGAGGGCAAGATATTGGCGCAGTGATACTGGATATTGCCTATTGTGATCTTAATGAAACAACTGAGCTTTTAGCGCTAGCGCAAAGGATGCCGCTTATATTTATTTCTGAAAGCGATAATGTCGCTGTCAGATTATTTGCCGTAAAAGCAGGTGGTAAAGCTTTTTTTGTTTGCCCTATAGAATTTACTACCTTGCTAGAAACCATTGATCAAGTGCTCACCCCCCCAAGTGAAACTTTGCCGTTTAGGATCTTAATTGTGGAAGATTCTAAAACCCAAGCAAATATAATAAGAATGCATTTAGAACAAGCTGGCATGATTACCGAAATTTTAATGGATCCTTTAAAGGTCATGGAGACACTCACAGAATTTCAACCTGATCTGATATTGTTAGATCTGTATATGCCCCAGTGCTCTGGCATTGAACTGGCCAAAGTGATCCGCCAGCATGATATGTATGTCGGGATCCCTATTGTGTTCCTTTCCGCAGAAGATGATACGGACAAACAGCTCATTGCTATCAGTGGTGGTGGTGATGATTTTTTAACCAAACCCATACTACCACATCATTTAATTGCCGCGGTTATCGCAAGAGCCGTGCGTTCAAGAACGCTACGTTCAGAAATGAGTCAAGACAGCTTAACAGGGCTTTTGAATCACACCCGCATTTTAGAACAATTAGAATTGGAAATTGCCAGAAGCAAACGCAATCATACCCCCTTAAGCTTTGCGATGATAGATATTGATCATTTCAAAGCCATTAATGATTCTCATGGCCATCCAGTTGGTGATAGAGTGATAAAAGGATTGGCGCGTTTACTCAAACAACGCTTACGCAAAGTAGACAGCATAGGCCGTTATGGTGGTGAGGAATTCGCCATTGTATTTCCACAAACCTCCGCGCCCGCTGTGCTAAAGAAATTGGATGATATACGCCGTGGTTTTTCTAAACTATTACACCGCAGCTCTGATCCCACAATTGAATTTACTGCCACTTTCAGCGTCGGCTTGGCAGAATTAGGCAAAAACACTGAAACCATCGATATGCTGGTTAATGCTGCTGATAAAGCCCTGTACTTGGCCAAAGAACAGGGGCGAAATCGTGTTGAGGTTTATCAACAAAATCAATCTTGAACAACTTCCTCTACCCACTTTAAATAGTCGCTGTTACCATACATTATCGGCATAGCAATAAATTCAGGAAATTTATAGGGATGCAGCTTCAGAAGAGCTTTTTCTAAGTCAACAAGCTTTTTTTGCTTGGTCTTCATCACCATCAGCACTTCTGTACCTTCAGTGACCTTAGACTCCCAGAAATAGATGGATTTCAAATGGGGAACGATGTTCGTGCATGCAACCAATCTTGACTCTGTGAGTTGTTGCGCGATATTTTCAGCAACAGCTGCATCCGGACAGGTGCAAAATACAACACAATATTCTGTTAACATGAGGCCCTCATTATTGCTGTGTGCCCATAAAGGTCTGAAATGATGCCGAATAAAAATGCCAAGCACAACTTAGTTATCTATTTAATTATATTTCTTTGTATGCTGATAACTTATCGTGCACAGGCAAGTGCCCTTTCTTCTTTAGGCATCCCCAAAGTATTACCCTTAGAATCTGCTTTTAGTTTTGAATTAACCCAAGAAGATGAAGTTTTAGTTGCTAACTGGCAAATTGCGCCTAAATGTTATCTTTATCAACAAAGCATTAAATTCTCCTTGCGTACACCACAAGGAGAAATGAAAACTTTACCCATTGAATCCTTTCCCAAAGCAGTTACTGTGGATGATGCTTATTTTGGCAAACAGGCCATTTATCAGCACTCTCTGATGCTGACTTTACCGCAAGCAACCATACTAAAAGAGTTAGACAACACCACTCTCTTATTAACCGTAGAATTTCAAGGTTGTGCTGAATCGGGCTTTTGTTATCCACCCACCAATAAAACCTATGAACTGACCATTAAAGATCATCAAATCACTTCACTGCTGAATGCTCGTTCTCCTGAACCTCTTAATACCTTGGAAACAAAAAGTAAAAAGCCTGAAGAAAACTCTGTTTCAAAATTAGCCACCCCCCCACAAACCGCATTAGGTTTTCTTTCTTCGATTGGTACTTTCTATTTATTTGGTTTGTTATTAACTTTTACACCTTGTGTATGGCCGATGATCCCAATTTTAGCGGGCGTTATTGTCGGACAAACACATTTGAGTACGCGCAAAGCATTTCGTTTATCTTTGTGTTATGTACTGAGCATGGCCATCAGTTATGCTATTGCCGGGATTATCGCTGCCACTTTAGGTAAAAACTTACAGGCAAGCTTACAACATCCAGGCATTATTATTTCATTTTCCATTTTATTTTCGGTGCTGGCGTTGATGCAGCTTGGCATATTGCGTATCACCATGCCACCCCATTTTCGTTTAAAAGATATTCTGCATGCTTTACATGCCAAACAAGAAAGTGGCACCTATATTGGCGCCGCCATTATGGGAATGCTTGCCACTTTAATTTCTTCTCCTTGCGTCACGCCTGCGCTTATTTTTGCACTCGGTTATATTTCGCATAGCGGCAATATTTTACTCGGCGGCAGTGCTTTATTAGCCATGGGTTTTGGGATGGGCACCATATTGCTCATCATAGGAACCTTAGGCGGGAAATTTTTACCCCGCTCAGGTCCATGGATGCACCATGTGAATCAAGTCTTCGCCATTATTATGTTCGGATTAAGTATTTGGCTGATGGCAAGGATTTATCATCATGCCTGGATCTTACTCTTGTGGGGTTTGTTATGTTTATTTATCGCCTGGTGCATGAATACATTCAAAAAATCAGCGGGCATCAGCGCGCGCGTGGGAATGGTTTTTGTGTTGTTGGGCTTAATGTTGTTTTGGGGTGCTTATCAAGGGTACAAAGATCCCCTTCAGGTACTATCTCATTTGGTGGGTAAAGAACAACCCTCAGCAACGGCTGAGTTGTTCAGCACGGTGACCACCCAAGCTGAACTTGATACCGCCTTGAGCAATGCCCATCGTGAAAAACGTCCTAGCATTGTGGTTTTTTATGCCGACTGGTGTGTGGCCTGTCAGCATTTAGAGCATGAAGTCTTTGGATCTGAGACTGTGGCCCAGCAACTTAAAAACTTCTCGCTTATCCGAGTTGATGTCACCACCTATAACAAGCAAGCCGAGCAACTTTTATCTAAGTTTGATCTCATAGGCCCACCCGCTGTATTATTCTTCAGCCAGGATTCCAAAGAGTTAACAAACTTTAGAATCTTCGGCGGCGCTTCTGAGAATCAATTCTCAACTGTGCTTGAACAAGTCAAAAAAGAGCTTTCCAAACCCTAAAAGTCGATAAAATTCACTAATTGTCATTAAAATGATAAAACTTGGTGGCAATTTACGCCATCTTCGGGTATCTTGCTCACTCTTTGGTGCAAGCCCCCTTGGCAAATACAATGGGCCTGCAAACAGCAAAAAGTTGCTATAATTCGTTAATTTAGCTTATTTGTTGATATCTTTTGAGAATTTGCTGCCAAAATACGTTATCTTGCAAAAATGAATGATTTTTAAACCGAGACAAGCAAGTAGGTAATTTTCAGGAAAAATTCAGATTTTGCAGACATCTGACGTGAACAAGATTGTAATTGTTGATATCTTGCCAAATATAGTTGGTTTCTGATGAGAACTTTGCCGAAGCCAACCCTTCCTTTTTAGAAAAAACCTCAATTTGTTGCTAATTTACGTTATCTTGCAAGATTTAGTAATTATCTTCCATGAATTTGCTATTATCTAATAGACAGGGTCACTTTAATCGGCCACAATACGCAGAGTTTAAAGCGAGCAAGCATTATGGCAAAGATATTAATAATTCATGGACCAAACTTAAACATGTTGGGCACACGCGAGCTCAGCATCTATGGCAAAACCACGCTTAAAACTATCGATCAGCAATTAACGCGATTAGCCAAAGGGCATCAATTAGAATGCTTTCAGTCCAACAGCGAACGCGACATTATCGATAAAATCCAAGCTTCCAGCAAAGCCAAAGTAGATGTGATTATTATCAATCCCGCGGCTTTCACGCATACCAGCATTGCCATACGCGATGCTTTCTTGGCTGTGAATATTCCTTTTTATGAAGTTCATCTTTCCAATATTTATGCACGCGAAACCTTTAGACATTTGAGTTATTTATCTGATATTGCACAGGGTGTGGTCAGTGGCCTTGGTCCGCAGGGTTACTATGCAGCGCTATCTGCCGCACTTGAGAATTTTTGTTAATTAATCACCAATGAGTTGACCATGGATATTCGCAAGATTAAAAAACTAATTGAAGTCTTAGAAGAATCAGGCATCGCCGAGATCGAAATTCGTGAAGGCGAGGAATCTGTTCGCATCAGTCGCAAAATGGAAAATCCACCACAAATTGTGATGGCATCTTCTCCGGTGACAGCAGTGCCGCATTCGGCGAATGTGACTGTTACTTCTAGCACAACAACTGAAGCACCCCCAGCTGAAGCTCAATTACCTGAAGGACATGTGGTAACTTCTCCCATGGTAGGAACGATGTATCGTGCGCCAGCTCCAGATCAACCTGCCTTTGTTGAGATTGGTTCAAAAGTCCAAGTGGGCGACACACTTTGCATTGTTGAAGCAATGAAAATGCTCAATCAAATTGAAGCTGATAAAGCAGGTACAGTTACAGCCATTTTAGTTGAAAATGGTCAACCTGTTGAATTTGGCCAACCCCTATTTGTTATTAAGTAATGGTGTTACATGTTAGATAAGGTTGTCATAGCCAATCGAGGCGAAATTGCCTTACGAATTTTACGTGCTTGTCATGAGTTAGGCATTAAAACTGTTGCCGTTTATTCTACTGTAGATAGAGATCTGCTCCCGGTTCGATTAGCAGATGAAGCAATTTGCATAGGCAGAGCACCCTCTCCTGAAAGCTATTTAAATATTCCTGCTATTATTACTGCCGCAGAAATTACCGATGCGGTTGCTATACATCCGGGTTATGGCTTTTTAGCTGAAAATGCAGACTTTGCAGAGCGCGTTGAAGAAAGTGGTTTTACTTTCATCGGGCCACGGCCTGAAACTATTCGTTTAATGGGTGATAAAGTTTCTGCTATTAAAGCCATGAAAGAAGCCGGTGTGCCTTGTGTCCCGGGATCTGATGGCCCCTTAACTGATGATGACAAACTCAATTTAAAAATTGCCCGTGATATTGGCTACCCTGTGATTATTAAAGCAGCTGGCGGTGGTGGTGGACGTGGGATGCGCGTGGTGCACAGTGATGCCACTTTATTAAATGCGATTTCATTAACCAGAACAGAAGCTTCTGCCGCTTTTAATAATAGCATGGTATACATGGAGAAATATTTAGAAAAGCCACGCCATATTGAGATCCAAGTGTTAGCCGATGGCCAAGGCAATGCCATTCATTTAGGTGAACGCGATTGTTCCATGCAAAGACGTCACCAAAAAGTCCTTGAAGAAGCGCCAGCTCCTGGCATAACAGAAGCGCAACGCCAAGCGATTGGTAAAATTTGTGTGGATGCATGTATTAGAATTAATTACCGCGGTGCAGGTACCTTTGAATTCCTTTATCAAGACGGTGAATTTTATTTCATCGAGATGAATACCCGTGTACAGGTGGAACATCCTGTCACCGAAATGATCACCGGCGTGGATATTGTTAAAGAGCAACTTAAAATCGCCAGTGGTGAAAAACTAAGTATTCGCCAACAAGATGTCAAAATTACAGGGCATGCTATTGAATGCCGCATCAATGCTGAAGATCCTAAAACCTTTATTCCCTGCCCCGGCAAAATTACTTGGTATCATGCCCCAGGGGGACCTGGGATCCGTATTGATTCGCATATTTATAGTTCCTATCAAGTACCGCCCAATTATGACTCTCTTATTGCGAAGTTAATTGCTTTTGGTAATAACCGCGCCGAGGCCATTCGCCGTATGCGTAATGCTTTAAGCGAAGTGGTGATAGATGGTATTAAGACCAATATTCCGCTGCATCAAGAGCTGATACAGGATGCCAATTTCAAGCAAGGTGGGACGACGATTCATTATTTGGAAGAGAAGATTAAGAATTAATCCTGTTACTCTTTCGTTGCGGTAGCAACGAGATATATTAGCCCCGCGTGAAATTGCTTTTAGCAATTGAGCGTGGGGTGAAATGACCATGCAATATTTCTTCTCTTTCGTTGCGGTAGCAACGAGATATATTAGCCCCGCGTGAAATTTGCTCTTAGCAAATTGAGCGTGGGGTAGTGCGATGCCCCCTTCCCCCTTCTCGCTGCGGCAGCAGCGAAATATATCGAATGACCATGCAATATTTCTTCTCTTTCGTTGCGGTAGCAACGAGATATATTAGCCCCGCGTGAAATTGCTCTTAGCAATTGAGCGTGGGGTAGAGCGATACCCCCTCCCCCCTTCTCGCTGCGGCAGCAGCGAGACTCACAAAACAAATCTTTCATCATAGACAATGTGATGTTTTTTCAACAAGCTGATATATTCTGTTTCAAATGTCATAATCTTATGATGTTCCTCTTGATTTTCTATATATCGTAAAACATTCTCTATACCAGAATAACTAACAGAAAATGACCCATACCCTTCTTGCCATGCAAACATGGCATGATTAGGATTGTTTTTCCTTATCCAGGTGGTTGAATATGATTTTACATCTCTAATTATTTCAATAAACTTACTTGGAACATTTAATCCTATTAGTAAATGAATATGATCTGACATTCCTCCTGCTTTTAAGAGGGCTCCTTTATAATTTCTAATTATGCCATTAATGTAATTGTATAAATCAGGTTGAATTTCTGGTGTAATCCATTTCTCCCGATTTCGAGTTCCCCAAACAATGTGAAAATAATGGGCTCGATAAGAATGCGTCATATGCTACCTCCTTGATGACGATTATTGAGAGGCAAATTATTAATGAGTTGAATGCATATTGCTAGTCTCGCTGCTGCCGCAGCGAGAAGAGAAGAGGAGGGAGGGGTATGTCGCTCTACCCCACGCTCAATTGCTAAAAGCAATTTTACGCGGGGCTAATATATCTCGTTGCTACCGCAACGAAAGAGAAGAAATATTGCATGGTCATTTCACCCCACGCTCAATTGCTAAAAGCAATTTCACGCGGGTCTAATATATCTCGTTGCTACCGCAACGAAAGAGAAGAAATATTGCATGGTCATTTCACCCCACGCTCAATTTGCTAAGAGCAAATATCACGCGGGGCTAATATATCTCGTTGCTACCGCAACGAAAGAGAAGAAATATTGCATGGTCCGATATATCTCGCTGCTACAGCAGCGAAAAAAATAAAATATGCTTTTTTGCATAAAAGCAAACTTCATGCGAGGCTGCTACCGCAGAGAGGAGATAATATGCATTTTTGCATAGCCTATAGAAATTGAAATTACATACAGTTAAAAATATCCTTCGTCGTTCTTAGACTAAGATTTATATCTAACCACATAGTCATCGGATATAAATTATGTCATTAGATAAAAATTTACCGGCCACTATTGCCTTAAAAGAAATGATTGCCCTGGCTATTCATTTAGACAAGCTCTGTGAGTTAGCCCATTTTACATTGCGCTATATTGAAAGAAACCCTCAATTAAAGAACTGTTTTTTTGTTGAGGATCCGCAAAAATTAAAAGCATTGCTAAATCAATTAGAGGCCATGCGCGATCTGATGCCTGAGGGAGCTTGCGATTTAAGCAGCAGAACGCAAGACAGCACTTATAATGCAATGTTTGGAAATGATGTCGATAGCGTTTACGAAGACCTAACTAAAAAGGCTTCGCCAGAAACCATTGTGGGCCGTTTTAAAACCAATATCAATAAATTGAACACGCAAGCTCAAGCACTGAAATCTGAACTTGAAAAAGCCAATCACCAGGGACTAGAAGTGAGTGCACAACTACTTGGTCAATATCTGTGGCAACAAGGGCAAGAGGCTTTAAATGCACTCACGAAAACAAAGCTATTTACATATCAACAAGAACTTGAAAATCTGAATAAGCAAATCGAAATTATAAACAAAATGGTAAAAGCTAAAACCAATCCAACTGAAGGTGGCGGACGAAAAACACAAATATTTCAAGAAAAGTCACCTACCGAAAAACAATTAACTCGTCAAACAATGACAGAACTTTTAGCAAACATGCAAAACAATTTGAATAATGCCTTACATCCTGGTGTGGCTTTTGAGATGATAAAAAAGTTCATTGTTACTTTTGAAGTGCATGATGAATTGCGTCATAACCCGCCTGGTGCAAAAGTTATTGAACAAATGATTACCTTTTTAAAAAATCAATGTACACCTGAACAATTTAAGGAGCATATGGCTGACATAAACAAAGCTGTTGATAGTGAAGTTAATGAAAGAATTGATAAAGGAGCAAAACTTCAAAAAGGCGCAGGTTACAAAATTGAAAGCAAATATGATGATATTATTAAAAAGAAAAAAGCGGCTCCTTAAGCAATTGATGTAAATTGACCATTTTTTCGCTGCTGTGGCAGCGAGATATATTAGCCCCGCGTGAAATTGCTCTTAGCAATTGAGCGTGGGGTAAACAAGCTCCCCACCCCCCTCTTCTCGCTGCGGTAGCAGCGATATATCAGCCCCTTACTACAACACAATCTCCGGCATATGCAATGCCGGCTCAGCTAACATTTGATGCGCAATATTAAAAAATGGGCTTGGTCCATGCTCGTGTGCCATGGGCACCATATCCGGTATTTGCGGCGCTACAACTTCGGTTGCATTGGCATGTTCGGTTTGCTGTGCTTCATGCACAAACGTATCAACATCTACATGATAATCTTGTTTTAATTTATCTAAGATCTCATGATTTGTTGGAAGGTCTTCACTCATCTTCACCAAAATAGCTTTAAAACCTTCGATATATTTTTCAGACTGTAAAACATCGACAATTTTTTGCGCATGAGAAGCATTTTTATGCAAAACAACCTCTGGCATTTCAGTTGTTGGCTTACATTGTAGTTGTTTAAAAATATCGACTAACGCTTGTGCTTCTAAACCGGGCTTATGCGCCATATACTGGTCAATAACATAATGACCATGAAATTGATCCCATCCATGATAAAATTCCTTGGCTAAATGGGTAGCTTCCTCAACAGGAACTTTCTTATTCAGCAATTCAATAAAAATAATCCCTTCTACAGCATCGCGATGGCTTTCCCAGCCACAATTTCCAAATTCTTGATCAGGGTTATGGATTTCAAAAACTTTATGCGATAAACCATAACGTAATTGTTGATCAAATTCTAAATAGCTTCTTGAACCATTGTTCAAAGTATTTTGCATAAAAGCTTCATCAATTTTATTGGGTTCTTGTAAGGCATAGAACAACAAACCTGATTCTAAACCAGGTTCTGAAGAACCTTGATCATATATATCTGGCTCACCATTGTACCTGTCTCCACTATTGGCTGTAGCATAAAGTTCTTGGGCTTTTGATAAAATCACATCCACAAAATGCCCCCGCCAACCAGAAGGTAATAATACTGTATCCTTTAGATGAAAATGGGTATTGGCATCCTGATAGGTAGATTCAAAATGAGCATTAGCACAATATTTTGCTGCGCGTTCATAAATTTGATATACGCTGTTAAAAATATCTTTTTCTAGTTTAGAATGTGTGTTATTGGAAATGGTTTGTAAATACGCCCCAAGAGAATCCTTAGCAAGCTCTGTGGTAAACAGCGAAAAATGCCCTTCAGAGACCATGTGAATGGTTTTGTTTTCATTCAGTGAAAGTTCATAAACCCCACCTGTTGGAAAGCGATGCATTAGATTAAGTGCTGATAAGTAACTTTGGTGCCCATTTTCTATCTTTGCTAAATCCTCGGCACACCTTAAAACTTGCTTTTGCACCGTTTCTGTTGAGGCATGAGAAGCAATTATTTTAAGCTCTGTCACCACTGGCAAGGGAGCATAATACAGTTGCCCATTATGATTGGTAAATGAATCACTGCTAACAAGAGCTTCTTGCGCTGTAGTGCTAAACAAACCAATGGTATCAATAATTTCCTGAATAGCTGCTAAAGAGTCACTCGCTTTTGCATTGACAACATGATCGTATAAATCGGCTAATAAATAAGAAATCGGATTTTTACCGTCGCCATTAAGCTGCTGTGGGTTAGCGCCTTGTTGCACAAGAAGACAAGCCACTTGATAATGATGATTTTTTAATGCTAAGTGTAACGCTGTATTGCCACCATAGGCGCCATCATTCACATCGGCACCCAAATTCAGTAATAATGAAACCGCATTGGCATTGCCCGCAAATGCAGCAAAATGTAAAGGCCTAGCGCTTAAGTGCTTCTCTGGCTCGGCATTGACCTCGTACCCTTGTTCTATTAGCCTTTGCATTTTTTCAACATCGCCATCTTTGGCTGCAAAATGCAAAGCAAAAGGGTTATGCTCCACCGTAAATGCTTTACTAAAACCACTTCTGGCCAGCGGCTCAGCATCTGTCGGAGCCATATTGTCTATCCAGGAAATTAAATCTTCGATCTTTTCTGTGATAGGGACTTGCACAACAAGAATATCTTTTTCACTAAGGTGCCCGAGAATAAGGCTATCTTTATAGATAAGTCTTTCATCAATGTTCATTTCATTGATTTCTTCAGGAAGCTGATAACCAGGTTCAGTTGAAATAAAACCCATGTCTAATTTCCGAATAACAAGTAAAAATAGAGTTGCCTAGCATTATAGGGTAACTGCTTTATGAAACAATTTATTCTCGACAAGGCGTCTTTTTTGTCGACAAAAGGGCCCAATTAAGCGCTAAATGGAAAGAAAATATTGGCCACATTGCCATTAAAACGCGCAATGATGATATTTATCTAAAAGTAAGTGACAACCACTTTAAGAATCAATAACATAGCTTATAGTTTTTTATGAGTATCCCCATGGCCGATTTAGCCGAACACATTCAAATTGATATAAAATCGCAGACACAAGTCAAAGCAGATTTTATCCAGTATTTAGGCCTTTTGGGCTCGGACCCTTCCCCTACCTTAATAAAAATAGATTCTCATCTTTCCAACGATGCTGTTTGGACCGGTATTCGCATGTTGGTAAACCAACGTGAAACTTTAAAACAATGCGTTGGTGTTTTTCCGGTATTTGTAGAATATGGTGTCATACAAACTACACTCAGTAAGCATCAAAAAGCACCCAAAAAATGTCCTAAAGAACTTAAGAAAATAGATAAGAATGCTTCTTTGGCCTGGTTTCTAGAAACGGCCTTGGAAAATAATTTACTTAACAATTCCTTTAATACTTGCCAACAATGGATTATCCCTTTATTAATAAACGAACACTATTGTGTTGCCGTGGTAAACAAAGAATCATTTGAGTCAAAAACCGTTATGATTCAGTTTTATGATCCTTATGGCACTGATCTTGCGCAAAATTACCGCAACCAGCTAAAGGCATTCTTCAAACGTCTAGGATATCTAGTAAAATATCGCTGTGTATCGCGGCCTGAACAAAAAGATAACCATAATTGCGGTGTTTTTGTGATGTTAAAATCCATCGAATTGGCATGTGCCAATGTGGGCAGTGCGGAACAACTCTTAGCAATCCAGGATGCCAACCGTTACGATTATCAAAAGCGTGTTAATCAATATCGTTATAATATCGGGAAATTATTAAAACATTATGGAGAAAATGTGGTTATTGGGGATTGTTTGAAGAAGACGCAAGAGAACGAGATTAAAGTATGCTTCTAAACCTTTGAAAAGGATAACTCTTGTCCCTTCTCCCCTTGTGGGAGAAGGTTAGGATGAGGGGGAGATAAGACAATTTTTTATCCCCCCTCACCCGCCCTGCGGGCACCCTCTCCCACAAGGGGAGAGGGAAAAGAATCAAAATCGCGGGCAAGTTACGCTTTGCGCGCCCTTCACTTTGACTTTACCGCTTTCTAGACTTTTTAGGTACAACCTTTATCTCTCTTGCTGCCGCTTTCTGTTCAGCTTCTTTCTTTTTCACCAACTCAGAAATTCTACCAGAGCGGCGAGGCTCAACATTTTGCTTGGCTTCTTCTTTCTTGGTCTGAAATTGTGTAACTAGGGCAGCAACGTTAGATTTTCCTACTTCTGGTAATGCTTTATCTTCTTCCGCTGGAGCTTCTTCCAATTTCGCTGCCAATTGTTCTACTTTGCCAGCAGGTTTACCACCCTCTGCTTTCTTCTTTTTGGCATCTTCAAAAGTTTGCGAAATTCTAGCCAATTGTGCATTTTGCGTACTTGGCTTTGTAAAGACTGTGGCTTCAGCAGAATGTCGTTGCTCATCTGACTTGCGCTTAGCATTTAATGCCGCGTCATGCGCTTCATTGGCTGCTTTATCTTCTTCGGCCTGATGTTCTTCACCATCTACTTCTGCTTGATGATGATCTAATTCTGCTTGTGCTTTTGCTTCAATGCCAGGTAATTTGCTTATGGCAACTTCTGCAGCATCATGACCTAATTTTTGTGCGACCCCTGCAGCATTATGTTCTGCTGCTAAACGCGCTTTCTCTTCATCTTTAAGCCGCTGTGCATGCTGTTCTGGGGTTTCGTCTTTTCTGAGTTTACTTAATGCAGCTTGTAAACTCTGTTCTTGTCTTTTTTGTTCATCAGACTTTCTGGCTTCTTGTATTTTAAGATGTTCTTCTGCTTCTTGTTCTGCGGCATCATCTGTTTGCTTTTGCGTATCTAAATCTGCTTGAGCTTGCGCAGCAATTGCAGGTTCAACTTCTTGGGCAATTTCAACTTCTTCCTTAACAGTCTCGGGCTTAATAGAGGTGCCTATTTTTTCGCCAGGCGCACCAACCACAACTGAAATTTCTAGTTCTTGTTTTTCTTCAACGCCACCTAATGCCATAATTCACCTCTTGTTTGTCCATAAAACGATAAAAAGACTGACGGTCGCAAGTGTATCAAAAATTTTTGTGAAAAGAAGAGATAATTAAATTATATTTGCTAGAAATAATTTTTAAGAATAAATCAAGAAATCTAACAACGAAGATAAAAATCGCAATCACAGTTTAGTAACTATTTTCCTATCAACAATACAATTGTGGAAATTGGATCTGTTTTGCCATGCTCATTTTTTGAGCGTGGCAAAACTCTTAGCGGTTGACGAAAAAAGTCTGATACGCATAAACAGAGCCCACACCCAAAACGAATGCAACACCAACACCTATTCCAAAAAGTGTAGCCAAACCTTCAAACAAGCCATCAAGCATCCCTGGGCCGCATCCACCGCCTACTGTATTTAACTCAACTTGATTTAATGTTCTCATGGTAAACTCCTTAACTGTGAAAAATTTAATGTGAGTGAATGCTCGCACACAATTCTTACGCTGTCAAGCACTTGGAATGCGCGTAATAACTTGCGCAAAAGTTATCTAAATCACATATTTTGCTTTGTAAACTTGCTTCCCTTTGCTATTGCAGGTAAAAAGACCTTTAAAAATAGGTTGGTAATATTAATGTCGTGGATAGAAATTAGCTTTGAAACATTCAAACCCCAAGCACAAACTTTTAGCGATCTGTTAGAAGAGCTTGGTGCGGTTTCCGTTTCATTTTTTGATGCAAGCAATCAGCCCATTCTTGAACCTAAACCCGGCAAAACACCGCTGTGGCAAAAGGTAAAAATGGTTGGCTTATTTCCAGCGGATTTTGATACCAAACCTGTGTTACAAGCATTGAAAAATTTATTACCCAACACCTCCATCAACCAATCCACCTTAGCTGAACAAGATTGGTCTAGAACATGGTTAGAACATTTCAAACCTATACAATTTGGTGAAAAATTGTGGGTGATCCCTTCAGATTCACCACCGCCAGAGCAAACGGATGCCGTTATTATAAAACTTGATCCTGGGCTTGCTTTTGGTACAGGTACCCATGCCACGACGGCGTTATGCTTACGTTGGTTAGACGCACATCCCCCATTGAATCAAACCGTTGTTGATTATGGCTGTGGCTCAGGTATTTTAGGGATTGGCGCGTTAAAATTGGGCGCACAAAAAGTACATGCTATCGATTATGATCCCCAAGCGTTAACTGCCACGCTAGAAAATAGAATACGAAATGAGATAGTTGAAGATAAATTAAGCGTTTATCTGCCTGAAGACGCTCCTAAAGATCTCAACGCCGAGCTTATACTCGCCAATATATTAGCAGAGCCTTTAATTTCCCTTTGCCCCACCTTTGCAGCTCTTTTAAATCAAGACGGCAATTTAGTAATGTCTGGTTTACTAACTAAACAAATAGAAGCTGTCACATCCGCTTATGATGCTCTGTTTATTGTGAGAGAAATTCAGACAGAAGATGAATGGGCATTACTTTGGCTGGTCAGAAAATAAGAGTATAATTCCCCTCCCAATGGTCGAGATCAGCCATGTCAGAACAAGCACCTGTTAAAAATAAGCCATCAAACTTAAAAATTGGCCCATACCAAATCGAAGCGCCGGTGATCCTTGCGCCTATGGCCGGGGTGACTGACCGACCCTTTAGGCAATTATGCAAAAATTTAGGTGCTGGTCTTGCTGTTTCAGAAATGGTGGGTGCCAATTCATTACTCCATGGCAGTGAAAAAACCAAACGTCGCGCTAATCATGAAGGCGAAACCCGTCCTGTATCCGTGCAAATTGTCGGGGCAGATCCCAAAATGCTGGCCCAAGCGGCAAGTTACAATGAAGCCCAAGGCGCTGAAATTATAGACATCAACATGGGCTGCCCTGCTAAAAAAGTGTGTAATACGCTCTCTGGTTCAGCCTTACTGAAAGATGAGCCATTGGTGTCCAAAATTCTCAATGAGGTAGTTAAAGCTGTTAACATTCCTGTCACTTTAAAAATAAGAACCGGCTGGGATACCCATCATCGTAATGGCGTTGCCATTGCTAAAATGGCACAAGATTGTGGTATTCAAGCCTTAGCTATTCATGGACGCACCCGTGCTTGCATGTTTAATGGGCAAGCAGAATATGAAACCATTGCCGCTATCAAACAAGCTGTGAGCATACCTATTATTGCTAATGGCGATATTACCACGCCTGAAAAAGCAAAATATGTGCTAGAAAAAACCGGTGCCGATGCGATTATGATTGGGCGAGCAGCGCAAGGTCGGCCTTGGATTTTTAATGAAATTATGCATTATCTTAAGACAAACGAATATTTACCAGAACCTCATGTCGCTGTTATCAGAGATATTATGATAAACCACATGAAAAACCTCTATGCATTTTATGGAGAAGACCGCGGCGTACTGGTTGCACGTAAACATGTCTCCTGGTACAGCAAAGGACAACGCCATGGCGGTGCCTTTAGACATGCCTTTAATAAGATAACCAACGCGCAAGAACAACTTGATAGTGCGAATGAATTTTTCGCCAATATAATGGAAACGTTGCAATGAGCCATATGCACACCCCTCCCTTAAAGGAAGTTATTTCCAAAATGATTGCAGAATATTTTTGCGCGCTGGATGGCCAACCAGCCAAAGAATTATACAATTTAGTGATAAAAGAAGTGGAACTTGGCCTCTTTAAAACTGTCTTAGATTATACCGGCGGCAACCAAAGTAAAGCGGCCGAATATTTAGGACTTGCCCGGGGAACACTTCGTAAACGTCTTGCAGAATATGGGTTAGAATAATTATGCATGAATCAACTGTTATTCAACGCGCTTTACTGAGCGTAACCGATAAAACCAACATTGTGCCCTTGGCAGAAAATCTACATTTGCATGGCGTTGAAATTATCTCTACAGGCAATACAGCAGCGATGCTCAAAGAGCATGGCATCCCTGTTATTCCCGTGCATGAATTTACCGGCTTTCCTGAAATTATGGATGGACGCGTTAAAACCTTGCACCCCAAGATAGCCGGTGGGATTTTAGGACGGCGTGATATTGATGCTGATATCATGATTTCTCATGATATCCATGACATTGATTTAGTGGTGGTGAATCTATATCCCTTTGCGCTGACCGCTTCCAAGGAAGATGCGCATTTAGCAGATATTATTGAAAACATTGATATTGGCGGGCCGACCCTCATTCGAGCGGCTGCTAAAAACTACGAATGGTGCACAGTTTTAGTCGATCCGCATGATTATGCTGACTTTATAAAAGAGATGGAAGAAAACAAAGGCAAAGTCCGAGAACAGTTTCGCTTTGCCAGCGCTGTGAAAGCCTTTGCACATACCGCAAGTTATGATGGCGCCATTGCTAACTTTTTTGGACAAATTATCGATAAACAACCCTTGGATGGTTTTGGACGACATCTATCATTAAATTATCATCTCAAAGAAAGATTACGCTATGGTGAAAACCCCCAGCAACATGCTGCTTTTTATCAAGAAGCAAAACCAGATCCCAGCAGCATCACGGCAGCCACTTTTATTCAAGGCAAATCTTTATCTTATAACAATATCCAAGATGCAGATTGCGCTTTAGAATGCGTTAAGTCTCTCCATAAAGGCGCTTGTGTGATTGTGAAGCATGCGAACCCTTGTGGGGTTGCCTTTAGTCAAACTGCCGCCCAAGCTTATGAAAAAGCGTATCAAAGCGATCCTACCTCGGCCTTTGGGGGTATCATCGCTTTTAATGAAGTGGTGGATGATAAATTAATCAAAACCATTTATGACAAACAATTTGTTGAAGTGATTATAGCGCCTGGCTTTACCCAGGATGCTATTGTGGCTGCTAAACAAAAAGAAAATTGCCGCCTGCTGCAATATCATGCAGGATCTCCCCTCATTGAATCCTTGATCGAAGTGCGTAGCGTCAATGGTGGCCTGTTAGTACAATCATCGGCGCATTTTTCAAGCAAAGAAATTGCCTATGATGTCGTCACCAAACGTGCCCCAACGCAAGCTGAAATTGAAGATCTGATGTTTAGTTGGCAAGTGGCTAAATTTGTCAAATCCAATGCCATCGTCTTTGCGAAAAATGGCCAAACATTCGGGATTGGTGCAGGCCAAATGTCGCGCATTTTTAGCACTGAAATTGCCGCTTTAAAAGCAAAACAGCAAGGTTTTGATTTAAAGCAATCGGTAATGGCTTCAGATGCTTTTTTCCCTTTTAAAGATAATATAGAAAAAGCACACGAAATGGGTATCACTGCGATTATCCAACCCGGTGGCTCTATGCGTGATAAAGAAGTCATCGAGTGCGCAAATCAATTGGGTATCGCCATGGTATTTACCCATGTGCGTTGCTTTAAACATTAAGAGATCAATATGAAAGTATTAGTTATCGGCAACGGTGGCCGCGAACATGCTTTGGCATGGAAACTGGCACAATCTCCCATCATCAATCAAGTTTTTGTAGCCCCGGGTAATGCTGGCACTTATCGCGAACCTAAAGTACAAAATATCGATATATCACCTTTGCAATTTGAGAAGCTTACCGATTTTGTAAAACAACAACAAATTGATTTTACGGTGATTGGTCCTGAAGCCCCTTTAGTGGCAGGCATTGTGGATTACTTTGAAGCTAAAAACTTATTGTGTTTTGGCCCAAGTAGCAAAGGGGCCATGTTAGAAGGTTCTAAAGTATATTCTAAAGATTTTATGCAACGCCATGGCATCCCTACTGCTAAAGCCGCCGTTTTTACTGATCTCGAAGCTGCTGAACGTTACTTAGAAAAGTCAAAATATCCTGTGGTCATTAAAGCCGATGGTTTAGCCTCAGGTAAAGGCGTTGTGATTGTTCACGACAAAGAAAGCGCTCATTTGGCGCTTTATGAAATCCTAGCCCAAAAACGTTTTGGGGAAGCTGGCAATCAAGTGATTATTGAAGATTTTATTCAAGGCGAAGAATTGAGCTTTATCGTTATTTGTGACGGTGAGCACTATATTCCCATGGCCAGCTCTCAAGATCATAAAGCACGTGATGATGGTGATAAAGGGCCCAATACCGGTGGCATGGGCGCGTATTCGCCAGCACCACTGTTAACTGAAACTTTACACGATAAGATTTGCAGGCAAGTAATTGAGCCTACTTTAAAAGGGCTAGCCGAAGATGGCATCCCCTATAAAGGTTTTTTATATGCTGGATTAATGATTTCTCCCGAAGGTGACATTAATGTCTTAGAATATAATTGCCGTTTTGGCGATCCGGAAACTCAACCCATCCTCATGCGCTTGAAATCAGATTTTGCGCAATTATGCCTGGATGCTTTACATCAAAAATTAGATACTTATCAAATCCAGTGGGACGCTCAAGTTGCCTTAGGGGTTGTATTAGCTGCAAATGGCTATCCTGATAATCCGCACTTAGGAGATACTTGTTTAACCTTAAATGATATTCCACCAGGGGAATCCTATAAAATTTTTCATGCTGGCACAAAAATAGAAGAAGGACGGATAGTTATAAGTGGTGGGCGTGTACTGTGCGTTACTGCTTTAGGGGATAGCGTGCAAGATGCGCAAGCCAAAGCCTACCGTTTGGTTAAAAAAGTGGCTTGGGACAGCGTCTTTTACCGCAATGATATAGGCTTTAAGGCAATCTCTGCCCGGTCAGAAAATGCCTGAACTGCCTGAAGTAGAAACGACTTGCCGCGGGATTGCGCCTTTTATAGTGGGACAAAAGATTAGCGCGATTAATGTGCATGAAACCCGCTTACGCTGGGAAGTTCCCACGCAATTATTAAAAAAAAAGCTTGTTCAGCAACCTATAATTGGGGTTACAAGACGCGCTAAATACATTCAAATCCATGTCAGCACTGGCATACTGCTCATTCATTTAGGGATGTCTGGCACCTTGCGCATTACCAGCCCTAAAGAACCTTTAAAAAAACATGACCATCTAGAATTAGGCATCGCTCAGTCTCTTGTACTTCGATTTAATGATCCGCGCCGCTTTGGGGCAGTTTTATTTTGCGAGCCTGAGCAAACTCTACTCCCACTAAAACATTTAGGCATCGAGCCTTTAGACAAAGCTTTTACTGGTGAGTATTTATTCCAAAAAGCGCATAAACACCGCAAGGCAATTAAAACCTTTATTATGGATCAACATATTGTTGTTGGCGTCGGGAATATTTATGCAAATGAAGCGCTTTTTTTAGCCAACGTACACCCGACAAAACCTGCCAATAAGCTTTCTTTAAACCAATGTAACTTGCTGGTTAGCGCCATTAAAAAAATATTAAAAGCAGCAATCAAACAAGGCGGCACCACACTAAAAGACTATCATCAATCTAATGGCAAGCCTGGTTACTTTAGTCAAAAATTAGCCATATACGATAGAGAAGGCTTAGGCTGCCTTAAATGTGGCCATCTTATTAAAGCCTTAAGAATAGCGCAACGCGCCACTTATTTTTGCCCATATTGCCAGCCTCTTTAACCAATCATCGGTTGTTTTTACAATTTTGTGCTAAAACCACTTACTTTCGCGATTTAGGATCTGCTAGAATTTAAAGGACAGTTTTCTCCCTGCAAATAAATCGGAAAAATCATGAAACGCTCATTGATGGTTGGCTATATTGCACTGGCTTTAGCGCAAGCTGGGATCAGTATTAATGTTGTAACCAGTAAATATCTTTTAGATATCATGCCCATGTTCATGCTATTGGCGAGCCGGTTTTTTATTAGCTCTGTTATTTTGGGGATTAGCCTAAAAGTAACCCATACCCCTATCATGGATCCTAAACACCCACGAGGCCATTTAACTTTAAAAGATTGGTCTTATGCCGCACTTTCTGGCTTTTTTGCCGCCTTTTTATTTAATCTATTTTTTGTTTGGGGCCTGCAACACACCACTGCGACCGCCGCAGGCATTGTGGGTAGCACGTTGCCAGCGATCATCGCACTTTGCGCTGTGTGGATGCTGAATGAAAAATTAAATGTACCCAAGATAATCTCTTTAATATTGGCAATGCTGGGGATTTTAATTATCAATTTAGATCACTTTGAAGGTGACTTGAATTTAGAACATACCTATTTTGGCGATATTTTAGTATTCATTGCCATGATCCCAGAAGCCATGTATTCCATTTTAGGACGCAAATTGGCAGGCCGCGTTACACCTTTGGGAGCCTCTTTAATTGCCAACGTGGTTGGTTTTGTTAGCCTGTTCCCCTGCGCTGTTGTAGCAGGGGCACTGGATTTCTCTGCTTTTGCCACTTTAGAGGGCAGTTTAATTATGGTTGCAGCAATAAGCAGTTTAATCTTCTTTTGGGCATGGGCGTGGGGTTTAACTTTTATTCCAGCCAGCACCGCGGGTATTTTTGGCGGCGTGATGCCGGTGGTTACCACCCTACTTGCCATATTCTTTTTAGATGAAGATCTGCACTGGTACGATATGCTTGGCATGGCGCTGGTGTTTGCTTCTATTTTTATTGGTACTGGCTGGCGGCCTAAATTTTTGCGAGCGCTACGCCAATATTAATATTGCCCGTGAGGATCTCGTGGGCGGTGGCATCGGAGGCATCGATTGCTTGATCGACTGCGCTGATCACACTGTCCATATCACTGATATCTGTAATCGCTAAAGGTTCGCCAACATAAATCACGGTTTTAGCAAAGGGTTTGGGTAATTGGTATTTGTCCCAAGATTTATTAAATTGCCATTTAGCAGAATATGCAACACCTATAGGAAGCAGCCCAATACCCGCTTTATAGGCGATATAAGCAGCACCCGTTTTTGCTTTATGATAAGGGCCTCGCGGGCCATCGGCGGTGATACCAACTGAATAACCATCTTTAGTGATAGCAATAAGATTTACCAATCCACTTAAGGCTTTACGACTAGAAGAGCCTCGCACTAATTTATAGCCAATACGTTTTAACCATTGAGCCAACATTTCACCATCACCTGAGGCGCTGACAAAACAAGCGTGTTTTCCTTTTCCAAAAGCAGAATTGGCCAAGAGCATAATGGGTGCAAATTGTTTGTCATGCCAAAAGGCATGAATATATTGATTTTCAATCACTACTTTTGGATGAACGCGAATATCCACTCTTAAGGTTTTTACCAAGAGTTTGCTAATCACGTGCCCTACAGCACCAACCAATGCGGGAGATATTCTGGCCATACAAAGAAATTTAATCAACTTAATTTAATCGTTCATTATACGTGAGTCACCTCTGTTTGCACAACAAAAACAGCTGTAATCGCGCTTAAAACTTACACGAGCGATGCGCTTCTTTTACCGCTCCTGCTGGGTAGGGAACTTGAGCATGTAACGCTGCATGCACTTGTTCCCAGGTTTGCGGTGCCTGTTGCGTATATACCGAAAAGGCTGGCGTCAAAAGGAGTGAAGCCCCATGTGCTTTGTGCACAAGCTTAAACATTTCATCCCAGTACTCTCGATCTTCCTCTTTATGCTTTTTGTCTTCTACTTCAAAATCATGCAGCGCTGTTGCTAAGGACGTATTCTTTGCTCTGGCTTTATCAGGATCAAAACCAACAGGGTTCCAGGCTGAATAATACCATCCTGCTTGGGGACGATATTTTTGTGAGGCTATCTTAAACAAACGCTCTACCAATTCTTGGGCTACTTTTTCATTAATAATTCTTAAAGCAATTTTTTTATCGGGCCTATTTGGAAATGTGTCGACCATGGCATTGGGGGCCGATTTTTTAGTATCCACTTTGGCATCTGTTTCTTGGCAGAATTTTAAAAATTGTTCTGCTACTTCTTTACAGGTATTGAGTACCCCTTCTGTTTCGCCGGCACCTTTTTCTATAGCAAATTTACCGAATTTAATTTTGGCATTTTCAAGTGCTTGTTCAGATAAAAGCTTAGCCTCATTAAAGCATTCTGTTATCATGTCAACCAACCATTTGTCGACGCTATCAACAAAAGGGATTTGATCTTTAGCTGCTTTGGCAGCCTTTTCTCGCTCAATCAACACTTTTTCTGCATAGCAAATCAATAGCATCAATTGCCTTTTGAAGCGTTCTAAAATGATCATTTTAGTTTGGGTTAAATCGTCATTTTTTAAGCTGGTTGTTAACCTGGCATGAAACTCAGCACAGGTGGTAGACATTAACTGCCCCCATGTAAGCCCAAAATGCAAAGGCTTTGCCTCAACGTCAAGATCAACGCCAGCTGGCTTTTGCTGATAAACCCGCGAACTGGCTTCTTTTAATTGACCAACAGGTGGTAAGCCAAGATAAGCTAAATCGATGGCATGCGGATTAGCCGTGATCTGCTGCCCTGCTACCTCAACTATTTTTAATTCTGTTAATTTGGCAAGCAACTGTGCATCAACTTCAACCCTTGGCTGAGCTTGTGGTCGAAGTGCCACTGGTTGTTGTTCTTTGGCTTTGAGCACTTCAGCTAAAGCCTTTTCGGCGCTCGTTTGTGAGCCTAAACGCGTTTTTATATTTAATTCAATTTGATCAATCAAGTATCGAATAGCTTGAATAAGAAACATAACTGCCCCCTCTATCGCCGAGTATAGGTGACAAAACTATAATTATAGAGATGCTTTTCATCTTTTTGATAATTTTCGCGCACCACTTCCTGCCATTTTGATTTATCAAATTCAGGAAAAGAAACATCACCGCTAATTTGAGTATGGACATAAGTAATATGCATGGTGGTTATCAAGGGCATAAACAAGCGGTAAATCTCGCCGCCTCCAATGACCATCACTTCAGGTGCTTCTTGGCTTACATCTAATGCTTCATTTACCGAATGCACTACCTCGCAGCCAGGCACTTGTAAATAACGCGCTTTAGTTAAAATAATATTTTGCCTATTAGGCAAAGGCTTGCCGATTGACTCATAGGTTTTTCGCCCCATGATTACAGGCTTATTAATGGTCAGCGCTTTAAAATGTTTCAGATCATTGGGAAGGTGCCATAATAAACGGTTATCTTGGCCAATCATGCCATTATCTGACATAGCAACTACTAGCGTTATTTTTTTCATTTTATCTATTGCTTAAACAGCAATTGGCGCCTTAATCGCAGGATGAGATTGATAATCTTTTAACACAAAATCATCAAAACGAAAATCATGTATATTTTTAATGTCTGGATTTAACACCATATGAGGTAAAGCAAAAGGCTCTCTGGCTAACTGGGTTTTAGCTTGCTCTACATGATTTAAATATAAATGAACGTCGCCAAAGGAATGAACAAATTCGCCGAGCTTAAGGTTGGTCACTTGGGCAATCATCATGGTTAACAGTGCATAAGATGCAATATTAAAGGGCACGCCTAAAAACACATCTGCACTACGTTGATAAAGCTGACAAGATAATTTACCGTCATTGACATAAAATTGAAATAAACAATGACAAGGCGCAAGGGCCATTTTACTTAAATCAGCAACGTTCCAAGCGCTAACAATAAGCCGCCTGGAGTCTGGATCTTTGCGAATAAGTTCAATAACGTTCTTGATTTGATCTACGGTATTTCCCTCTGGCGTTGCCCAGGAGCGCCACTGTTTACCGTATACTGGGCCCAGATTGCCATTTTCATCTGCCCATTCATCCCAAATGGTGACACCATTTTCGTTCAAATAACCAATATTGGTATCCCCTTTTAAAAACCATAACAGCTCATGAATAATAGAGCGCAAGTGACATTTTTTAGTGGTCACCAAAGGAAAACCTTGATTTAAGTCAAAACGCATCTGATAGCCAAATACACTTAATGTGCCAGTGCCGGTTCTATCACTTTTGCTGGCACCATTATCTAAAACATGTTGCAATAAATTTAAATAGGTTCTCATATGACACCTTTATTTAGCAAAACAGAGTTTGCTTTGTTTTCCAAAACAACTCATGAGATACAGTCCCAAAATAATCATGGGAAGGCATAATATCTGCCCCATGGTGAGCCAACCAAAAGCTAAATACCCATATTGCGGATCAGGTTGACGGAAAAATTCTTCAAAAATACGAATGCAGCCATACCCTAGCAAAAATAAACCCGCGACTTGGCCTGTTCTACGTGCTTTAGCAGAATATGCCCACAAAATCATAAACAACAACAGACCTTCTAATAAAATGGCATACAACTGCGAAGGATGGCGCCCAAAGGGGCCTGCGTGCGGAAACACCATCGCCCAGGGAACATCGGTTACTCTGCCCCACAATTCCCCATTAATAAAGTTGCCAAATCTGCCTGCGGCTAAACCAAGCGGAATGCTAGGGGCAATTATATCCGCCACTTTCCAAAAAGGTTCTTGATAATGTCTACAGAAAAACCACGTTGAAATAAACACGCCTATTAAACCGCCATGAAAAGACATGCCCCCTTGCCAAATTTTAAATATTTCTGAGGGAGAGGCAAACCAATCGGGCAACGCGTAAAACAACATGTATCCTATACGACCGCCCAAAATAACGCCTAAGGCCGTATAAAAAATTAAATCACTGACTCTTTGCGTGGTTTCCCAACCAGGTAAAGTTTTGGTGCGATAACGGATCAGCACCCAAGCAGCCATAAAACCAATAAGGTACATCACACCATACCAGCGGATCTGTAAGGTGTCAGTAATATGTAAGATGACTGGATTTATATTTGGATATTGCAGCATAACCTCAAGTGTACCATCGAAGCCCTTAAGCTGTCCTTGGTCTTTTTAGCAGCTCCATATCATGCGCACTGCAATGAGAATAAGAATAACCCCGAAGATCCTTTTGACCACTTGCACCGGTAGGCGATGCGCTAATGACACCCCTACCGGCGCACCAAATAAACTGGCCACTCCTAAGATAAGGGCCACCGGCCAATAAACAAAACCCCATGTCATTGCGGGCAAAGCTTCATTGTGCCAGCCAGCTATCACGGCCATGATTGCGCCTGCAGTGGCCGTGGGAAAAGCGCACGCAGCTGAGGTTGCACTGGCTTGCACCATCGTTGTGCCAAGCCAAAGTAAAAGCGGGATCAATAATACGCCACCACCTAGCCCTAACATACCCGCCAAGACGCCAATAGCGGTTGCCAGCATCAGCAAAAATAATGGTGCGATATTACGCTTTGTTAGAGCAGGTTTATTGTTCGCTTCTACCAATAATTTAGCACCCAATAAAATAGCGAAAATCGCAAAAATAACTTGCAGATCATGGGTATTAATTTGTTTGGCAATAAAAACGCCAGCTATAGCGCCAGCGACAGTGCCTGGAATAAGATAAGTTGTTAATTCCCAACGTATACCGCCTCTTTTATGATGCGACCATGCTGCCATGAACGTTGTCATTATCATTGCCCCAAGCGAGGTGCCTGCAGCCATTTGCATAAGAAAGGTACTTGGAAAAGCTTGCCAGCTAAAAATAACTATTAAGGCAGGCACCATCACAACACCGCCGCCTAAGCCTAATAAGCCGGATAATATACCGGTGATAAAACCAACAAAAATGTAAGCAACGTATTCCACGTTTAAGTAAGTCCTGGTCAAATGCTACTTGTAACCTTACCATAGAATTTTTTCTCATCGTAGGGGCGCTGCCCGTCTGCGCCCATCAAATCTTAATTTAATCCAGTTTGATATGGGCGCATACAGGTGTACAGAC
>JAFECS010000021.1 GCA_018241965.1 Pseudomonadota bacterium | reverse complement strand
TGGGCCCACTAGGACTTGAACCTAGGACCAAAGGATTATGAGTCCTCTGCTCTAACCAACTGAGCTATGGGCCCGCTGAAGGGGTTCGCCGCTACAAACACTTGTCCGCCATAGCTTTAGCGACGGCGGAAGCTATGGGCCCGTGAAGGGTTTTAATGAGCACTCTTGTGCTCTTTACCCTCCTTTGTAAAAGGAGGGTGCGCTTTAGCGCGGGTGGATTTTATCAGGATAAAATCCCTCTGTCGCTAACGCGACATCTCCCTTTTACAAAGGGAGATTAACAACAATCGCGAGTATAAAGGCATTAGCGCATCACTTCAACGGATGCTCTTCTTCATCGTCGCCATCGACTAAGAAGCTACGCAAGTCATCAGCCCGGCTAGGTTGACGCAATTTGCGCAACGCTTTGGCTTCGATCTGACGAATACGTTCACGGGTAACATCAAACTGTTTACCCACTTCTTCTAAGGTATGGTCGGTATTCATATCAATACCAAAACGCATACGCAGCACCTTGGCTTCTCTTGCCGTCAACGTTGAAAGAATACGCCGGGTGGCTTCTCGCAAGCCTGCTGTGGTCGCAGAATCTGCAGGGGAAGCAATCACGGTATCTTCAATGAAATCCCCTAAATGTGAATCTTCATCATCACCAATGGGGGTTTCCATGGAAATAGGCTCTTTGGCAATTTTAAGCACTTTGCGGATTTTATCTTCCGGCATGCCCATACGTTTGCCTAATTCTTCGGGCGTGGGTTCACGGCCCATTTCTTGCAACATCTGGCGAGCCACACGATTGAGCTTATTAATGGTTTCAATCATGTGCACAGGAATACGGATGGTACGTGCTTGGTCAGCGATAGAGCGGGTAATGGCCTGTCTAATCCACCAAGTAGCATAGGTAGAGAATTTATAGCCACGGCGATATTCGAATTTATCAACCGCTTTCATCAAACCAATATTACCTTCTTGAATCAGATCCAAGAATTGCAATCCACGGTTGGTGTACTTTTTGGCAATAGAAATTACCAAACGAAGATTCGCTTCCACCATTTCCTTTTTTGCACGGCGAGCTTTAGCTTCGCCAATAGACATGTTTCGATGCAATTCTTTAATGGCCACAATAGAACGCCCAGCATTCACTTCGATGGTGCGCAATTGCTCTTGATGATTAATCACATCTTCTTTTACTTTCTTGAATTCTTGAGAGTAAGGCTTGTTTTGCTCAATTTGGGCATCAATCCAGGCGGTATTAATTTCATTCCCTGGGAAGCTGGTCACAAAAGCTTGGCGTGGCATTTTGCCTTTGTGCACACATAACGCCATCACGCCTTTTTCATGCACACGAATGTCTTCTAAAAGCTTGCGCATAAAGCCAACCAGCTCTTCAAAAAGACGCGGCACAATCTTAAAGGTCGCAAATACATTGGCCAGTTCTTGATAATAATTGGCTGTCTCAGGATGATCTAAACCATTCTTTTTCTCAGAAGCTATCACATTCAAATAAGCTTCACGTAAGCGTGCAAAATGTTGCGCTGCCAGTTCTGGATCAGGACCTGATTCTAATTCAGATTCTTCCCCGTCGCCCCCTTCTTCACCAGATGCACCAACGACAGCCACCGCTTCATCGTCCATGTCTTCTGCTGTGGGTATAAATTCGGCTTCAGGATTCAAGGCAATTGCATCAGCATCCCCACTTTCCTCATCAGCTTGCACAAAGCCGCTGATAATGTCGCCCAGGCGAATTTGATCAGAAAGGTAACGATCATATTCCTTTAAGATGAAAGCAATGTTTGGGGGGTAAGCGGCAAGAGAGCTTAATACTTGACGCAAGCCCACTTCGATACGTTTGGCTATCTCTATTTCCCCTTGGCGGGTTAAGAGCTCTACTGTACCCATTTCCCGCATGTACATTCTTACGGGATCGGTGGTACGGCCAAATTCACTGTCAGCTGAGGCAAAGGACAACGCCTCTACCGCATCACGGGTATCTTCGTCATCGACAACAGAATCTGAAAGCGGTAAAGCATCTTCATCAGGCGGATCTTCGTAAACATCAATCCCCATGTCATTGATCATGCTGATGATGTCTTCAACCTGTTCCGGATCCACAATATGATAAGGCAGCAAATCACTCACCTCCGCATAGGTGAGGTACCCCTTTTCCTTTCCTGCTGCAATGAGGTCTTGCAGTTGCGTTGCTTGCTGCTCTTGATCAACATAATTCATAGTGGAGCTACCTTGGTCTGCAACTTAAATAAATAGTTATACTTGTTCTAAAAAATCATGTACCGCGAGGTAACCGACAATTCTATCCATAAATTAAATTTTAAGCTAGTGCTTTTATGTCAGTATCCATTCATATAATAGGTTGATATCCCCGCAATTCATGAGGCTTATTAGTGCCCCTCTAAATATTTAGATTGGGAACTAGCCAATTGATTCCCTAAATTGTAAAAATTCTTTTAAGGCTTTTTTCTCTTCTTCAGAAAGTTCCGATATTTTTGCTTTTAGAATCAATTTTTCCATGGTTTGTTCCCGACCTATCACCTCTAAACGCTTTAGGGCCCCACAAAATTCAGCTTCAAGGCCATCAAGAGGGAGTATGGCAACTTTGTTTTCACATTCCTTGAGGCGATTTACATCAAAATTATTTTCCAATAATTTTTGTCGCAATTGCAAAGACGATAGTAAAGGGTCACTACTCAGGAGAGTACAAAGAAAATAAAAAAGTTCCATACCAGGGGCTTTAATCTCTTGGTTAAAAGTGGCTTGTGTATTCGCCGATGTGTATAAATTGGGCTCTCGAAGTAGCAAAGCGCTAGCAATATACGCCGTTTCCATGGGCTGTGGTGGTGGTGCTACTTTTAGCTTGGTTTGCCCCTTAGGGGAATAATAACTTCTAAAAGCTTTTTCACCGCGTACCACTTGCGGGGTACTTGAGACAATATTAGCCAACTGTTCATACATCATTTCTTTGAAAATACCAGGCGGTATGGTTTCAATTAAGGGGCGCGCAATGCTTGCAAGATGCGCACGGCTATCAACTGAATTGGGTTTTATTTTTTCACTGAGTGTAGCAAAAAAGTATTCTGATAAGGGGGTACCATTTTTAACCAAACCCAAAAAAGCCTCTTTACCTTGTTGACGCACATAGGAATCTGGATCTTCGCCTTGCGGTAAAAACACAAAACTCACTTTTCGCCCTTCCTGTAAAAGCCCAAGCACCAATTGTAATGCCTTCCAAGCCGCCCCCATCCCTGCTTTATCACCATCAAAACAAAAAACGATTTCATCGACCAAATGAAATAAAGTGGTCAAATGATGACTGGTAATTGCTGTCCCCAGGGTGGCAACTGCCCCATGTACCCCCATTTGTGAAAGTGCAACCACATCCATATAGCCTTCCACGACTATCGCCGTTTGCCACTTTTGCTTGGTTTTTAACGCTTCATAAATGCCATATAAACAGTGGCTTTTTTGAAATATTGGTGATTCAGGTGAATTTAAATACTTCGGTTGGCTTTTATCCATCACTCTGGCGCCAAAACCGATCACATCGCCTTTTCTGTCTCGTATGGGAAACATGATGCGTTCACGAAATCTGTCGTATAATCGCCCTTCTTTGTGGCGAATAATCAGCCCGGTTTCTTCTAGAACTTTTAAGGCATCTGCCTCTTTTGAAAAATGGCTCAGCAAATTATCCCAACCCTTGGGGGCAAAGCCTAATTGAAATGCCTTGGCTACCTGCCCGGTTAAACCCCTTTTTTTAAGGTAATCATGGGCCAACTTAGCATCAATGTGATTTTTTAATAGGTCAGCATAAAAATCGGCACTACGTTTTAACACACTGGTGGTAGATTGCTTCACTTGTGCTTTGGCTACCAACACCGGATCTTTAGGCACACTCATACCAAGACGTGCAGCGAGCTGTTCAACCGCATCAACAAAAGATAACGATTGGTAATCCATTAAAAAACGGATCGCATCACCATGCGCAGAGCAGCCAAAACAGTGGTAAAACTGCTTTGTTTGGCTGACGGTAAAAGAAGGTGTTTTTTCATGATGGAAGGGGCAACAAGCACTGTAGTTGGCCCCATTTTTTTTGAGCTTAATGCTCTCTTGAATAACAGAAACAATATCTGTTTTCGCTAATAGCGCTTCGATAAAACTGTCGGGAATTCGCCCACCAGAAGGTCCTGACATGCCATTTTCCCTTCATACGTTGTGCTATTTGCTTAACAGTGATTTAACCGTTGCACCAACTTTACCTATATCGGCGCGGCCTTGAAGTTTTGGCTTTAAAATAGCCATGACTTTAGCCATGTCTTGCATCACTTTAGCACCGGATTCTGCAATCGCTGATGAAACGATTTGAGAAATTTCTTGCTCGGATAAGGCAGCCGGCATGAAAGATTGAATAATATCGATTTCGGCTTGTTCTTTAGCGGCTAATTCAGCACGCCCCGCTTGATTAAACGCTTCGATTGAATCACGGCGTTGCTTTTGCATTTTGTCTAAAATAGCAAGCTCGCGCGTTTCATCCAAAACAATACGTTCATCTACTTCAACTTGTTTGAATGCCGAAAGAATAAGGCGAATGACAGCAAGGCGCTCTTTATCTTGGGCTCTCATTGCTGTTTTCATTGCTTCGGTAACTTGTTCTTTAATTGTCATTGGCGCATGCACTCCCAGAGAGCCGTTGGGGCTACAATCTATTCCAAAAAACGCGGTAATGCTTAGTGTTGACGACCACGACCGCCGTTATTACCACCGGAACTACGTCCACCACGTTCTCTTTCGCCTCTGGCTTCGCGCATTTGCTTTTTGCGAAAACGTTTAACAGCTGCGGCTAGGGCACGCTTTTTCTTTTCCGAGGGCGTCTCATGGAATTCACGACGGCGCATTTCTGATAAAATGCCTGATTTTTCTACAACCCGTTTAAACCGACGAATAGCCGAATCAAACCCTTCATTATCGCGTACCTTTATTCCTGGCATGAATACACTAACCTCTTTAATTTAGTTAACAATTTAAAAAAATTACCTAAGCTGGCTATTGAACTATACAGCATAATATGGACAATACAACCTGCGCTTAAAAATTACTGGGAATACCCCAGTGGGGCGCCATTCTACAACGAATTACCAGAAAATTGTAGGGTCTTCGGTTTTTTACCTAGGCCCACCTTTACCAGTAGGTACCCAATGCGCGTTTTAGGTATTGAAACTTCCTGTGATGAAACAGGGATCGCTATATATGATAGCAGAGCTGGCTTGCTTGCACATCATTTATTCAGCCAGAAGGCTCACATTGAGTACGGAGGGGTCGTTCCCGAGCTTGCCTCTCGTGATCATGTGCGCAAAGTGCTGCCAATGATAGACGCAGTCCTCAAAGAAGCCAACTTGGCGCCAAGGGATATCCAGGGCATCGCTTATACAGCTGGCCCAGGTCTAGTCGGCGCATTGATGGTGGGAGCCGTTGTGGCCCAAAGCCTACGTTTTGCCTGGCAGTGCCCGGCCATTGGGGTTCACCACATGGAAGGGCATTTACTCGCCCCCATGCTAGAAGCTAACCCCCCGCCCTTTCCTTTTGTGGCCCTATTAGTATCTGGTGGGCACTCACAGCTCATCAAAGTCACTCGCTTAGGGGAATATGAGATTTTAGGCGAATCTATCGATGATGCAGCAGGCGAAGCGTTTGATAAAACCGCCAAACTCTTAGGTTTACCTTATCCGGGTGGGCCACATTTGGCCAAAATTGCCATTCATGGCAATCCTGAACGTTTTAACTTCCCCAGGCCCTTATTAAATCGTGGCTTAGATTTTAGCTTTAGTGGGCTGAAAACCGCCGTTGCCAATGCTATCGCCAAAAGTCCACAAGATGAACAAACTGTTGCTGATATTGCAGCAAGCTTTGAACAAGCCGTGATAGATACGTTAATTGTGAAATCTCTGCGTGCGCTACAAGAAACTGGCATGAAGCAGCTGATTATCGCCGGCGGCGTGGGTGCCAACATTAAACTACGTACCTCGTTGTCCGATTTAGGCGAGAAGCAAGGTTTTAAAGTGTATTATCCACGACCCTTATTTTGCACGGATAATGGTGCCATGATTGCCTACGCTGGCTGCAAACGACTCTTGGCAGGAGAAAAAGAAGATTTAAAAATCCAAGTAAGAGCAAGATGGCCAATCAGTGAACTAAGGACTGTTTAAGCACTTTTCTTAAATGTCGATTTTGTCTCTTTGCCAGTCAATAAGCGCACCACATTGTCTTTATGCTTAATCACAATCACCAGCGCCAATAACATTAACGCCGGCATATAACGCTCATCTAAAAACCCATAAGCAAAAGCGGGCATGCTGATAGTGGCAATCAACGCCGACAAAGAAGAGTAACGGCTCAACGCAAAAATGCCTAACCAAGTAAAAATAAAAATGCCTCCTAAATAAGGCGAAAGCGCAAACAGCGCTCCAATGGTAGTGGCAACACCTTTGCCACCTTTAAAAGCAAAGAACAGAGGAAACAAATGCCCAAAAACAGCAGCCAACATCACTGCGCCAATTATCCAGGGATTGTCGCTAAAAAACTTAACGCCTAATACAGGGATCACGCCTTTGGCAACATCGCAAAGCAGGGTAAGGGCTGCTGGCAGTTTGCCACCAATACGAAGCACATTGGTTGTGCCAGGATTTTTAGAGCCTTCTAAGCGTGGATCGGGCAAGGAAAATAACCGGCATATTAAAATGGCACTAGAAATAGAGCCGATAAGGTAGGCGCTTACTACCCCTATTGCTAAGATTATCCACTCGTTTACGGTAAAAAATGATATCATGGCAACCTGCTTGTTAGCTTTTAAGTTTAAATGCCAACTTATTTAATTGTAATTTAGTGATAGTTTATCAGGTACAGGCTTGGTTATGGATAAAATTATTATCAGTGGTCTCAAATTTAATACGCTTATTGGTACTTTGGACTGGGAAAAACAAACACCACAAAACATCACTTTGGATCTTACTATCGCTACCGATGCCAAAAAAGCTGCAACCCAGGATGATCTAAATGATGCGCTTGATTACACAAAAATTGTTGATCATCTCAATGGGTATATCAAAACGCATCATCCTGAACTGATAGAAACGTTAGCAGAAAATCTGGCAACTGAGATTTTAACCCATTTTGATACATCATGGGTGCAAGTCACATTGCATAAACCCGGTGCAGTGTTACAAGCCAAAGAAATTGCCATTACCATAGAACGTCACAAATGAATCATTTGCCGCTGCCCTCACAAGAAGCCTTGGCCCATCAGCAAAAGTTGCTACGGTTTTTAGTTCAAATAATTGCCAAGAAAGGCCCTTTGAGTTTTGCAGAATTTATGGCAAGCGCTTTATATGCCCCTGGTTTAGGTTATTACAGTGCTGGGGCACAAAAATTTGGTGAAAGTGGTGACTTTGTCACCGCTCCTGAAATCTCAGCTTTATTTTCAAACTGTCTTGCGCGCCAATGTGCGCAAATATTAGCTACCTTATCCAAACAAGCCGTTATTTTGGAATTAGGCGCAGGCTCTGGCAAAATGGCTGCCGCACTGTTAACGACTTTAAAAAACCTCAATCAACTGCCTGCTCAGTATTTTATTTTAGAAGTCAGTGCCGATTTAAAGCAACGCCAACAGCAATACCTTAAGCAACATTGTCAGGATTATTTTAAAAATATAGTCTGGTTAGATAAACTCCCCGAGCAAGCTGTTGAAGGCATCATCTTAGGTAATGAAGTGTTAGATGCCATGCCTGTAGAGCTTTTTCAAATTGGTGAAAATGGCGAACTTTTACAAGCTTATGTAAATTATGAAAATGAACAGTGGCAATGTACCTTTTCAACCGATGTGAAAGAAAAGGTAAAAGATGCTATTTTGGCGCTGCAAACACAATTGGGCTATCAGTTTGCCCCAAAATACACTTCTGAAATCAATGTTGAACTTGCCCCCTGGGTAAGCGCCTTAAGCAATATTCTTTCCAAAGGGGTGATGCTATTTATTGATTATGGTTTTCCAAACCATGAGTATTATCATCCTTCACGACATATGGGCACCTTAATGTGTCATTATCGCCATCATGCACACCCTGATCCTTTACGCTATATTGGCTTACAAGATATCACGGCTCATGTTGATTTTTCAGCGCTGGCTAAGGCGGCTATGAGCGCGCAATGTGATGTGCTTGGTTACACAACCCAAGCCGCATTTTTATTGTCAAATAACATTTTGGAAAATCACAGCTTAGACGCCCAAGAACAACTCAAAATCTCTCAACAAATTCAAAAATTAACCGCGCCCCATGAAATGGGTGAATTGTTTAAAGTGATGGCTTTAGGCAAAAATTATGACGAGCCCTTGCAAGGGTTTAGTTTGCGCGATTATAAACATCGTTTGTAAAATTAGTTTTTAAAGGCGCTAATGGCTTTTAACCTGGCTTCATGAATTTTGTTTTTAATGATTTCGCCTTGTCCTTGCGAGGCTTTCACAATACCAGGAACATCAATATCCTGTGTTGCTGCAAACATGAGTCGTAATAAAGTAACTTGCTTGTATTCTTTGGCTTCATAGCCGGGCCTGCCCTTAAAATCTGCTTCGCAGGCAAGCAATATTTGCGCAAAACGCTCTGGCCTTCTAAAGGCATCTGTTTTTTCAAATAATTGTAAAATATCTTCAGCAGAGCTCACTTGCGCTCGATGTACCTCGCCATGATATCTGACGACAAGGCGCGCTAGGGCTTGATATTCATTGGAAACGCGAAGCCTTTCACACAAGCCGATGGCAATTTCTTCGCCTCTTTGTTCATGATGAGGATGTTCTGGCCAGTTTTCTTTAGGGGTTGTACCTTTGCCCACATCATGTAATAGGGCAGCAAAGCGAACCTGGGGATCTTCTGTTAATCGTGTGGCTTGATTCAGTACCAGCTCCACATGAATACCCGTATCTTTTTCGGGGTGATGTTTTTCATCTTGTGGAACACCATAAAGCGCGTTAATTTCAGGTAAAATATATTTTAATGCCTCACTTTGGCGTAATACTTGGATAAAAGCTACCGGCATGGGTTCTTCAAGTGCTTTAAGTAGTTCTTTGCATACTCTTTCCGGTACTAAAAAATCCAGCTCACCACTTTGACCCATTTTTTTCATTAATGATATGGTTTCTGGGGCTACTTTAAAACCAAGGGGCGCAAAACGTGCAGCAAAGCGCGCAACTCTTAATACACGAACCGGATCTTCCACAAAAGCATCCGAGACATGTCGCAGCCATTTCTCTTTGAGATCTTTTTGCCCGCCATAGGGATCAATAATGTTCCCCTTTTCATCTTTTGCCATCGCATTGATGGTTAAATCGCGTCTTAAGAGATCTTGTTCTAAAGTGACCGTATTGGCCGTATCAAAAGTAAAGCCATGGTAACCTCCTTGCACTTTGCGCTCAATGCGAGCCAGCGCATATTCTTCTTTGGTGTCAGGGTGCAAAAAAACCGGAAAAAATTTACCCACGGGGGTAAAGTTTTGCGCCATCATTTCATTAATCGAACCACCCACCACCACATAATCGCGCTCCTTAATGGGCAGATTAAGCAATTCATCGCGCACTGCTCCGCCAACAAGATAGGTTTTCATACGCTTTCTACCTTCACCAAATGATACGCAACTTCTCCTGCGACTTTGGCTTTAAGCACTTGCCAGGTGCTCGGAATATCATTTTCGTTAAGCGCTTTTGGTGATTCTAAATATAACAGTGTGCCCATTTTCACAAACTGGCTCTTGGCTAAGGCTTCAATGCTTTGTTGCAATAAAGGAGATGCAAAGGGGGGATCTAAAAAAATAATATCAAAAGGAATTACTGTTTGATGCGTGGTAATAAAACTCACCGCCGAGGCACGCACAATATCGCATTGCGCTTTTGCATTAAGCTCGGACGCAATATTAGCAAGTGAGGCAACGATAGGGGGATATTTATCAATAAACACCACTTCCTTTGCCCCCCTTGATAAAGCTTCAAAACCAAGTGCACCGCTGCCGGCAAAGAGATCTAAACAACGTGCATTGACAATATAAGGGGCTAACCAATTAAATAAGGTTTCACGCACCCTATCGGGGGTTGGTCGTAAGCCCGGAATATCAACTACTTTGATAGAACGTCCACGCCATTTTCCCCCAATAATTCGAACTTTCCCAGGAACCACCGTCTAACCTTGGGCGCCACCAGGCGCTTGAATATCAACTGGGTGTGGCTTGGGCAAATCTTTTTGCAAAGTTTCATTTACTTTTGAAGGATCTGGCACGCCCCCAACAGAAATAATTACGATTTTTTCGGGGGTGATGCGTTTTTGAAACGCTTCTTTAATTTCTTCGCTGGTTAATTTCGAAACTTTATCTTTAAACTGATTAAAATAGTCTAAAGGTAAATCATAAAATCCTAATGCTGCAATTTCATGACAAATGGAGGCATTACTATCAAACTGTAATGCATAGCCACCAATCAGATTTTGTTTCGCTTGTTCAAGCTCTTTATAAGTAGGACCTTTTTCCACAAACTCTTTTAAAAGCCCTTCCATTAAATCCTGTGCTTTTTTAGCTTGCTCATTGCGCGTTTGACAACCCAGCACAAAGGGGCCCCGTTCACGCATGGGCAAAAAGTAACTATATGCTGAATAGGCTAAGCCGTGTTGGTTACGAATAATATCAAATATGCGAGTCACTGAGCCATTTCCGCCTAGAATGTGGTTGCCTACCATCAATGCATAATAATCAGGATCATCTCGTTTGATGCCAGGTTGCCCCATCAAAATGGTGGTTTGTGAAGAAGGAAAATCAACTTTTTTAAGTTCTTTTGCTTTCAGATCAGAAACCGGCTCTATGTTAGGAGCTCTATCCCCTGCGGGTAATTCATTGGTTAATGTTTGTGCAATTGCATCTGCTTCTTGCGTGCTCAGATCACCTACTATCGCAACAACAGCATTTTTGGCTGTGTAATATTTTTCATAAAAGCCTTTTATATCTTCCCGAGTCAGCGCTTTAATCGCTGTTTCGTCCCCTAACACCCAATTCGCATAAGCTTGTTTGGGATATAACAACTCGAAAAATGCACGGCTTGCCACTTGTTGCGGCTTTTGTGCTTGTTGTTTTAAGGCAGTGAGTGTATTTTGCTGCTCACGCTTAAAACCATCTTCAGGAAATTCAGGCGCCGTTAAAATGGCTTCTAAATTTTTCACCGCTGGCACTAACTGCTCTGCTGCAGATAAACTTCTCAAATGCACCAATGCCATGTCACGTTGTGATTCAGCATTAAATTGTGCACCGACTTTATCAAAGTTTTCAGCCACCTGATCAGCGCTTATTTTTTCTGTGCCTTCAGCAAGCAACGTATTGGTTAAATAAGCCACCCCCCCTTTGCCTTGATTGCGCGCGGCACCTGCGTCAAACAACACTTCTATATCTACCATCGGCAAAGTCTTCACTTGCGTAAAATAAACTCTGGCGCCTTTATCGGTAACCCATGATTGAATATTGATAACACCATTGACTGTTTTATAGTCTTTTAAATCTTCGACTGCGTTACCTTTTATACCCAACATTTTGTCAAATTCTCCTTCCTGCTCGCTGACATGATGCGTACGTGCCATTAAAATTAAAATGATGGCAATAGCCGCAAATACCAGCAGGGCAATCTTTAACCATTTTTTTTGTTCTTGTGTTAATTCTATATTCACCGCCATGTGATCCTATCCTTTAATTTGCTGCCGTAGGGGCTGGTTGTTCGGGCTGCTCGGGAATTAACTCAGCAACTGTTAAACGCTTAATATCAAAATACTTTTGTGCTACTTGCTGAATTTGATTAGGCGTTACCGCTTTAATTTTATCTGCAAAACTATCGGCTATTTTCCAAGAAAGTCCTACTGTCTCTAATAAACCTAACAAAGTTGCCTGTTCAGACATGGAATCTTTTTCAAAAACTTCCTGGGCAAGCAATTGGGTTTTGGCTTTTTGTAATTCGGCATCAGTTATGGGTTGAGATTTGAGCAAATTAATTTGCTCTAAAATTTTGTCTTCCAATTCTGCCACAGTATGATTCCCTGCCGGAGTACCTACAAACACAAATTGGGCACTAAAAGGTTTAAAGGGATCATAATAGGTGCCAACACTGGAGGCTGTTTGTGAACCACGCACCACTTCTTTATTCAGACGTCCACTTTCTCCGCCATCTAAAAGAGCACTAGCTAATATCAGCGCATAAATTTCTGATTCAAACTCAGCATTTTTTAAGGTGGGAACATCAAAGCCCCAAATGCCATAAGGAAGCTGCGCGGGTAAATTTACTTTGATGCGCTTTTCCCCTAAGGGTTTAATCTCTTTCTTATATTTTACAGGTGGCATTTCTCTTGAGGGAATATTGCCAAAATATTGCTCTGCTAATTCAAATACTTTATCTGCTTTTACATCGCCAACCACCACTAAGGTTGCATTATTGGGCGTATACCATTTTTGGTACCAATCTTTTAGGTCTTGAACATTCATTTGATCTAAATCATCTTGCCAGCCAATCACAGGGTTATGATAAGGGCCAGCAGGATTGGCGACGGCCATAAAACGTTCCCAGGTTAAATTTTGCGGGTTATCGTCTGTACGCATGCGACGCTCTTCGATAACGACTTGTATTTCTTTGGCAAAAGCTTCTGGCGAAAGCGTTAAATTTTGCATGCGATCTGCTTCTGCTTCAAAACTAATCGCCAAATTTGAGGTATCTAATTCTTCGTAATAGGCTGTGTAATCTTCTCCGGTAAAGGCATTATTTTTACCACCATATTGCGAAATCAACATCGCAAAACCATCCCCTGGTAAAGTGGGGGTACCCTGAAACATCATATGTTCTAAGGCATGAGATATTCCGGTAATACCCCGATATTCTTTAGTAGAGCCAACTTTATACCAGATCTGTGCTACAGCCACAGGCGCACGATGATCTTCACGCACTATAATATTAAGCCCATTTGCCAACTTTCTTTCTGTTGTAACCGGTTTTTCCATACTAATGCCTTGTATGCTCCACCCAAGGGAGGCAATTAAAAGTAAGTTAACTTGTTTTTTCATCCATGTTTTCATATATTCTGCACCGCAAACCCTTTACCTGTGATCTCCTAATGGTAGGATACCCTATTTTCTTAGATTAGCCAGTACGAGTAAGCCCGAGCCAAAACATGTTCAAATTTTTTAGACGCAAAAAAGAACCCGCACAAACTGATTCACCTACACTTGATAATACTGCTTCAGAGAAAAGCAGTGAACTAGCCACAGAGCCACCAACGCAACAAATCCAAACTGGAATAGACGAAACGCCACGTTCATGGTTTAGCCGCTTAAAATCTTCTTTAAACCGTACACGCGCTAGCTTTAGTGAAGGCATCGCAACGCTCTTTTTAGGTAAAAAAGAAATCGATGCTGAACTCCTTACGGCACTTGAAAACCAATTGCTCAAAGCCGATGTTGGCGTACAGGCAACAAAACATATTATTCAAACACTCACAGCTGGTATTTCTCGCAAAGAACTGCAAGATGCACAAGCAGTCTTTGCGGCTTTACAAAAAACCATGGTAGATATGTTGTTGCCCTGTGAACAACCTTTAACTTTAGATCCCAACCAACGCCCCTTTGTACTGCTGATGATTGGTGTTAATGGTGCAGGTAAAACAACAACCATAGGTAAATTAGCGCAACGTTTTCAGCAGGGTGGCTTATCAGTGATGCTCGCCGCAGGGGACACCTTTAGAGCTGCAGCTATTGAGCAACTCCAAGTATGGGGCGAGCGCAATCAAGTCACGGTCGTTGCCCAACATACTGGCGCCGACAGTGCATCGGTTATTTTTGACGCAATGCAGTCAGCAAAAGCACGCAATGTCGATATCCTGATTGCCGATACTGCAGGACGTTTACATACTAGCGATAACCTGATGCAAGAGCTTAAAAAAGTCAAAAAGGTTATTCAAAAGTTAGATCCAAATGCTCCACATGAAGTGATGTTGGTGTTAGATGCCAGCATAGGCCAAAATGCTTTAATGCAGGCCAAAAAATTTCATGATGACTTAAATGTTACCGGCATTACCTTAACTAAACTCGATGGCACCGCAAAGGGTGGGATCATTTTTGCCATCGCCAATCAATTGAAATTACCCATACGCTTTATTGGTGTTGGTGAAAAATTAGAAGACTTACGTCCTTTTGATGCCAAAGAATTTGTGAATGCACTGTTCGAACAAAACAGCCCTTGAAGCTAACAAACTTACTATAGCGCTAATTTCCTTGTGATACGCTTTTTACCTACAATAAAGCTATAAACTCGCGGTTGGTAATATGCTATAAGTTGGCTATCATGAAATGATATTCACATTATAAGGAGCCTATGTGATAACCCTTATCAATGTCACCAAAAAATATCCCAACGGGCAAGTCGCCTTAAGTAATGTTTCATTGGAAATTGCCGCTGGCGAAATGGTCTTTATTCGCGGGCATTCAGGCGCAGGAAAATCTACCCTGCTAAAGCTGATTGCACATCTTGAAGAACCCTCGCGGGGACAAATTTTGGTCGGCGGTAAAAACATTAGCCAAATGAAAAAATTTCGCATCCCTTATTTCCGACGTCATCTGGGTTATATTACCCAAAATCCAAAACTACTAAATAATTATACAGTTTTTGAAAATGTAGCCATGCCCTTAGTGATAGCAGGCTATGATAGGCTCGATATCATCCGCCGCGTTCGTGCGGCATTAGAGCGCGTTGGATTGCTTGATAAAGAGCATCTTAAGCCCCCCACTCTTTCAGTGGGTGAGCAACAGCGGGTCGGCATTGCCCGGGCTGTCGTTCATAAGCCACGGTTTTTATTAGCTGATGAACCAACAGGTAATTTAGATCCAGATCTCTCTTTAGAAATTATGAAATTATTTGAACGCTTTCATCAGGTGGGGGTCACGGTATTGATTGCATCCCATGATAGTCATTTATTAGAACAGTTTCCCTATCGAAAAATTCACTTAGGCCAAGGTAAAATTATCGCCCCGCCACAACTCGGGACCTTGGAAAATAGTAAAGCGGAGCAAATCATGGAGAGCGTAGAAAATGTCTAAAGCAAGTGCACGTTTGTCTGCCAAGTCCGACGTCTCGTTTATGAAGCACTTTTTACGCTATTTTTTCTCTCATGTTTTAGCTTTTAAAATTAGCTTTCGTAATTTGAGTTTAACCCCTTTTGCCACTTTAATGACTATCGCGGCCATCGGCGTGTGCTTATCCTTACCGGTAGGAATATTTTTAATTATTAAAAACGTAGAACATTTTAGCCAAGGGTGGGACAAAGATGCGGCGCTGTCACTTTATGTTGATGCTAAAAGCACCCCTAAACAAATTAACGACATACTAGATAAAATTAAAAATTATCCGTTTGTTGAAAAATCAAATTATATCACGCCAGAAAAAGCCTTACATGAATTTCAAGAAACTTCTGGCTTAAAAGATACGCTTGCACTTTTACCACAAAACCCTCTGCCAGGCGTCATTAACATCCAGATTAAAACCGAGAAAACCACACCAGATGAAATTCTAAAAATGAAAGAGGACCTTGCTAAATTACCGTTAGTCAAGCAAGCACAATTTGATTATGAATGGGTTGAAAAGCTCAATGCAGCGCTAGCTTTTGGTAAAACATTAGGTAACTGTTTGTATTTTATCATTTCACTGGGTGTTATCTTGATGGTCTGCAATACCATTCGCTTGGCGGTGGCTCGTCACCACGATGAAATAGAGGTCTTAAATCTTATCGGAGCAACAACAGCCTTTATTCGACGCCCTTTCCTCTATCGCGGGATCCTTTATGGTGGCTTAGGGGGGCTTATCGCAGCACTCCTTATCACACTGGTCAATGGCCAACTGGAAAAACAAGCCCAACACTTTGAAAACCTCTTCCAAGGCATCTTTCTCTTGGAGAATTTGACATTCTACGATACAGTGTTGCTCCTGGTAGCCAGCGCAAGCCTTGGCTGGCTAGGCGCCGCCATTGCCTTTGCCCAACAGCATCGCTTACTGGCCAGCGAAAACGCCAACTGAGGCCATGACAGCTTAAAGGGTGTATTATGTCTCTGAAAAACGCTATAGGCGGGGTAGCCTTGTTAGCAGGTACCGCCATTGGCGCAGCAGTTTTAGCTTTGCCTGTAATTACAGCGCATCTGGGGTTTTTTCAAACCATTATTATTTATAGCCTGTGCTGGGTGTTTATGACCCTTGGCGCGCTTTACATCTTAGAAGTGAATTTGATGGTGGGTTATGGCGCCAATCTTATTTCTATGGCGCAAAAAACTTTGGGAGATTTTGGCAAGTATTTTACCTGGGTGGTCTATTTGATTTTGCTTTATGCACTCACCGCGGCGTATCTGTCTGGTGTAGGCGCATGGATAACGCAAGGCTTCGAACACTTTAACCTGTCTTTATCACCTTTTTATAGTGCGCTATTGGCCACCTTTTTGACGATGATTGTCATTTTTTTAGGGACAGCCGTCACAGATTGGATAAATCGCTTCTTAATGATTGGGTTGATTGGCGCATTTATTACATTGTTAACTGTTGTTATTGAACATATTGATGTCTCTTTATTATTTGAACAAACCCGGGTTTTCGATGTAAGGCCCATCCCCTTAATTATTACTGCATTTGGTTCGGCTATTGTGGTACCAACACTCACCGAATATCTGCATGGTAAACCTAAACAATTACTGTTTGTTGTCCTTTTTGGGAGCCTCATTCCCCTGTTGGTTTATATTTTGTGGGAATCAGCCATTCTAGGTATTATTCCCATTCATGGCAGCCCTGGTTTACTTGAGATCCAACAACATGGTCATGCAGCAACCGATGTCACGGCCGCTTTAAACACCCTATTGCACAATACGCTAATAACCCGTGCATCAGGTTACTTTTCTATTTTTGCTTTAATCACTTCGTTGTTGGGCGTTTGTTTATCTTTATTCGATTTTCTTGCCGATGGGCTTAAAGTTCAGAAAACCTTAAAAACAAGATTAGGGCTAAGCCTGATTACTTTTGTTCCTCCTTTAGCTTTCATTATCTTTTTCCCCCGCGGCTTTACTTTTGCCTTAAGCTTTGCCGGCATTTTCGTTGCCATCTTACTTGGGATCCTCCCTGCCATGATGGCTTGGCAAGGACGTTATCATCTCAAAGACGAAAAACCTCTCCAAATATGGGGTGGTAAATACATGATTATCCTATCGATTTCTTTTTTTCTGATGGTCACTTTCATTGAGTGCTTCAATCAATATGAGCTTTTATTGAAAATGGGGCTTTGATGATTGATTTCACCGTAGATTTTCAACAGGGTTCGCTTCGATACCGTCATGATCATTTACAAGGTCGTAACGAGCTTATTGCTAAAGCCATTGGTTTTAAAAAAGGCATGCCTTTACATGTTTTAGATGCCACCGCAGGATGGGGTCGCGAAGCTTTTCTTTTGGCTGCTTTAGGGTGTGAAGTGACTTTATGTGAACGCCACCCTGTGGTAAGCACCCTATTAGAAAAAGCGCTTCATCAAGCAAAAAACGATCCTGCTTTACAAGACACTATTTCTCGCATGACATTGATAAAATCATGCGCTATGACTTATTTACAAGCGCATCCTGATATTTCACCCGATATTATTTATTGCGACCCAATGTTTCCTTTGCGTCAAAAATCGGCTTTAGTGAAAAAGGAAATGCAAATTTTACATACCTTGGTGGGTGAAGATAAAGATAGTGAAGATTTAGTTAAGCTATGTTATTTACGCGCACAAAAGAGAGTGGTGGTAAAAAGAGCATTAAGGGCCCCATTACTTTTTCCTGCCCCTTCCATGACCTATAAAGCACGAAGCCATCGATTTGATGTTTATGTGCGTCAAGCCTAAAGGGGAACAGGTAAAAAACTATACACGAAAAGAATCACCCCGATGATCCCAGCAAATACTATCCAAGGATCAGAATTTAAATTGCCACCGACAACAAGTTCACATTCGGTTTGTGATAATAGTTTCACGTGATTTATCCTTTTTTTAAGTTCACGTATTCTATCATCGTTCAATTAAAATATTAACCTGCCGATAAGTGGTTACAACTAAAACCTGCGTCTTGGAAAATTTGGCAGCTGGTTTCATTGCGCATATAAGCGATAAATTCCTTTGAAGCTTGCTTATGTTTTAACGGCTTCAATGCCACCACTTCGTGCAATACGGGTTTATAGCTTTTGGGATCGGGCTCCCAATAACGCTTTTTTAAACGTGTTTGTGTTGAAAGTTGAGCCAAAGAGACAAATCCCATCGGTACACGATTACTCATTATCAAATCGTAAGAATGTTTAATACTTTTTCCATACACAAGCCGCCCTTGAATGGGCCCCCACAAATTATAATATTGTAAAACTTCCTTCGCTGCTCCTCCGTAAGATGAAACCCCTGGGTTTGCTATCACGAAGGTAGTATTGGAATCATTGAGCAAGGCTGAATGCAACGATTCGGCTGTGGCGAAAGGTGCTGCACTCCACAGAACCACTCTGCCGGTAGCGATAACAAACCGACTATCTGAGTCGGCTTTTTGCGCATTCAGTAACCCTTGGGTATAAGTTTCATCTGAAGAGACAAATAAATCATATGCCATGCCATGCATAATGTGGGCATAAAGATGTCCGGTGGGCGCTGTGGTAATTTTACATTTAAATCTAGTCGATTGACCAAATTTTTGACAAATACTTTCCAAGGGTCCGTAAATACTTGTTGATACTGCCAAATGAACGGTTGGATCTGTTGCAAAAGCAACGTATGGCATGGTGATAAGTGCCATTAATCCCAGCATGCTGCGTTGCATAAAGCGCTTCATACGATCCCTGTATGCCAAGCTTTGTAATTATTATCTGCAAACCTTGATAATGCCGCTTTTTTTTTAGGATCACAAGTTAGGATATTTCATTATCATCACAGGAAGCCACGGTGGTATAAATCCAATGACTGCGCGTTTTTATTGGCATACGATTTGTTAAGCTGGCTTCTGTTAAGAAGCCCAATGATTTTTTAATGTCATCATAGTTTTCAATAATGTATAGATAGGCACTTTGAATAAGATAAGCTCTTTTATCCTTGGCACCTTCCTCATACGTCCACCCCTTTGGATTTCTGTCAGGATGAAAATGATGCAATAATCTATTACGAGCACGACGCAATTCATCTTTAGTCGCAGTTAAGGGTACCCCTAACACTGAGTAGTGATGTGTAATTTCAGATAAATCTAAATCTTCTTTATCCATTTAACTCTTTTTCACTTCACGATGGACGTTGATTATGTTGGGAAAAATTTCCTTTTTATTTGTCTTTAGTTGTTTGTTTTCAACAAGTGATAATTGTCGATGCTTTTTTAACACTTGCAGCAGGGCATTGTGTTTCGCCTGATAAATTACCTGCCCATGTATATCTTCTAATTCCACGTTTGCTTTAATATGAAATGTATTTGCATTTAAGGCTTTACCCATTGTTTCTAATACAATGCTTATTTCAGTAAAGGCTTCCCAGTGGGATAAAATTTTATCCACTTCTTCAAGAAGCGGCATGATTGCTTGCTCTTGTTCGAGTAATTGATACAGTTTATGAAAAACAACTTGGTCGTGTGTGTCATAACTGTCAAGGACAATTTGGCTGAGGTTCTGTTGTGCTTCTTTGAAGTGGGCAAAATAGGGTGATAGTGAGAAAAGTGGAACCGTTCGATTAAGGACCCCTTCCAAAAGCCTGTCATATAACACTGTTTTCAATTGGGGGTAAATATCATAACGATTAAAAGAACTATGCAATGCTTCTGATTTTAATAATAAATCGGCTTCAAAATGTGCTTGAGAGATTAAGCTCGCCAAGATTTTTTTAAAAAAATGATGGCTTATACCATGATATTGCGAAAAACGAAGTGCTTTAGTTTCTTCACCTTTTGTAAAAGGCGCACTTTCCCAAGTGTATTGGACTCCCTCTTGTAACGGAATATCCACGGTCACTTTAGCGCGAAAACAAGCGTGATGATTTTTAGGGGTAATAATTTTATAATTAACATGCAAATAACTTTTTTCCCGTCCTTGTTGCCAAATAGCCTGTAACTTACCATCATATTTATCGTTTTTGCTCATGTGATAATCAATAATGCGCTCACATAAAACTTGATTATTGCATACCACTTTTACTTGAATATTAAAATTCTCTATATTTTGGGGGGCCAAGATCTCTATCGTATTACTGATGGGATTGGAGATATAAGTTAAATTCTCATTGGGCACTAATTGATCTTTAGTATAAATGAAAGTAATTTTGTCTAAGGTTGTAAATAAGTGCTGTTTGTCCGGGATTGATTTTTCTATCAACTCAAAGTCAATTGTGCCCTCGTTTGAAATACAAAGCGGGTAGTCAGTACCACCTATATCGGTAACAACAAGCTTTGCACGAAATGCGGTGGTTTCTTTTGATACCAACCCATTAATCATAACAGGAATAGCAAACTGGGGTGCTAATGAATAATCCATAGCCGGATCAGTAAAACCTAGGGTAGGAAAACTTAAACAGAGTTCGGCTGTTGCATTTTTAGCCAGAAGTTCAAACTCGTTTTCAAGCGTAAAAGCAAATAATTGCAACACGCCTTTTTCCTGCAAGTCTTGCAATTTTTGATACTCAGAAAGTGTGGGTAATTTTCCAAGGTTAAATGCGTGCAATCCATATTTTGCATTTAACGAAATACATAAACTATTCATGTGCTACCCAAATTTATTTGCCCATAAATATAGGATCTAGCACAGATTAAACAGGGATTGTTATTACATACTGGTTCGACAAACCGACCATATTTCTACAGTACTCACCCCATGTTGCTTTAACGCCAAAGAAAAGGCATTAACTGTCGCCATGGTTGTGACCACATCTTCAATGACTAAAACATGTTTGGCTTTAAATGTGGGGGCAATAAAAAAATCCTTTGCCTGGATATTATTCGCGCGCTGTCTTCCTGTTAATAATACCTGAGAAGTGGTTTCTCTTATTTTAGTGCAACTACGCCAATCAAAGGGAAGGGAATAGCGTTTGGCGATCACTCTGGCAAGTTCATGAGTTTGATTAAAACCCCGTTCTTGTTGACGACGATGAAAAAGCGGCAATGCTAAAAGGCAATCTGGCTTATTTGTGGGTGTTAAGTGTTTTGCAAGCAGAGCGCCCAGCATGTAACCAAAAGGGAGTCTCCCTGCATATTTTAACTTTGCGATAAATGCATTCACCGGCCAAACGTACTCGAATAAAGCATAAAGGCGATCAAAGGCAGGCGGCTCGTTGTAACAGCGCATACAAAGGGTTTGCGGTGATTTAAGCGCCATGCCACAACGCTGACAAGGCTGTTTAATCCAGGGAAGCTTTATCTCGCACGCTTCACACAGCGCATATTCGCTTAAACTTGGTTGCAAACATAACACACACTGTGAAGGCAAAGTTAGGTAATTGTGGGAGATCTGCTGTACAATTTTTAACCACTTGTTTACTATTCGGCTCATGAGAGTTGCTTAAAGCGTGTATCGTCCTATGATGGCTTGCCAGTATATCATCCATAATCATAAAAAAGAGGCAAAAGTGTCGTTACAAACTGTCCGTCATGATTGGACCTTTGAACAAGTTTCAGCGCTTTATGATGAGCCATTTATGGAATTAGTCTGGCAAGCGCAAAATATTCATCGCGCCAACTTTCCTATTAACACTATTCAAATCAGCACTCTGCAAAATATTAAAGTGGGCGGCTGCCCAGAAGATTGTTCCTGGTGCGGTCAAAGCGTTTATCATGGTGTGAAAAGTGAGCCGTTGCTGAGCTTGGAAAAAGTGATTGAAGGGGCAAAGCAAGCAAAACAAAATGGCGCCTCGCGTTATTGTTTAGCTGCTTCTTGGCGAAGCCCCACCAAGCGCAATTTAGACAGTGTTATTGAAATGGTTAAAGCCATTAAAGCACTGGATTTAGAAGCTTGCATTACCGTGGGCCAATTAAACCAAGAACAAGCAGAAAAATTAAAAGAAGCTGGATTAGATTTTTATAATCATAATTTAGAAACCTCGGAAAACCATTTTGCAAAAGTATCCACGACCAGAAGCTATGATACGCGGTTAAATACCTTAAAAAATGTTCGCGCCGCTGGCATTAATGTATGCAGTGGCGGAATTTTGGGCATGGGAGAAACCATTGAAGACAGGCTCAACCTGTTAATAACGCTTGCCAATTTACCCGAACATCCTCAAAGTGTGCCGGTGAACCAATTGGTACGCATAGCGGGCACTCCTTTGGAAAATGAACAAAACGTCGATGAATTTGAATTTATCCGCATCATCGCCTTAGCCAGGATCATGATGCCAACATCTTATGTGCGTCTTTCTGGTGGTCGCGTGCAAATGCCTCCATTAATGCAAACCCTATGTTTTATGGCGGGAGCAAACTCTATTCATTTTGGTGGCAAAAAATTACTGGTGACACCCAACGTCACCACGGATGCTGATCAAGCGCTTTTTCAGCAGTTAAAACTTAACTTTGTTCAAACACCCCAAAGTGCTTGTAATCACAAAACCATTCCTTTAACGGTGCTAAGCGCATGAGCCATTCTTTACCCAACAAAAAAGATATTGCGCGCTCCTTTAGCCTGGCAGCAGCTACTTATGATAAAGCCGCATTTGTGCAAAAAGAAATCGCAAATCGCTTACTTTCGCGTTTAGATTTACTTAAAAATCCCCCGGCTACCATACTTGATGTAGGCGCCGGCACAGGCTGTGTAACGCGCCTCTTACAGCAAAAATTTACCAAAAGTAAAATAATCGGGCTTGATTTGGCCCAAGGCATGAGCTTGTTTGCCAAAAGCAAACAGCCTTGGCAACTGTGGAAAAATAAACCCTTTTATATTTGTGGTGATGCTGAAACCTTACCCTTTAAAAATAAAAGTTTTGATCTTATTTATTCAAACTTTACACTTCAATGGTGTTTTAATCTGCCGGCTGTCTTTAGTGAATTCAAAAGAGTGCTCAAGCCCAATGGAATGTTGTTTTTCACGACCCTTGGCCCACAAACACTGATTGAATTAAGAAAAAGCTTCCAACAAGCATCTTCTTATCAACATGTCAATGAATTTACGGATATGCATGATATTGGTGACATGTTATTAAACACCCAATTTTCAGATCCGGTGATGGATATGGAAATTATCACGGCAACCTATCCGAACGTTAAACAGATTTTAGAGGATCTCAAAGCCACCGGCGCACGTAATATGAATTTTAATCGAGCCAAAGGCATCTTTGGCAAACAAACGTTAAAACGCATGGTTCAAGCTTATGATAATTTTAAATTACCTGGCGGGGTTTACCCTGTTAGTTATGAAATTATTTATGGTCATGCATGGCAGCAAGAAAGATTTGTACACAAACAAGATGAAGATGGTTTGGTGCGGATCCCTGCTGATAAAATCCCTCGCATGAATCACATCCTATAACTTCCCTTTAGGGGCCATATAGAATTTCAATCAAAGGTTGCAAATAATGTTGGTATTTTTTCCAACGATCAAGCTCATAAGGGTAATAGCGCGGTACTAAATGAGTCTCTATTGGTCTAAGTTTATTGGATTGCATGTCATATTTTATAAGAAGATAAAAAGTATTTTTAAAGGTAGTTCAACTTAAATTCAAATGATTATTTAAGTTAAATGCTAACCTCTAGCACCCAAATAGCTTGCAATTTATAAAGCAACTCTTCTTCGCTGTTAGCAGCTATAAACACTTGTGACATTTTCTCAAGCTGTTCTAAATTAGCCTTTTCAAGAAGCTCTAGTATTTCTGTGTGAAGATGTCCAAACTTTTGCTGTAACATTACTTTTAGCAAGTTGCGCCCACCATCTTCTCTTCCCAAACGAATTCCATCTTCTCTACCTTTTTCTATTCCTATTCGTTCGGCGCTTGTAATGTATTGCATACCAACCTCTTCTTCATACCGTATCATTTTTTCAATAAATTCTTTTTCGATTGCAATTGGCAAAGTAAGAGCATAATCAATAAAGGCGTATAACGTTCTAATATCTTCTTTAGTATATCCTAAAGGATACAATTTTTTAACGAGGCTTAGTTTGTTTTCCAGCCTAAGACTAGCATTTCCACGTGTTTTTAATGCTACCAAGTGTGCCTGAATCACTTTAGCAATTGGATTATGACTATACTCCATTTTCTCTACTTTCGTTATAAAATCAATCAATTTTACTATTGGGTACTCCAAAAACAAATGACAACCCCATAAATCTCTTTGATAGTTGTTGGGACGCCATTGCCGATTTTCATCCGTTAATATTGCTACACTCATTAAGGGCTTTTGATATTTATCGTAAATTCGATAGTAATATTGCCACATTCTTTCGGCAAATTTAGATTCTTTAGAACCTTGCACCTCGATATGCACTATAACCCAAGCTTCTTCACCATACTTGTTATAGACCTTAATCAATTTATCAGAAAGTTTGTTTCCTACTTTGGTGTTTTTTTGAATGGATAATAGTTCTTTATCTAAGAATTGATAAGGTTTAGTCCAATCAATTTCTGTTGCAATATGCGGCAATAGAAAATCTACTAGATCTTTAAAAAAGCGCTCTAATACCAACTTCCATGGTGTATCAAAATTAGTTCTCACTTGATTTACAACTTATCTTTATCAAGACAGGTGTAATCTAATCTGATCTTATGAAAAATGCAAAACATACTGAAAATTATGCGCAAATGCATAATTTCTCAATTTCAATAAGTATGGATAGTTAAGTGTTATATAGAATTTCAATCAAAGGTTGCAAATAATGTTGGTATTTTTTCCAACGATCAAGCTCATAAGGGTAATAGCGCGGTACTAAATGAGGCTCTATTGGTGGTAAGTTTAACGCTTCAAAAAGTAGCTTCAACGTTTCGCCTGGCTTATCAATAAGGGCTTCATATTTCACTTCCAGGCGATTTTTTACACCTATGCTTTGCCAATAACTCATGAGTTTAGCATAATGCTGATAATACTTGCCCAGTGTTACCAAATGATGCGAATAGGTATTTTCATTGCCATGAAAATGAAAATAATTTGCTAAACATAAATCCATAGGGTGACGGGTGCAGTGAATAATGGGCGAATCTGGAAATAAAACCGCAATCAACCCAACATAAAGATAATTATCAGGCATGTTATCACAAACAATGGGGGCATTTTTAAGCGCTAATTTGCTGATTTCATCTAAGTATTTGTTTACATAAGCTTGAAGAGTCTCACTATCGGCTTTTAAAAATAAATCTTCATTTACCACAATTTTACTGGCTAATTCATCAAGCAACTTATTGGCACCCATCTTTGCAATAGACCCATGTTTGCCTAAGGCGTCGCAAAGCAATTCTTTTCCCGAACCTGACATGCCCACGATAAAAAGGGGCTTTAGTTTAGATTCATCTGGTAAAATGCGCTTTTGTTGAATTGCATTTGCGTTAAAAAGCTCTCTTATTTTATTTATTTTTTTAACATATTCACCTTCATTAAATATCTGCTTTTGTGCGCAAATCGAATTGGCTTTTTCATAATGAAAAAATGCCCGCTCATGATACTCACTTCTATCGTATATTTTGCCCAAAGCAAAATGCGCTAAGATTTTATCTTCATTAGCAAGCTCTTCCTCCCCCAATATTTCTTGGAGTGCTTTGGTTTCAGGAAAAGCTTTATCATGATAGGGATGTTGTTGGCTAAGCAAAAATAGTGCTTGTACATTTCCTGGCTTAAGGGACAATACTTTGTGATAACACTTTTTTGATCTTGATTCTTGATTTGCCTTAAAAAGCGCCCAACCTAATTGATTTAATAAATCGATAGATTTTGGTGCTAATTCTAAACCTGCCTCAAAGTGCTTAATAGCGTCACTTGCTTTACCTAATTTCAAGCATACATTGCCAAGATGAAGCACAACGTTAACATCTTCTGGATCGTCAAGAAGCATTTTTTCATAAATGATTTTTGCCTCAAGATATCGCCACTTGCTTTCAAAGGCCAAACCTAAATTCATTTGCGCCGTGTAATGAGAATTATCTAAACTGCTAACGCATTGATATTGCTCTATGGCTTTATCAAATTGTTCAAGTTGAAAGTACAGTGTCGCCAAATAAAAATGTGCTTCACTCAATTGGTTATCTAAGTTGATAGCCTGCTGTAGATATTCCTGCGCATGGGTGAAATCATTTTGTTTTAAAGCCGCCAATCCTAACAAGACCAATACATTAGGATCCAGGGGCCTGTTTTCTTTTAATTCATTCAAAAGTGTTGCGGCTGCTTTCACTTTTTGTTTTTGCAGTAATTGCTGCACTTCTTGAATTTTACGAGCAAGTTCTTTTGCTTTATCCATGTAAACTGCTTACATATTCAGTTAATATTAAATTTAACGCGCTTCTTTTAACGATAGAAATAAAATGAACCAATGACTACTGTTTTGTGTCTACATAAGTAAGAATATGTCTTAAGGGGATGACGCTATGCCAAAGATCCCAAAAACACTGGATGTAACCGATGTAACCAAAGACGTAATTCAAAACGCTATCGAAAAAGCACTGACGTCAAATAGGTTAAATAAATCCAGCGCTAAGAAACAACCCATTTCATTTAAAGACAAAAAAAATAAGCATGATCAAAAAACCCCGCAATAGCGGGGTTTTTTTGTAGTGATATAATTTTTTATCTTTATCCACTGGCGCTTTGCGCCCACACTTCCTGTGGCATCCTATAACCGGCAACATAAAATGCATGTCCCTGTCGCCATCCTGCCATCCAATTTCCCCTTTTTTCCGATTCATGATAAGGACAACGTTCCTTTGCATGTCCCTTTAAACCTTGGTTATAGCCAAGTTTATAAGCCCTTTCAGTCATATCGCGCTTAGCTCTATTCATGTTTACCTCGCGAAAATTTACTAATGACTATACTGCAAACATGTGTCATGGTAGGTAGGCATGTTTGTCGACAGTTAATTTTTCAAAGATTTCATAATCCTGAACCTTCATTATACAAATTTTCCATATAAAAAGATACAGGCAACTAACTTTTTCAATAGCTTCATTGAGTTACAAATCACATTATCCCAACTAAATACTATAGAACGTCCAACCAAACAAATATGTGTATACTCTTCTCATTTTGAATTTATGCTTTGTTGGCGCCTTCCCGCTTCGCCTAAACGGCTACGCAGGACAAGTGCCTAAATTCAAACTGATTGAGGTATCTACTCTTCTCATTTTGAATTTACTTCAAAATGGGTTGAGTGATTACTTACCATTTTCACAACCTCTTCTCTGAGAGGCTAAAGTTACAATGACAAATGTTTGCGAAGTTAATCAACCAGTCTGATTTTCTCAGCAAAAATAAAAATCTTTGCGCCAACTACTCCCCAAAGGCTTGCTCGGTTAATCCGCGATGTTGCAGTAAAGCACTAATATCGGGATCGCGGCCACGAAAATCTCTGAATAAAACATCCGGCTCCTCAGAGCCTCCTTTTTCTAATACCTTATGCAAAAAGTCTTGCCCGGTGTTAGCATTAAAAATCCCATCTTTCTCAAATTTACTATAAGCATCTTGCGATAATACTTCGGCCCATAAGTAACTATAATAACCAGCGGCATACCCGCCTGAAAAAATATGACCAAAGCTGTGTTGAAAACGATTATATGGCGCAATCGGGGTAACACTATATTGTGCACGTACTTCGTCTAATATTTCTTGCACCCTTGCACCTTTTTGTGGCGTATATTCAAGATGAAGCCTAAAATCAAACAAGCTAAATTCTAATTGGCGCAATAACATCATGCCCGCTTGAAAATTTTTCGCACGATGCATTTTTTCCAGCAAATCATCCGGTAACGGCTCGTTTGTTTGATAATGACCAGAAATAAAAGCCAAGGCTTCTTTTTCCCAACACCAGTTTTCCATAAATTGACTCGGCAGCTCCACCGCGTCCCATGCCACACCATTGATACCAGAAACGCTTGCACATTCCATTTTAGTAAGCATGTGATGCAACCCATGACCAAATTCATGGAACATCGTTAATACTTCATCATGGGTCAAAAGCGAAGGCATATCACCAATGGGGGCACGAAAATTACAGGTTAAATAAGCAACTGGCGTTTGATATTGGCCATTTTTTAATTTGCGTCGCACCCTTGCTTCATCCATCCACGCGCCGCCCCGTTTTTGATTACGAGCGAATAAGTCTAGATAAAACTGACCACGTAACGTGTTATTGTTGTCATAAATCTCATAAAAACGCACATCCGGATGCCAAACCTCAACACCCGTTTTTTCTTGAATGCGCAAATTGTATAACCTTTTTACGACTTCAAACATGCCGTTAATCACTTTAAGATGCGGGAAATATGGACGTAAGGTTTCTTGTGAAATTGCAAAACGTTTTTGTCTTAGTTTTTCACTGTAATACGCAACATCCCAAGGCTCACATTTTTCAAGATCATATTCACCTTTGGCAAAAGCAGTTAATTCAGCAAACTCTTTTTGCGCATAGGGTTTTGCGCGCTTGGCTAAATCTTGCAAAAAGCCCATAACTTGTTCTGGCGTTTTTGCCATTTTTTTAGCCAATGAACGCTCCGCATAATTATTAAAACCTAATAATTTTGCCATCTCATGACGTGTTGCCACTATTTTTTCCATCAACGCAGAATTATCAAACTTACCGGCATCTGGACCAAGCTCTGATGCTCTGGTGAAGTAAGCTTCATGGATCTGTTTTCTTAATTGACGATTATCTGCATAGGTAATAATAGATTGATAACAGGGGAAATCTAAAGTTAACCGCCAACCGCTTACATTGGCTTTTTCGGCAACTTGTTTTGCCAATTTTATCGCTTGCTCAGGGAGCCCTGCCAATAATTGGCTATCGGTTACATCAAGATGCCAGTGATCGGTTGCATCCATGACATTATCTTGAAACTGGCTTTCCAGTTGTGACAAAGTTTGACTTAAGCTGGCAAATTCTTCTCTTTTATCCTGCGCTAATGCCACCCCTTGTAGTTTAAAATCACGCAGTGCATTGGTGATAACTTTTTGTTGTTCACCGGTTAGCTGTGAAAATTCAGGCGAAGATTGTAAATGAAGGTATGCAGCATAAAGCGCCTGGTTTTGCCCTACTTTGGTTGAGTATTCGGAAAGTTTTGGTAGGCAATTATTATAAGCGGTTCGCAATTCTGGCGTATTGACTACGGCATTTAAATGGCCCACCGGAGACCAAGCTTTACTTAAATTATCATCTAAGTCCTCTATGGGCTCAATCAGCGTAGCCCATGTGGGGGCAGCTTGTGTGGCAACGAGCTCATCGATGGTTTTTAAATTTAAGTTAATCAATTCAAGAATAGCAGGCTCTACATCTTGCGCTTTGATTTCTTTAAATAGGGGAAGTGGTGTGTCTTTTAATAAGGGATTAGTCATTAGCAATGCTTACCTTCATGTCAACGTACACAATTTTTCTCAATGAAGTAGGATAATGTAACCTGATGGTAAACTAAAGATGCAGGCGCAAGTTAGAAAATGAACAAAAAATATGATTTGATAGCAATTGGCGGAGGCAGTGGCGGTATTGCGACCGTCAATAAAGCATCGCAATGGGGAGCAAAATGCGCACTCGTAGAAGCCTCAACGTTAGGCGGCACCTGCGTTAACGTTGGCTGCGTTCCTAAAAAAATTACCTGGCTTGCCAGTGAACAAGCCTTATTACTCAAAGAAGCCTCCGCTTTTGGCTTTCCTCCTGCGGCCACAACAATGAATTGGCAATCGTTTGTCTCCCATCGCCAAGCCTATATAAAAAAGCTTCACCAAGCCTATGAAAAAAAACTTCTCTCCAATCAAGTAACGCTTATTCAGGGCCTTGCTCGTTTTTGTGGTCCTCATCAGCTGCAAGTGGGAAATGACATCATCGAAGCACCACATATTGTTATCTCCACAGGGGGTAAACCTACACTTCCGCCCTTACCAGGCGCACACTTAGCAATAGATTCTGATGGTTTTTTTGCTTTGCAATCTCTGCCAAAACGCGTTGCCGTGCTTGGCGCGGGGTACATTGCTGTTGAACTTGCTGGTATGTTAAACGCCTTGGGGTGTGACACGACACTTGCCTTTCGCCATGAAAAGGTATTAAGAAAATTTGATGTCTTGCTCAGCGATAGGCTCATACAAGCCTATACCCAACAAGGTATCGTGCTTAAAGCGCACCATGTCCCAAAGCGCCTTGATAAAATGCCAGATAATTCCCTATCCATTACCTTTGAAAATGACCAAATATTAACCGGCTTTGATTGCGTTATCTTTGCTGTTGGCCGTCATCCCAATAGTGAGCAACTTAATCTCATTAGCGCAGGGTTAGTGCCTGAAAAAAATGGCACAATAGGAGTAGACGCTTTTCAAAATACCCGTGTATCTGGCATCTACGCGATTGGCGATGTCACCGGCCGCAAGGAACTCACCCCTGTTGCCATTAAAGCAGGGCGACTTTTAGCTGCGCGTTTATTTGGCAATCAACCACAATCCAAATTAAATTATGACAATATTCCCAGTGTGGTGTTTAGTCATCCACCTATAGGCACGGTTGGCTTAACTGAGCAGGAAGCCAAAGACCGTTATGGCGATGATCTGCGGATTTATCAGACACAATTCACCCCCATGTCTCAAAGCTTTTTTGCCCATCCCCAAAAAACATCCATGAAGCTCATCACGGTAGCAAGTACCGATAAAGTGATTGGTTGTCATCTTATTGGAGATGGCGCAGATGAAATGCTACAAGGTTTCGCGCTCGCCATTACCATGGGAGCAACAAAAGCTGATTTTGACAGTGTTGTAGCTATCCATCCCACCAGCGCTGAAGAGCTGGTCACGCTAACCTAAACATTTCGCATAAGAACGGGAACTAGCATAATTTTAGATGATACGATATTCGGACTTGATTATTTTTCTTGAACTTGTATTCTCAGGTGACATAAAAGCCAACCACTAAGGGGTGGGGAATGCGTGTGCGAAGCTTTATGCAACACACACCCAAAATCGGAAAAAACGTCTACATCGATGAGATGGCCGTCATTATCGGCAATGTCCGTATTGACGACGAAACTTCTGTGTGGCCTTTTGCCTCCATCCGTGGCGATGTCCATCAAATCACCATCGGCCATAGAACCAGCATCCAAGATGGCAGTGTTTTACATGTGACGCATGATAGCCAATACCATCCGGGAGGGGCTCCTTTACAAATAGGTAATGATGTCACCGTTGGTCACAGAGCCACGCTGCATGCTTGCACAATTCATGATTTTTGTATTATCGGCATGGGCGCCATTGTGTTAGATAATGCCATTATCCAACAAGATGTTATCTTAGCAGCCGGCGCTTTGGTCCCCCCGGGTAAAATTTTAGAAAGTGGTTATCTGTGGGTTGGTGCACCAGCCATTCGAAAACGTCCTCTTACCAAAGAAGAATTAGCTTTTATTCGCTATAGTGCGGCAAGTTATGTCAAACTTAAAAACAATTATCTTTCTCAAAAAAAATAAACAAGGAAATCACCCTAGCGCATGAGTATCACTAATAGCCCCAAACAACTTAAAAATGTTCCCAAGAAAAAACCAAAAGCAAAAGCACCGAGTGATCAAGCTCAACGCACCTTGGGGCCGATCTCAGATCTAGAACGGCACCTGCCGCCAGAGTGGTGGAAAACCCTGTTTAACTCTTTATATTTAAAAACAGATGGAGACGTTGTTGAAAATAACCTGAACACGGAAAATGATGTCAACATATTGATTAAAGAAACGGGCATCAAGCCAGAAGATCGCCTGCTTGATTTATGCTGCGGCCAAGGACGCCATTCTTTAGAGCTGGCTAAACGCGGCTATCGCTTTGTTACAGGGGTGGACAGATCGCGCTACCTTATCCGCCTTGCGCGCAAACGGGCGAAAACTTTAGGAATGTCTGTTACCTTTTCTGAAGGAGATGCCAGACATTTTCGCTTAAAAGACAGCTCTATTGATTGTGCGTTTATGATGGGCAATTCATTTGGTTATTTTGAACGCGAAGAAGACGATATTGCTGTTTTAAATAATCTAAAAAGGATCTTAACCTCCAGCGGCATGCTTTTATTAGATATAGTCGATGGCACCTGGATGAGCCAGCATTTTGAACCCCGTTCTTGGGAATGGATTGATCAAAATCACTTTGTTAATCGTGAACGCAGTTTATCCTCTGATGGTAAACGAATTATCTCCCGCGAGGTAATCACCAATGCTGAAATAGGCGTCATGGCAGATCAACTCTATGCAGAGCGTTTATATTCGTTGGATGAAATCACTGCGATATTAAGCGATCTCAAATTTACTGATATTCAAAATCATGGCAATGTTTATTCACATTCAACACGGGGTCAAGATTTAGGGATGATGGCCAATCGCTTGTTTATCACAGCGCGGGCGCCCCAAAAGCAAAAAACCATTACAACCACGTTAAGCAAGCTCCAAACGACGGTGATTATGGGTGATCCTACGTTACCTGATGTGGTGAAAAAGAATGGACAGTTTAATAACGAAGATTTTGAAACCATTAATCAATTGAAGCAAAACTTAAAGCTCTTAGACGATTTTCAGTTTACCTATTTAGATAATCACAAATCTTTAATACAACAACTGATTAAATCGCCCCCGGCGTTTGTCTTTAACTTATGCGATGAAGGCTTTAACAATAAAGCTGCCGAGGAATTACATATTCCTGCTCTGCTAGAAATGCTTAAAGTGCCCTACACTGGTGCTGGCCCCACTTGCTTAGCGCTTTGCTATAATAAGTCTTTTGTGCGCTCGGTAGCTGCAAGCATCGACGTGCCTGTACCGCTGGAAACCTATTACACGCCGTCCGATCAAGCAGCGCACATTCCTCATACCTTCCCTGCTATCATTAAGCCCAATTGTGGCGATAGCTCTATTGGTATTACTCAGCATGCGGTTGTGCAGAATGCCGAAGAGTTAATTGATTATATTAACTACTTAAATGAACTTTTACCTGGCGTTCCGTTGTTGATTCAAGAATATTTAGATGGACCTGAATATACCGTGGGCTTAATTGGTAATCCGGGTAAATTTGAAGCCTTACCCTTATTAGAAGTGGATTTCTCACATTTGCCAGAAAATCTACCAAAAATTCTTTCCTATGAATCCAAATGGCTTCCTGATTCGCCTTATTGGAATCAAATCAAATATAAAGAAGCAGAGCTTGGCGATGATGTGGCAAGAAAATTAATTGATTACTCACAAGCGTTATTTGAACGCTTAGAGTGTCGCGATTATGCGCGCTTTGATTTTCGCGCAGATAGCCAAGGCAATATTAAACTGCTGGAAGTAAATCCTAACCCGGGCTGGTGTTGGGATGGTAAATTTAACCTGATGGCAAAAATTGCCAACATGAGTTATTTACAACTACTAGAGCAGATCCTGAAAGTGGCAAGAGAAAGACTAGGTTTAGGGTAAATTGCAAGGGATGCGCAAGTGACTAAGTTTCTACGAAGTCTAATTTTCGGCTAAAGGTTTCCGGTAAAAACACTAAAGAAATCATGGCCAAAATAAGGCTTGCGCCCCCTATCAACCCGAGGATCATTAACAAGCCAAGCGTTGGTTTTAAAGCGGTGATAAGTAATGTTAAGGGAACTCCCATACCGCGCACCATATTCGGTAATGATACTGTCACCGTGGCACGTAAATTGGTGCCAAATTGCTCTGTTGACATAACCATAAAAACAGCCCAATTGCCAACACCAAAGCCAAGCAAACTACAAAAGAAATAAAAAAGCGCTGGTGTTATATCGTTAAGCGACAAAAAGGTTACCAGTACACCAAAGCAAATTGCTTGAAAAATAAATACCGCTTTTTTGCGTGAACCACACCATTGGCTATATAAGCCACTTGAAAACTCACCTAAGCCTAAACCAATATTAAAAAATAAGATAGCAAAACCTGTAGTAATAACGCCTTGCACATTAAGTAACCTGCCTATTTCAGGCGCTAAGGTCATATAGATGCCAATAAATACCCAAAAGGGGATCCCAATGAACAAACATTGTATATATCTTTTTAATAATTGCGGATTTTTAATAAAAGCAAATAAACTCCCTTTGGCAATATTCTTTTGCTGCTTAACTGAAAGATATAGCGTAGATTCAACTAAACTTAAACGTAACAAGAGCAACACAAAACCTGCGCCACCCCCTATCATATAAGCCGTTTTCCAGGTAAAAAGATTACCCACAAGACCACCAGTAATACCGCCTAACACACCAGCCGCTGTAATAATAGTTGTTCCAATACCACGCTTTTGCGTTGACATTAATTCACTAACGATAGTGATCCCAGCACCAAATTCACCTGCCAAACCAAACCCTGCTAAAAATCGCAATACCGCATATTGGGTAACATCCGTCACAAAAGCATTGGCAAAATTAGCCAGCGAATACAAAATAATAGAGCCAAATAAAATGGATAATCGGCCACGTTTATCGCCTAACATTCCCCAAACAACGCCACCAAGTAACATACCTACTAATTGAAAATTCAATAAATCAAGCCCAACAGAGGTAATTTCCTCCGGTGATAGACCCAGTGCTTTTAAACTAGGAACTCGTAATACCGCAAATAAAATAATGTCATAAACATCGACAAAATAACCCAAGGCACTCACCATAATGGTGAGCAGAAGTTTTCTGTTCACGTTATTGATCTGCATCTTGAAACGCTCCTTGTCTTAACTGCTGTATTACCGGCTTCACATGCGGTAAAAAATGGTGCCACAACTTAAATCCTAGTGCTGCCTGCCATACTAACATTCCAAGGCCGTCTTCGGCCAAAAGAGCTCCTTGCTTATTTGCCCATTGTTGAAATAGCGTTTCTTGCTTTTGTTTGTACGCCAGATCAACCGTATAAGCGCCTTTCACCCATTCTGGTTCTAGAGGCGGCAAAGCGTCTTGTAAACTACAGGAGGTGGCATTGATAACCAGATAAAATGGCAATTCATTTGAGCGATTAAACGTATCATAATCGTAAGCTGTTATGTGAGGGTTTGTGCAAAGCGCTTGAGCCTTTGTGAGTGTCCTATTTACGATGACAATATTTTGCACGCCAGCTTTTAAAAGTGGATCTAATATACCCCTGGTTGCACCACCTGCGCCCAGAATTAAAATCCTTCTACCCTCCAAAACAAGCCCTAGATCGTTTTGCAAATAGCCAAGCAATCCTTCGCCATCGGTATTATCACCCCATAGCTTGCCCGCTTGCCAAAAAAGTGTATTGACTGCTTTGGCCGTTTTGGCAGCAAGGGTCAGATGATCACATAATTCAAATGCTTCTACTTTTAAAGGTAGCGTCACACAAGCCCCTTGGCCCCCGTTTACTTTAAAGGCATCCAAGGTTTGTTTTAGGGCTCCCGCTGGGGTAAGAATTTTTTCAAAAGTGATAGAAAGCTTGGCTTCTTTGGCAAAGGCCTGATGGATAACCGGAGACAGGCTATGGGCAATTGGGCTTCCCAATACAGCAAATCGACTCATTCGCCAGACCCTCTACAAATAGTTCGTTATAAGGTTTAAAATGCCTCCATTCTACAATAAGGGACCCCTCCAATGCCAAATAACAAAATAAAAGCCACCGTGCTACTGGGGGATCCAAAACTACCTGATCCAGTTAAAAAAGATGGTGTATTTAACCCTGAAGATATAGAAACCATTAACGCCCTTAAAAAGACGTTAAGTTTGTTAGAAAATTTTGAATTTACTTATTTAGATAATCATCAGACATTTTTAGAAACACTCTCATTGCAAAAGCCGCAGCTGGTTTTAAATTTCTGTGATGAAGGCTTTAATAATCAAGCCACCAAAGAATTACATATTCCCGCTTTACTAGAGTTACTGGACATTCCTTATACCGGCGCAGGCCCAACGTGTTTGGCCACTTGTTATAATAAAGCAACCGTACGCTTAATTGCCGATAGCTTGCAAGTGCCTGTGCCACTGGAATTTTATTTAAGCCCCAACGATCCCTTGCCAAGCAGCGCCTCCTTTCCAGTACTGATAAAACCAAATTTTGGTGATGGCTCATTTGGCATTACCCAATCTTCTGTTGTTTATCATCAAGCACAGTTTATTGAACAGCTCGAATTAATGAGAAAGCAATTTCCTCATACCCCCTTATTGATTCAAGAATATTTAGAGGGTCCTGAGTATACCGTGGGGTTGATAGGCAACCCCGGCAATTTTGAAGCGCTGCCTTTAATTGAAATCGATTTTTCAAAGCTTAACGATAATTTACCTAAAATTCTTTCTTATGAATCAAAATGGGTTACGGACTCTCCCTATTGGAATAATATTATTTTTAAGGAAGCTCAACTTTCTGATAAAAACAAAGAAAAATTAATTGCTTATGCTAAACAATTGTTTGAGCGTATGGAATGTCGCGATTATGCGCGTTTTGACTTTCGCGCTAATAAAAATGGCGAGATTAAATTATTAGAAGTGAACCCCAATCCTGGCCTCAATTGGCTGACGTTAGCCGATTATGCTGATGAAATACTGCTTGATAAAATTCTTACCTTTGCTTGCAAAAGGCTTGGTCTGTTTATTTAGCCATATATTATCTTTTTCAAACCCTTGTCATTACACGCAAACGTGTAAAATGATACGTTTGCTCTGGAACTTTTCCTCGCTATACAAATCTAACCTAATAAGAATGTGAATTAAACCTCCAAAAAGACGAAATAAAGGCGAGGTATCTATGGGTGCTTATGAAGCAGACAGACAAGATATTTATGCGGCATTACGCGAGTATGGAAATGGAGATTTACTGGCTCGATTGGCAAAATTTATTATAGAAGGAAAAGAATATGTTGGTGGAAAAGTGTTAAATGAAAATGATTTCACTCCTCTTGTTGACATTCTAAAATCAAGGTCATTAGAAAATCTTCAAGAGATTCAACGTTCAATTTCAGAAAATCTTAATAGCTGGGTACAAAATGCCGGAGAAATCCAACTAGGGGTTCTTCAAGCGCAAGACGAAAAAGCCGCTGAAAGATTATTAAACATAAAAAGGTTTTTCGAAAAGGATGTAAGTGATATTTTAAGTGAAAAAAGAAGAGAGCGAAGTGGCGCAACTCTGCCTGCTGAACCAGTTGCAACAAATCAATCTCCATCTGTACAACAACATCGGATTTCTCCGATTACTCACTATGCCACGAGTGCAACCTCAACCTCCCATTCTGTTGTTAGCGAACCACCAACAAGTACAGCAAAATTTGACCTCAATGCTGCATTACAAGCGGTTGCTGGAGCTACTCCACAAAATATGTTTGAAAGACAAAAAAATAGAGACTTTACTCAAGGCACAGAGCAAATGAAAATGAAGATATTAAGCTTTTTGACAGCCCCTTTAAATTATCAAACATCAGAAAAATTAGAGAGTCTATTAAAAACAGCCAAATCTGTTCCTGAAAAAAAAGGTCGTGATAGACTACTTCAAAAAGCTGCTAACTTCTTAAGAAGCGTGCCAGAAAAAGAACTTGAAGAGTTAAGAACATTAGGTATTGCAATGAGTACAAATCCAAACAATGCAACTATAACTGCTCTTGAAGATAAATTAAAAGAATTTGTTGAGCCAGACCCTAGGAATGATAATAAAATAAAATTTCCACCTTCCACAAAGATGGGGGCACTATGTTCTGAAATGTTGCGTGTTGTACGTGACGTTAAGCTAAAGCATGATGAACACATTCAAGAACACCCACAAAAGCCCAAACCATGAAACAATTTATCTTCTACTTTTTATTAATAGTGAGTGCGCAATCCTTTGCAACAGCTGAAAAATATGTTCTAGAGCCCGACCATAGTTACGTTACCTGGCATGTGAATCATTTTGGGTTTTCCAATGTTTCTGGCAGCATCGATGCCCAAGGCACTATCATGCTCGATGAAGCTGCTTTGCAAAATAGTGCTGTAAATATCACTCTTAATATCGCCAGTTTAGAAACGCCAAGCTTAAAATTTACCGATACACTCAAAAGCGGTAAATTTTTTAATGCCTCAAGCTTTCCCAATGCCACATTTGTGAGCAATAGCATTACCATGACAGGCAAAAACACGGCTAAAGTCAGTGGCACATTAACCATTCATGGTGTCTCCAAACCCGTGGTTTTAAACGCCAGAATTAATAAAATTGGTATGCATTCTTACTATGGTGTTAAAGCTGCTGGCTTTAGTGCTGCTGCCATAATAAAACGCTCCGATTTTGGATTGGGCGCTTTTACTCCAGGGGTGAGTGACGAAGTTAAAGTAGATATTGAAGTAGAAGCAAAAAAAGCGTCATAATGGGAAATTGATCTTAAGGGACTAAGCCATTCATGAAAAGAAAAAACCTTACTTATTCACTCATTCTTTCCTGTTTATTATCGCAAGCCGCGAATGCCGGCTGGGATGGCAGTTTTTTAGTGGGCATGTCTGGTGGTTGGGCCGAAAGAGATGGCCAAGTAAATGCCACGATTACTCACCCGCTGCCCGGCTTTCCCACTACTACCTTTATTAATGGCGGCGATAGTAACTTTGATAATGGCTATCTCTGGGGTTTATTGGCTGGCTATGAGATCACCAATAGTACTTGGATTATAGGCCTTGAAGCCAACTTGGATTGGCAAGATAAAAGACACAAAAACGATGATAATATCTTAGCCTTCACCGATAACATCAATCAAGGTTGGATGTATACGCCACACTTTAAAACCAATGGTGTGTTAGCCTTCACTGGACGCCTTGGTTATCAATTATTTACCTACTTAATCCCATATGTGCGCTTGGGGCCAGAATTCAGCAGTAACCGTTTTCGTTTTTTTGCGTACGATCCCGTGCAAGGCCTCTTTGCCGAAGGTGACAGTAAACAGCATATGGTGCGCGCTGTACTGGGCGCCGGGGCTCAAGTGCCTATTCCCTTTATAATGACGGGATTATCTTTAAGAGGTGAATATAACTATCATTCTCGTGGAAAATCCATTGATAGCGAAGGTTTAGCACGTCCTGATTACGCTACGTTGTGGAATGCTAATACCAAGGTAAGCACCAATTCGTTTAAAGCCTCGATTGTATGGAATTTACCGATTTAGTCGGTCCCACACCGCTACTGCTGAAGCCATTCCCATATCCCCCTTGACGTATAAGTGATTGCCGTTGGGGGATAGGGTTATTTCACTTCTATAGACAGTACCTGTGGTCGATTCGTATATCTTACCATTAATCCACTTACCATCGGACTCCTGATAATCACACAGAATAACAGGGCCAGAAGTTGGAGATTGCCTTCTCCAGCAAAAGCGATCTACGTTTGCATTTAAAGGGTAAACTTCTAACAGCTCGCCGATTAATTTACCATTAACAAGGCTAATTTTAACTTTGCCAATAGGCTTATCGCCTAAAAACGGAGAGCGTGCTGCCCATAAACCTTCTGGGGTTTGATGGGCAAAGGCGCAACAGGAGATAAATACTATTGCTGTAAATAGTATTATCTTAAAATTCGACATCAATTCTGGCTACCGCAAGGTTTGAACTCATATCGGTGCCATTACGTGGTACATCAAAGTCGTGATCGTAAACCCACTGAAAGCCAAGATTTATGTGTTGTAAAACACTAATGGTATAAGTTCCTTGCCAGCGCGTTCTTGGCAACATGTTATGAAATGAAGGTCTGCCACCAAAGATGCTACCGCCAATCACTTGGGTATGCCGTGCCCACTGATACGCTAAACGCAAACTTGAGGCTCTATCTAAAGTTTTAAAGTCTACCCAACCTTCAACACCGCCCGTTCTCACATGGCTGTCCCATTCGCCGGAATTAGTGTCTATCCCAGGGTTTAATTTCCCTGTTGAATACATACCTTCAAAACTTAAGCCAAACGGACATAGGTAAAAATCAGCATGATACGCAAGTCCGCCTTGTTTGTTCGCAAAATGATTTTCAATATAAGTCAGCGGGATATTTGTGAATTCCTGCATAAACCATAGCGTATCATTGATGTAATCTAGATCGCGCAAATCGTTCATGTAGCTGACGTTTAAATTTGAGGAAATGTTGAAAATAGTATTTTTATAGCCTAACTTGGAACTAATATTACGGCTATTTGATCCTATTCCAGTACGTGTAACTAAATCCGCAGGTCGATGATTTACAGCAAAAGATTGTGCTGCATAAGACATTGTTAAAGAACCATAAAAACCGCTAGGATGCACTAAACCAATTTGCCCTGCACCAGTGCGTGTTTGGGTCATCATTTGGGTTAAGCTCGGAGTGATGGTCTGAATGCCATAACCATTGGGTATGTAATCGCCAAAATCAGCATACAATCTGCCAATCTTAAAATAAATGGGCAACAAGTCGGGGTTGGCAATCACAAGATATAATTCATCAACTTTTAAACTAGCTGGCAAACGGTAAACACTACCCCAATCTGCGCCATATTCCCAAGTGTAAGAGTTTGTGAAAACTGATCCATTTACGTAAGCTAAGTTGGTATGTATTTTTGAATATGGCATGTGTAAATCAATAAAAGCATTTGCATTATTGATGCTACCTACAACTGTTCTTCCTGGTGGCCCAAAAGCAGCTCTTACGCCTACCCCACCCAGCGTGCTCTGATCAACTGGTCCTTGAGGACCAAAGCCTGGATTACCATGATGATCATAATAACGGCCATCTAGATCCAATAACCCACTAAAACAAAATTTATCCCCTTCAGCACAAGCAAACAATGGATCATTAGAATAACCACCATTTTGTGCGATCACCCAATCCATAAAGTTTCTGTAAACTGGGCCTGGAACGGCCTCAACAACCGGTGATAGTTGTGCAGGTTCAGGGGCTGTTGTAGTTGTAACTTTTGCAGTTTGTTCTTTGGTTTGAGCTTTTTCAGTTTTTGCTGGCTCGGTGATTTTCTCTTGTGCGCCGGCGCCTGGCAATGGCTCTGGATCGGCTGAATATTGGGTGCCTACTTCCGCTGTTGTCTGTGTTTTTGTTGCAATTTGTTTAACTGATGGCGCAATTTGTGTCATTTGATCGCGTGTTGGCATAGTTAACACAGCATTCGCTTTAATTTGATGGTTGTTTGGATTGCTGAATGCTTGTGGATTGTTAGCACGAATGGCCGCCACACCTTGGTGTATAGAAAATTCAGTATTTTTTACTAATTTTCTAGCAATGCTCCATAAGGTTTGATTTTGAATTGGCCCATAGGTTTGACCAAATTGAGGACCACCTTCTTGAGTCCCTACGGTTGCCTGTGCTGCCTCTGGTAAAACCTTAGAAGCTTGAGCTGCATTATCAGCAAACGTTACGTTTGCCTGGATACCTAATAAGATTAAAAGCCCTGTGCGAAGTTTACGATCCATGTTTAGTCTTCTTGCATATTAAAAGTGGAGATAAAGATATTTTTTGATATTGCGGAATATACACTTTTTTTGCAAGGGGCGAATGCGGGAGAGATTTAGCTTGTTATTTTAGGCAATAAAAAACCCCTTGAAGATTACTCCTCAAGGGGTCCAAATAAAATGCCTGGCAGTGTCCTA
>JAFECS010000020.1 GCA_018241965.1 Pseudomonadota bacterium | reverse complement strand
TTAGGGTATCACGAAGAATCGTGCGTAAATACACGCTAAGGAATTTGTTATTTGACTAAACTCCGATCTAATACATATTCTCCATATAAAACAATATTATCCCAACCAATCGGGCTAATATGAGGCAGCATTGCTAAACAATTTACATCCAGCTCATGACCATATACTTTAATAACGCGGGTAATCTCTTTTGCTTGCCAATAAATAATACAAGCCATAATAAGTGTTAAACAACTACAAGTATTACGCTGAGCCTGCAAATCACTAGCACTGATCCGACCGCGTTTACCATATGCTACGTCCCGAGCGAGTTGGTGTAATTGTTCCCCTTTTAAAAGTCCACGTCGCCTGTTTTGCCGCAGTAGAGGATCGACCATATACGATAAAATATTTTCTGTCTTAAAAACACGCCCTAATTCGCGGTTCGCGCGGTAGAAATGATTTTTAGGACCAAATCCAGTTAAACGTTTCAGTGCTGTAGAAGCCGTGGCATGCCCACTTGCTAAGGACGCATAAAAATGTCCCATCCTATCCCACTCCTCTTTAATCCATTCCATGTGAATCATTTTATCTTTCCCAGCAATTAGAGGGGATAAACTACCATAATCTTTTGTTGCATCGATCCGGTAAAGCCGCTGATGTTGTACTCCACGGATACGTGGGGAGAACTTTCTGCCTATCATGGTAAACCCTGCGTAGTTAATTTCGGTATAGCCATGAGAATCTGCATAATGCTCTTCAATGACTAGATCGCTTTCATTGTACAGAATCCCGTCCATTACATAAGGTGAATCCCTTTCCGTGCATTCAATGGGCATACTGAAATAAGGTGCATAATTATCAGCCACAAAGGTATAAAATTCCAAGGCAAAATCCTTGAATCTTGTACTAAAAGTTTGTTGCAGCGTACGTCGTGAATAGGCGTATCGTTGCGCATCACTGCTCGATGTCTTACCACCACCCCATTGTTTACTGATATCAAGATTAGTTATAGCATTGACAATCATAGCAAGAGCGGAACGTTGTGCTTCCTCGGTAAGTTGCCAGTCTGTAATATGACTAATTTGAGCATAACTTACGCCCTGTGTCATTCTTGCCATGGTGTGTGGGCCAATAAAGCAACCATGGGCCATTATACTAACTATAATGGCGCAAACATCATCGACCTGACGATTATTTTGTTGGTGCGGCAACATGAAGTGTTTCGTGACGTTCAAATCATTATCTACTTCAATGAGCAACTGCGGAAGCTTTATTGAACGCATATGTCTTTTAAGCCAAGATTTTAGGGTATCCAATGATTTTTCTTTTTCAACTGATAATTTTTCAGCCGGGTCAACAGACAATATCCACTTACCGTTCTCCACTTTAGCGTAGGTATTATTTGGCTCAGCTACCAAAAACTTATCGAAGGCTTGATTTAATCGCTCTGTAAGATAAGTCTGAGCCTCCTGAGGATTTTCAGGTAAACCTGCACGCTTAAAAAATGGTGTACGCTCTTTTTCCCATTGTGCATAGGGCATAAAGAAATTATCAAAATTACCGAAGCGTTTACTATCTTTAACTGTTAGGTTACCAACTTTAATCTCATCACGAATGCTTGTTAATAAAGCACATTCCCATGCCGGCTTATCAAGGATTCCTTGTGGTTTCACTAATGATCTTAACTTTTTAGGGATAAAATCAATTGGAGCATTGTTTGGTAATTTTCGTTTTTGTTGTCCATTCAAATCATGCAAAAGTTTAATTGCTCTAATCAATTGTGTCGCTCTTTCGCCCTTTGCTTCAAACTTTAAGTGGGCAATCAACGCAGGTGAAAACTGGCGCAAGTAGTTAAAGCGTTCTACTACCAAGTGAAAGAGGTGGCTGAATTTACCTGTTAGCCAAGCTTGGGAAGTTAATAGATGCTGCTCTAATGCTTCTGGGTGTACTCGGCTAAAAATAGCTTCCCGTACATTAATGTCTTCAATGGTGTTATCAAGCAGGAGGTCTACAATAGTATTAAGCAAAAATTGACTCTGCTTAAAATGTTTGCGTTGTTTCTTCAACTCCTCATCCATTTGGGTATCTGCACGTTTATAAACCTTCAGCATCAGTTTATGGTGCATATCAATAATTTGATCTACGGTATCCAGATTTATCTGCTTCAAGAAACATATTAAAGCTGTGTAGCGATAAGTAGGTTGTAAGTCTCTTAAACGTTTGGCCGAGCAGCGCAAGACATATTTGGTGAGGCTGCGTTGATAGTTGTTATTAAGCCAACTAGTATTTATCTTTGTTATATCCATAGCATGGATTAATTCCAGCTTTTTTGTAAGAGCTATCAATGCTTTCGGGGAAGGATGGGCAGGAGGTTGTTTCAATTGCTGTAAAGGAGATATTCTAGATTCATCCACATTCAGTAAGTCATCTAGGTGCTTACATTGTACTTCAGTTAGATGAGTCAATATTTTATCATAAATAAATTGCCTTGCCTTTTGCCGTTGAGCGATAATCAATCGCCTTAATGTATCGTAGGCGGGTTGTAAGATACGTTGTTCTCTTAAAAATTGTTCTGTTTTGGTCAATAAGATACTGGCGTACTCTGTACGTTGTGCTTCAATAAATAAAAATTCACTGACTTGCTCAATAGCAGTTCTATCAAAGCTGACCAAACCTAAGTAATCTCGAATTTGCTTTTGATGATCTGAGATTGTTTGCTGGCGTTTTTGATAGGCATTGATGTGTTCTGTGTTGATGTTAAGTTGTAAGGTGGCAAATGTCAGAACCTGCGATTGAACCTCAAGCGGAATTTGATTAGGGAAGCGGTTAAATAGTTTAACGAACATAAGTTGGTAAGCAAAACCAAGGCGGTTATGAGGTCCACGGCAATTTTGAATCACACACCGATCCTGCTCAGACAATGTAGCAAGCTGAATTATCACTGATTCAGGTAAGACTATTGCGGATTCTTGATTGGTCAAAAGATACTTTCTAAATATAACTTTGTGTGTATATGCCGCCAGAAAAACGAGCGTTTTTCTAGTAACCCACAATTTTAAAAATAACCCTACCATAAATCACAAGAAAACTCATTGAAAAAAACAACACCATAATTTATGGTAAGCATAATGTTTTCTTGTTAAGAGGAAGTTCTTATGCTTATTGGTTATGTGCGTGTCTCTAAATCAGACGGCTCCCAGGTTTTAGATTTACAGAAAGATGCACTCAAAGAAGCAGATGTCGAGGAAATCAGAATTTATGAGGACTTGGCATCAGGAAGAAAGGATGACCGGCCAGGCTTGAAGAACTGTTTGAAAGCTCTTCAGCCTGGAAACACTCTTGTCATTTGGAAATTAGACCGCTTAGGGAGAGACTTAAAGCACCTTATACATCTAGTTGAAGACCTTAAAAGTAAAAACATAGGTTTAAAAGTTTTGGCAGGAGCAGGCGCGCAACTAGACACCACGACCCCTAATGGAAAAATGATCTTTGGGTTATTTGCAGTCCTAGCTGAGTTTGAGAGGGAACTAATTGTTGAAAGAACAAGAGCAGGCCTTGCCGCAGCGCGAGCCAGAGGAAGAAAAGGGGGACGACCTCGTAAGATGGACAAAGCGACTCTAAATATGGCCATGGCTGCTATGGCTGATCATAAGTCAATAGCAACTGATGTGGCTAAACGTTTAGGTATAACCACCACCACGCTTTATATGTATGTTAATGGGGACGGCACTCCTAAGGAAGCTGGATCTAAGCTGCTAAATTAGGCCTTTAGCTTATATTGGGGTTAGGTAGACGGATGGAACAATTGACAAAACTGAGGGCCATTAGGCTTTCTTATAAGGGAGTAGAGGCATGCTCCAATATGGACAAGCAGGTACCTATAATTAACCATGATATATAGTAACGATAGTACATTAAACCAAATCTATTCTCTAATTAAATGGATAGAAAGTGATTTATTATTTAAAGGTGATATAGAATATTTAAATAACATATCAGGTCAAATATGTTGTTATATGAATTGCTGTGCTCTTAGAATTCATGAATTAAGTTTAATTTCAATTGACGGTATTGAAAATAATAAGATTATAGTTTCAATAAACACCACAAGAGCGGCTATGGAAAATACTGCTGTTTTAAATTATATAAGTAACATGATGCATAAATCGCTAGAGGAAAATAATGTAAAATATATCCAAGAAGCGCTAAAAAAATGGGTGTACCTTCCAGCATCATGTACCCATGACGACCTTAAAGAAATCCTCGCAACTCAACACCCAGATTTTATAAAAAATTATGAGTTCTTATCTGAGTTTGTGCACCCGAATTCATTAGGTGTGACTGTGTTTTATAGTAATATAAATCAAATGTCTCCTCTTATAAAGATGGGTTATAATGAATTAAATGAACAAGAAATTGAGTTTAAAAATGTCGCGCGAGATATATGTTCTATAGCGTTAAAAAAAACCCTAGAGAATTTTAAATTAGATTTTGGAAATATCGGAAATTATATTAATGATCTAAATGCATTATCCCAAGAAATAACAAAAAAACCTTTAAAAGAAGATTTAGGGAAATTTTGTACTTCTACTTTTAATGTTATGCTTATGAACTCACAGCAAAAAGAAAATACCATAAATCTTATAATATCTCTAAATAAAATTATAGAGGCTATTGTTATAAAAAAATTTGATATAATAGAAATACGTAATTTTACATTATTTGAAATTCAGCTATTTTTTTATAAAAGCACAATGACACATAGAATCTATGAATTAACTTCAAATTCATTAGAGTATATTAATAAAAATAATATTATAGGTGCAATGTGTCTCACAAGAGCAGCTATGGAATCTATTTCAGCATTAAAATATGTAAGTAAAAAAAATCCAAAAATAAGAAAAGCTATTTGTGGAACAAAAATAAAATACGAGAATAGTATTTCATCTGACCAAATTACACCTATTCATACAAATGATTTGCAAGAATTTCAAAGCAAAATATTTGAAAAATATTATGTAGATTTATGCGAGTTCATACATCCCTACCCAATAGGGATTACATTATATTGTACATGCTTTAATTTTGAAAAATCTCTCATTTTTTATTTAGCGAAAGATTTATGCATCTTAGCTCTAGCAGAAGCTTTAATATGCTTTAAAGAGATAGAGGAAATTATTCACAAAGGGGTAATGGATAAGGTTGAAGCTTGGAAAAAGAACATTTGCAATTAATTGTATCAAGAAGGGTCACCTGTGAGTATTAGAACTGCGACTTAATCAAATGACAAATTTCTTAGCGTGTATTTACGCACGATTCTTCCTGATACCCT
>JAFECS010000001.1:18981-28047 GCA_018241965.1 Pseudomonadota bacterium | reverse complement strand
ACAGGCTGCGCCCCTACAAAGAGAATTTTTAGTGCCCAAGACGACGTAATTTTGCTAACGACGCAGCAATTTCTTCTTTACGACCTCTGTCTTGAATTTCATAGCCTTTACGAACGGGGGCATGTTGCGCTGTTTCCAGATGTCTTCTGGCTTCTTCATAATTGCCTGAGTCTACCAAGAAATCGCCATAGTAATAGTTTGAGTCGCTGCCTTGAGGTGAGATCTGTACCGCCATTTGTAAATTTGAGCGCGCTTTATCTTTGTTTCCAAATGCAATCGGCCATCCTGGCACTCTGGCATAAAGGGCGCCTAATACACCATGAGCGAAACCATTTTCAACTTTTCCATTAATAGCTATGGCTTCTTCTAATAAAGCCTTTGCTTTTTTAACATGGGGTAATACACCAAGACCACCTTTGATGGAAGCGTAAGTGCTCAAACAGGTGGCGTACCATGTCATGACTTCAGGGTTGCGGGGATATTTTTGATTTAAAGCTTCAGCGCGTTTAATGAGTTGTTCAAACTCTGGGATCTGCTTACTCTTGGGGGTTTGAAATTTAGCAATTGCCCAATCTGTGCGCAATTTGACCACATCATTTTCCATGGAATCGGCGCCAGCAGGACTTTCCGTGGCATGGCTTTCTTTGGCATGGCTTTCTTTGGCGTTATGATCAATCGCCCCTTTAGGCATGGAATGATGTGTGTTTCCTTGAGAAGTATCGGGTGTCGTTGCCGCTTGTGCGTTAAACGCAAAGAAAATAAACAAACTAACAAAATAAGCAATCCTTGCAAATAAGGACATGGCGAGCTCCTTCACTGAATTTCAAACAAAAGTAAATGCCCATACTAGACCTTTGATAAAAGTCAGACAAGGTGCAAAATGATTTAGTGGCAATAATAATCTATTTGAGATTGTGTATACTTTAATTGGGATAGTAAACTGTCTTGATTGATGTCAGCATGATCGATAGTAATATGATAATCAGGTGGAAGAGTAAAATGTTCATTGAAGGCGATTTTATCCCCATGTCCGTGATTTTCATCTACCCCTAATTGCGCAAGAATATGATTAGCTTGATTATAAAATGAAGCGCATTTATCTTGCCTTGAATCGATATAATCGCCTGCTATTCCCCAGCCGACTCTGTTATCGACATTTTGATAGCGATTGATCTGCATACTTCTGGTAACGGTATTTGCATCCATGGATTGCAGAGCTTGGATTTCTGAGGGTCTTAACCCTTCGGATTCATTTGCTTTGTTTGGTTGCGATGTTTGATATTTATAAGTTTGTAATTTATCGCAATCTTGACTTGGGGTGCTTTCCAAAGTGGTTTGCCCATCTTTAGTGCAGGCATAAAGCGTCGTTTCTGCATACAGTGAAAGTGGGATTAAGCTTAAGGCGATACAAGCAAAATTTAATATACGCATGACCTACATCCAAATAATCCACCAATATTGTTATTACTTTTACGCTATCAAACTAGGAAGAAAGATAACATTGTACGGGTGGTACCTGGGTATATATCTAGTTATTGAAGTTAAATGCTATTTCGAGCTTGAGGGGCTTTAGGAGTCTTGGGTTCTGATCTTGCAAGGCTAAGTAATGCCAGCCGTTCGTTTAGTCGTATAGGTTTAGGTTGATGAAGAATAGGAGGGACTAAAGAAGAGGGGGTAAGGGCTTGAGTAGCTAATGAAGTTTGCGCACGGATAGTGCCTGATTTAGCGCCTCTTTCCAATAATGCACTTATCAGTTTTTCATTTTCTGTTACTAGCGCAGCATAATCTAATATTGTCCAACGTTCTTCATGCATCATATTTTTTGTGTTGATATCGATGAGATGATTATCAATTAAATAAAATACTATTGGCCAATAATTGTTCTCTGCTGCGTTAAAGAGTTTTACATCGTATGAAATAGTTGCCCCATAGGAAATTAAAATAGGTGGCAACGATGGATGCGCCTTTTCTGCATAATCGATTAAACGAAACCCTGCTGGATGACTTAAATCTCTGGCATGAATATCGATGATGGTGCCGTTGTAGGCTTGATTTAATCTGAGCAAGAACATGACGGTACGCCAATCATTTTTGGCAGCTGCAGCTAAAGTAGGGCCAGTGAGCATACACTTAAGTCCTAGAAAAAAGATGATCAAATGTTAGCGCTTTAACTATGCAAAATCAATATACTTTTAGCTAAAAATCAGCAATTTAACGGCAACCACCGAAGCAATCATCCCGGCCATTTCAGCAATAAGTCCTGCTGCCAGCGCATGTCGAATACGCCGTATTTGAACAGCGCCAAAATAAACTGCCAGCACATAAAAAGTGGTTTCTGTGGAGCCCATCATGGTGCTAACAAGATAACCGGTATAACTATCTGGGCCAATTAAAGGATTATTTATCACATCTGTCATCACCCCAAAACTCCCAGAACCCGAAAGCGGGCGCATAATGACCATGGGAACCGCTTCGGCGGGGATCCCAATTAAAGAAGTGAAAGGTGCAATCGCAGAAGTTAAGGCATCTAATAAGCCACTGGCTCTAAACATGCTGATAGCAGCCAACATTGCTACTAAAAAGGGCAGAACTTTTAAAGCGATCTCAAAACCTGATTTTGCGCCTTCGATAAAAGTGGCATAAATATCAATTTTTTTCACCATACCAAAAACTAAAACACCTACAATTAATGTAGGCATGATCCAAGGTGAAAAGCTTTTGCCAAATGCTAAGGTAAGTGGAATTAACAAGACTAAAAAGCTTAAGGCAATGAAACTTACCCAAACAGGGTATTGCGAAGTAGCAGTGTGATTTTGTGTTACTTCAGGGACAATAGTTGATGGTGGAGTTTTTAAGATCCTTTGTAAAAATTTTGCTGCAAAGATGGCCACAACAGTAGCACAAATAGTGGCAAATAAAGTTGTAGTAATAATCCCAGCCGGATCAGCAGAGCCTGCAGCGGCGCGTAATGCAATAATTTTAGTGGGTAGCAAGGTAATACATGAAGTATTGATGGCTAAAAAAAGCACCATCGCATTGGTTGCAATGCCAGGATGTGGATTGAGTTTATCTAATTCTTGCATGGCTTTAAGCCCAAAAGGCGTTGCTGCATTACCCATGCCTATTAGATTGGCAGAAAGATTCATCACCATGGCGCCAAAAGCAGGATGATTCGCTGGGATTTCAGGAAACAACCATTTTAATAATGGGTAGAGTAGATTAGCGAGACTTTGTAAAAGCCCACCTTCTTCCATAATTTTCATCAGACCCATAAAAAGGGCTAGAACACCAACTAATCCAAACGCTAATGTTACTGCATCATTCGCGCCGTGTAGTAACTGATCTGTGAGTAGATGCATGGGGGATGCTTGAGTTGAATCACTGGCTGTCCAATGCCATTGCTGCCAAACTGAGGCACAATAAGCACAAAAGATTAGCAAGAAAAATATCAAATTCATGGAGGATCAAATTCCTAAATTAATGCCCCCTTATTTTGAGAGACTCAACTATGATTCGCAAGTGCTATCGTGTAAACTACCGGCTGGCCTTTATTTTATGCTACTATTTGCCGCCAAAAATAAAAACACTCAAAAACAATCCGTCAGGGAGGCGCATGAATGAGTGATGATATCGTAGATACCGGTCGACGGCGGTTTTTAACAGCTGCTACCACCGCTATCACTGGGGTAGGCGCTGTGTATGCGGCTTCGCCTTTTGTCTGTTCTTGGTTCCCAAGTGCAAAAGCACAAGCAATGGGGGCGCCAGTTAAAATCGACATTAGTAAACTTGAGCCAGGTGCTCAATTAACGGTGGAGTGGCGTGGCCAACCTGTATGGGTTATACACAGAACTAAATCAATGTTGGATAAATTACCGCAACTAGATAAAGAACTGAGAGACCCATCTTCAGAGCAGCATCAACAACCTGCTTATGCGCATAACGAATATCGTTCTATCAAACCTGAATACTTAGTCTTGGTAGGAATTTGTACCCATTTGGGTTGCGTACCTTTATACCGTCCTGATATTGGCAGTGTTGAACCCAGTTGGCAGGGGGGCTTTTTTTGCCCTTGTCATGGTTCAAGATTTGATTTAGCCGGTAGAGTATTTAAAGGTGTGCCCGCTCCCTTAAATTTAGTGGTTCCTCCTTACAAATATGAAAGCGATACAGTAATTGTTGTCGGAGAAGATCAAAAGGCTGCCTAATGAAAAACGGATCATCAGGATTTTTAGCGTGGATAGATAAACGCTTTCCCTTAAGTAAAATGTGGAATGAGCATGCCGCTCAATATTATGCACCCAAAAACTTTAACTTTTGGTACTTTTTTGGTGCGCTTTCTTTGGTGGTTCTGTTGAATCAATTGCTCTCTGGCATTTGGTTGGCGATGTTTTATAAGCCTTCTGCTGCTGAAGCTTTTGGCTCAGTGGAATACATTATGCGTGACGTTCCCAAAGGGTGGATTTTACGCTATTTACATTCTACGGGCGCCTCTTTCTTTTTTATTGTGGTTTATCTGCATATGTTTAGAGGGCTTTTGTACGGCTCCTACAGAAAACCCAGAGAATTGCTCTGGCTTATTGGTACCGCAATATACATATGCTTATTAGCAGAAGCCTTTATGGGTTACTTGTTACCTTGGGGGCAAATGTCATTTTGGGGCGGAAAAGTAATTACCTCGCTGTTTGAAGCTATCCCCGGCGTTGGCCCAGGTGTGGTGGAATGGATGCGTGGTGACTTTAATGTTGCCGATGCGACATTAAATCGATTCTTTGCCTTACATGTTGTGGGTATTCCACTGATATTCTTATTGCTCGTGTGGATGCATATTATCGCATTGCATGAAGTAGGCTCTAATAACCCCGACGGTATAGAAATTAAAGAAAAGAAAGGTCCGGATGGTCACCCTATCGATGGGATACCGTTTCACCCTTATTACACCGTCAAAGACTTTTATGGCCTTGGCGTTTTCTTAATCCTGTTTTGCTCGGTCGTGTTTTTTGCGCCGGATCTGGGAGGCTTTTTCCTTGAAGCACCGAACTTTGAGCCTGCAAACCCCATGAAAACGCCTGAGCATATTGCACCGGTTTGGTACATGACACCTTTTTACGCCATTTTGCGCGCTATTCCGCATAAACTCAGTGGTGTGGTGGCTATGTTCTCAGCAGTACTGATTATCGGTTTCTTGCCTTGGCTAGACAGAAGCCCCGTTAAATCTATTCGTTATCGCGGGCCAATTTACAAAATTGTTTTAGCTATTTTTGTGATTAGTTTTATCAGTTTGGGTTATTTGGGCTTAATGCCGCCTAGCCCTTCAAGAATGATTGCAGCGCAAATATTTTCGATTTTCTATTTTGCGTTTTTCTTATTAATGCCAATTTACTCAAAATTAGATAAGACAAAACCTGTTCCCGAGAGGCTAACTTACAAATGAAAGTAATCAAAGCATGTTTGGGTGTCTTCATTGCTGTTACCTTGATTGGCTCAGTATTTGCCAGTAATGGTTCTGTTCATTTAGAAAAAGTGAACAATAGTCTATGTGATAAAGCATCATTACAACGTGGCGCGGCCTTATACATGAACTATTGTGCTGGGTGTCATTCGTTGCAGTTTGTTCGTTATAAAGATATGGCAAAGGATATTGGGATTGTAGATAAAAATGGCAATGTTTTGGAAAAGCTGGTTAATGATAACCTCAACTTTACCAGTGATAAGGCCAATGATCCTATCGTCGTTGCTACGCCTAAAACGTTATCATCAAAATGGTTTGGCGTACCACCACCCGATCTTTCCTTGGTAGCTCGTTCAAGAGGAAAAGATTGGTTGTATTCCTACTTAAAAGGTTTTTATGAAGATCCAAAAAGACCTTGGGGGGTGAATAATATAGTTTTCCCCGATGTAGGGATGCCGCATATTTTGCTTGCTCTGCAAGGAACCCAAGTGCCAGTGTATAAAACAATTACGGTGCAAGATGAGCAAGGGAAGTATCTTGAAAAACAAGTGATTTCTCATCTTGAATTAAAAACGCCGGGTACGCTGTCACCAGAGGCTTATGACAAAGCGATGGTAGATTTAGTTAACTTTTTAGATTATGTAGGTGAACCCCACAAGTTAGAGCGCAAGCGTTTAGGGGTTTGGGTTTTGTTATTTTTAGTGGTATTTACCTTGTTTGCGTATCTACTTAAACGTGAATATTGGAAGGATGTCCATTAAAGGAGCATTTTGATGGCAGTAGTCGCAAATAAACGTTCAGTGATGACACTATATTCAGGATCGTCAGATCCTTATAGTCATCGAGCGCGGATTGTTTTAGCAGAAAAAGGCGTTACCTTTGATCTTTATGAAATCGATGTTGATAACCAAGTTGAGGCATTAATTGAAATTAATCCTTACAACACGGTACCAACTTTGGTGGATAGAGATCTGGTTCTGTATGAATCTGAAATCATCATGGAGTATTTAGATGAGCGTTTTCCTCATCCTCCATTAATGCCTGTTTATCCAGTTGCCAGAGCGCGCAGCCGGCTAATGTTGCATCGGGTGAATCGTGATTGGTATACCTTGATGAATAAAATTCTAGATAAACAAGCTAATCCTTTAGAACAGCAAGAATACCGCAAAGCATTATTCGAGAGTATTGTGGCTGTTTCTCCGATGTTTAAAGAAATGCCTTACTTTTTAAGTGAAGAATTTTCTTTAGTGGATTGCGCTATAGCGCCGATGTTGTGGCGTTTGAAATCGATGGGCATTAATTTGCCTCCTGAAGCAAAAGCTGTGCATGAATATGCCAAACGTTTATTCGATAGAGAAGCTTTTCAAGTGAGCTTAACGGATACTGAAAGAGCGCTTGGTGAGTAAATGAATTCAAGCCGGCCATATCTTTTACGTGCATTTTATGAGTGGATTGTTGATAACAATGCAACGCCTTATGTTGTAGTGAATGCAGATTTTCCACAAGTCAGTGTGCCGCGAGAGTATGTTGATAATGGCCGAATCGTTTTAAATATTTCCCCAGGTGCAGTACGTTCTTTACTACTAGCCAATGATCATGTGGAATTTAATGCTCGTTTTGCCGGGGTGCCACATGATATCTATGTACCCATGCGTGCAGTTAGCGCTATCTATGCCAAAGAAAATGGCCGCGGTATGGTTTTTAAAGACGACGAAGAAGATGACACGCCACCACCTGAAGCACCCAAAGAAAATGAAACTGGGGGTAAAGGTGGCAAAGGTAAAAAGGGCGGCAATGGCCGCCCCAAATTAACCGTGGTGAAGTAAGGTTAATCTTTTTTACGAATTGAAGCATGCGCCATTTTTTCTACAATTTCATCGACAGTTGTGGGTGGATGAATTGCTTCTCCTGTTGTTGTCTCTTTCGATTTATCTTTAGCTGCATTAAATTGTGCGGTAAAGCTTTTGCTCGGTGCTAGCGCTTCGTCTCTTACCTTCGTGCTAGATTCTACTTTTTCTCCGAAGTGCTCTTTTGCCCAATTCATGCAACCTTCAATCACAAAAAACCCTAAACCCACTTTTGCAGACATGGCCAAACGTGGTAATAATCCGCTGGTAAATAATTGTTGGGGCGTGATTGTTTTTAATACTTCTATTAAGTTCTTTTGCTCAACCTGCATTTTTGTTTTAACCACATCTCCAGGTTGAGAAGCAATTAAACTCAAAAAAGCACCAAACCATTTAGCTGCTAAATTCTTCGTGACGCTGTGGTGATCTTCATTACCCATCGCTTGATTAGCAGCAGCTGAGCCACCAAATAATCCGACAGCGCCAGGCATATTTCTACCAAAACCGGTTACGACAGAGCCTCTAAATAAACCTCTCAAACCTAAATTTTTAGCATCTTCTGTGATGGAGACTTTCTGTGCTTTGTTTTTGCGTGCTTGTTGGCGGACTTGTAAAGTATCTGGGACTTGGAAACCAACAAAGGGTTCCATAATTCCGGTGATAGCCCCTGCAACGCCTTGTAAAACACTATGTCCGTAAGGCCCAAACTTTTCATCAGCAGCGTCACCAAAACTTTCATCTAATTTTTCAAGCAATTCATCTTGCACCCCATATTTGTATACTCGCATCGGGCCTTTTTTAAGCAATGCCAGTCCAAAGCCATTATAAAGACGTGCTGTAGCACCAGGAATGCCTTCTGAGGCTACCAAGTGTTTGATCCAAGCTAATGCAGAAGTATGATTTGCCATTGCAAATTTTGCGGAAGTGTCGACACCATGAAGTAGACCTTGTTCTATACCTGCTCCGGCGGCAGCCCCAATAAATTTTGAAAAAGCAGTGTGTTGTTTATGGTGAGTGTGTGAGTGTGAAGTTTCTTGATGACTTTCATTAGTTGGGCCACTTTGCTTCATGATGCAACTCCTTTTTTATTTTTATTATTGATAACGTGAGGGGTTTGTATATTGCCAATTTTATAAAATTGTTGCAATTACAACTGGTGTAAATAACCAAAATTCTAGTTTTGTAACTAAAATTTGTATAAGATAAATAGTAAGGTCCTCTTTTAGGAGAGTGTGTGATGAAAAGACTTTTTATCCTTGTACCTGATCTAGACGAAACCAGTCATATTGTTTATGAATTAAAGTCTATGGGGGTTAAAGAAAGCCATATTCATATTTGTGGCGGTTTGCCAGAAGATTTAAAAGAAGCGCATTTACACAGAGCGGGTATTTTTTATACTTCACATTTAGGCTCAGCGATAAAAAAAGGCCCGCTATTAGGATTGGTTTTATTCTTTTTTATATTATCTTTATTCTATATCGTTTTACCAAATAATGTGCATATTACCCCATTTGCTTTGGTGGCTATGTTGGTGTTTGGTATGGCAATTGGGATCTGGGCTACCGGATTAATAGGCATTGGTGTGAAAGATGAAACTATAGAAAAGTACGAAGAGTTTGTGAAAGAAGGCCACTTTGTCATGTTGATAGACACACCAGAAGGTAAAGAACAAGAAGTTGCCAGAACGATTTTATCACATCATCCCAGCGCTAAATTAGCACAAGCGGCTTTTAATTAATATTTTTAGTGATCATAAAAAATCCCAGGCTA
>JAFECS010000001.1:0-18935 GCA_018241965.1 Pseudomonadota bacterium | reverse complement strand
GATATACCACCATACGGAATTGCATTTTTAAGTGAGCCGAAGTATACGCCAAAAGGCACAATAACTTTACCATTATCTATGGCTATGCCACCCACTGCAGGGATAGGTGCAATTGGGTTAGAGGCCATCGATGCAATAATAGATCCATTATTGGTGTTAAGCATATACATTTTTCCTGCGATACCGCCTGGAATAAAGAGCACACCGTTATCATAAGCTACCCCAGAAGAGTTTAAGGGAACCAACCCAGGAATGACGGTTGTCCATTTGACGATGTTGCTGGGGAGTGTTCCTTGGCAGATATTATCACCAGAGGGGTTAACATCCGGAACAAAAGGAGCCGAGCCAACGCAAGTTGGTTTTTGTTTCCCTAAAAGCAATTGATTGATGCCATAGATTACAAGCTTTCTTAAATCAATAGCACGCACTGTTGCAATCGCTTCTCCAAGGTGTCCTAACAAAAAGCCGAATTGACCATATTTAATTACACCATAATCTAATGAATAATGAGGACCTGTTGGGTAAACAGGATCTCCAGGGATCCCAACCCAGGACTCTGATACGACATAGAGCGTATCATTGGCAATGGCTGGGTCGACTTGAATAGCACCATCAACTTGGGTCATTGGATCTAGTTGCACTTGCGCAATAGGTAATACTTTGGCGCCGGGGATTTGATCGCGTGTGAATATGCGATAAGTTCCATCTTTTCCACGACAACCAACTAAATCTATTGTGCTAAGTGCGACCCCAGGAATTAATTGCAATGAGAATACTTGCGGATGACCATGGACATCCGCATCATGAATACCATCATAATCAACATTATTACCCCCATTTCCCCAGAGGTCATTTGCTGAGTATTGATAAGACCAAACAACTTTACCGCTGTTATAATCTATGGCTAAAAGAGAGTTCGATAATGGGCTGATGGGAGGGGCATAGTTATTTCCAGTAGGCATAAAGAGCAAATGTCTTTTTTCATCAACGCCCCCGCCGGCAAATGTACTGGCGCCCGGTCCATATTGAACACCATTAACATTAGTCGTATCTAAACTCCAGGCAATGGATAAATCAGATTGGTTAAATGCGATTATACGTCCATGGGCTAAATCAAAATTGGCGCCATTACCATGGGTTTCATCGCCGAATGACACCCCATAGATAACTTTGTTTCCGGCAACAATAAGCTGTGAAGGTTGCACATCACCATTAATTAAACTAACACCCGAAGGGTCATACAATTGCGGTGTTGCAACTTCTAAGCCAGTGAATCTGTCCAATTTATGCATTTGTTTACCGGCAATAAACAAATATTGCTTTGTTAACACAGGAGATTCATCAATGAATTCAGGTTGCCCTGATGAATCGTTCGCATCATAAATAACCGTACTAAATATTTGGTGACCATCAGCTTCAGAATAAGCTTTTATAGTTCCACCGGCTTCGGCTACATAAATAATGCCATCGGCTACAACGGGTGTAGATTGCACGGCATTTTGCCCCATGCCCAGTGGATCTGGCATAAAGGTTGTGAACTTCAGTGTTAAATTGGCAACATTATTAACATTTAATAGTTTATCACTTGTTGCCACATCCAGATTTTGCGCAGAGCCATTATTAGATGGCCAAGCGCCATATAACGCATTGGGGTTAATTTTGCTTGTGGATGAAGCTAAAGTGGTGTCTGCTATGCTACTGCATGAAAAGGATAAGGCGAACAAACTTAAATAAAGCTGAACCAAGGAACGTTTCATTGTAAATCTCCTTCACCTCCAAAATTTAAAAGTTCTTATACATTTCTTTACATTGTATCCCCATTTCCAAGAGACCTATTACAAAACATCTGAAAAAAATTGGAATGCGATAAGGTGTATTATCATGACAACTGGCACTAAATTTAATTTATTGACTTAAGTCTTGTATATGCAGGTTTTAAAGCGGAAAGAACTTGCCAGGATTTAAAATGCCTTTAGGATCAAATTGCGCTTTGATATTTTTCATAAGCGCAATACTTGAGGCAGAAAGTTCTTTGTTAACATAGTCGCGTTTTTCGATGCCCACCCCATGCTCACCTGATAAACTGCCGTGTAAAGCAACTACTTTATCAAAGAGCTTATTGAGGCATTCTTTTGCTTTAGGGCCTTGCACTGGGTCGAAGGGATCAATCAGCAAATTCACATGGATATTGCCATTGCCAGCATGGCCAAAATTAACAATGGTAATTTGATATTCTTTGGCTAATTCTTGCGTATAATTTAAAAGGGCAGGAATGTTTGATAAAGGCACAACCACATCTTCATTGATTTTATGCGGTGATAAGCTTCTCAGGGCCTGCGACAGCGATTTACGAATGGCCCATAATTTTTCAGTTTCTTCAAGATTATGTGCTACATGCCAAGAAAGCAGGCCATCTACGTTGCATGCTTTGTGCATCAGCGCTATATCGGCCGATAAATCATCCGATGAACCATCCACCTCAATCATCAGCATACTGCCAGCTTCCTCTGGTAATTCTGCATTAGCATGCTTGCGGATCATTTGTATGGCATTGCCATCGATAAATTCACAACCACAAGGGGTGATGGGTTGTTGCATGACTTGAGTAACAGCCGTGGCTGCGCTATCTATGTTTTTAAATAGCGCGCGCATGGTGCGTTTGCTATGGGGCAAGGGGGTGAGCTTTAAAACTGCTTTTGAAATAATCCCCAGTGTCCCTTCAGAGCCAATTAAAAGCCGCGTTAAATCATAGCCGACCACACCTTTGGTGGTATAAACACCACATTCAATGGTTTCACCGGAGCCGGTAACAAAGGTTAAACCCAAAGTATTATCACGTGTAGTGCCATATTTTAAGGAGCGCGGCCCTGCGGCATTACAACTTAAATTGCCGCCAATACAACAATAGGCTGCACTGGTAGGATCTGGTGGCCAAAAAAAGCCAATTTCTTTAGCTGCTTGTTGCACTTGTGCATTCAGTACACCTGGCTCAACAACAATAGTGCGATTTGCTGAGTCGATACTGATAATTTTTTGCATACGTTCAAGCGAGAGTACCACGCCACCATTGAGTGGAATGGCGCCGCCTGTGGTGCCACTGGCGCGGCCTCTTGCTGTTATTGGCACGCCATGTTCATAACAAAGTTTTACGGCTTGAACAATTTCTTCGTGGGAGGTGGCAAAGATTACTGCTTGAGGTAAGGCATGGCGACGACTATTGTCGTAGCCATAGACCCAACAATCGGCAGGATCGGTATAAAGCTGTTCTGGCGTAAAAGCTTGTTTGAGCGCCGCTAAAAATGCATTTGAAAGCATAGTTAGCTTCTATCGTATTCAAATATTTTAACGACTTTTTTCACGCCTTTTACATGCCTTGCAATATCCACTGCAATTTGTTCTTCTTGTGGTCTAACGATACCCATTAAGTATACAATGCCATTTTCAGTAGTGACTTTGACACGTGTAAAATTAAAGTCTTTAGTGACTGCCATTTCACTTTTAATTCTGGTGGTAATCCAGCTGTCGGTGGAGCGTTGCAGCATTGTGCTAGGCCCTGTTAATAAAATCTCATTATGTACTTGTTTTACTTTTTCGATATTTTTTACGTTTTGAACGATGTCCGATCGCATTTGCCGTGATGGCGCCTGACCTATCAAGAGTACACGGTTGTTGTAGCTGACAGGGGCGACATGGACATTGGGATCATCACCGGCAGCTTCGTTGATTGCTTGCATGGCTTTAAGTTGAATGCTTTTGTCTTCAACCATAGTCCCGGTCGTTCTTCTGTCATGGCCGGCGACAACAGCACCAGCAGCTGCACCACCAACAACAACGGCAGCACAACCTGATAATAAAGAAAGACTGGTTAATAAAACTAAAGTTAATTTGAATGAGTTAGCGTTTATCTTACACATGTTTGAGGTCCAAATTCAGAATCAATATAATCACATAAACAATGAATAATCAGCAGATGCACTTCTTGAATTCTGGCCGTAGATTGTGCCGGCACTCTTAATTCAATATCTTCTGCTTGCAATATGCGGGCTAAAGGTCCGCCGTCCTTCCCGGTTAAAGTAATAACTTTCATGCCTTTACTGTGAGCAGCATATACGGCGTTCAGGATATTTTGTGATTTGCCACTGGTACTAATGGCTAATAGTACATCGCCTTCTTGTCCTAACCCTTTAATTTGTTTAGAGAAGATTTCATCATAGCTATAATCATTAGCAATAGAGGTTAGGGTAGAAGAGTCAGTGGTTAAGGCAAATGCTGGCAAACTCATTCTTTCTTTTTCAAAACGGTTGAGTAATTCGGCGGCAAAATGTTGTGCATCGGCGGCTGATCCGCCATTGCCACAGGCTAATATTTTACGGTTTTGCTTAAGCGCCTCAACCATGCATTCACTGGCCCGAACAATTTCAGGGGGCAGTGTATCTAAAGCCGCTAATTTGGTATCAATGCTGTCATTGAAGAGCTGGCGTACTTTTTCTTGTTTACTCATAGATGGGTTGTCTAACTAAAATTAGGCTTATTGTTTTGTTAACGAGGAGATTATTCTACTCCAAAAGCATTTGGGATCCAGGTTATTTTAGGATTTAGTTGGTTCCCTGAGATTGATACAACGTCGATACGTGCCGAATATTCATTGGTCCAAGGGTAACAATGTAAAAAGTAACGTGCTGTGCGGAGTATTTTACGTTGTTTTCCATAAGTGATGGTCTCAAAGGGCTCTCCATATTGCGGGTTTGTTAACGAGCGTACTTCTACAAAAACCACTTCATTGATATCCTGCATAATCAAATCGATTTCACCCATTTTGCAGCTAAATTGGCGGGTGATATATTTTAGCCCGTTTTTCTGCAGATATTCCAAAGCAAGCGTTTCAGCAAAATGCCCCTTACTTTGGGTAGGGCTTTGCTTTTTACCCTCTAAATGCGTAGGCTTGGGGCTAAATGGAGGCTCTTTAAACATAAAGTACAACTAAAGGTTAAAAATGGTACTACAAGTTAAAGCAAATATTTTTGAAAAGCACCCTAAAAAAACCGGGTTTATCCTTTTTTTGTTGATTTTATTAGCACTTTATGGGGCCGCCTCCATAAAATTTATTAATAATAAATATACTGAGTTTGAAAACAAAAGCATTAAGAAAATAGTGCATCAATATTATGTGGGACAAATCATCGACAATAATATTGGCCGATTTATTAAGCTGCGCGAACATCGTCCAGATGAAGAAAAATTTGAACGTCCAACACGTAATTATGTCAATAATCTTGAACCTAATGCCTTAGAGCGAAAATATTATCGTGTCGTAACCGATAAACATGGTTTTATTGGGCCTTCAGAAATTCATGAAAACCCCGATTATAAGATTGTGTTTTTAGGGGGCTCAACAACCGAATGTTTGTATATGGATGAACATGATCGCTTTCCTTATAAAGTCGGGCGCTTGCTAGAACAAAGTCTTGGTAAAAAGGTAAATAGTTACAATGGTGGCGTTTCGGCCAATGAATCATTGCATTCTATTAATATTTTACTCAACAAAGTGATCCCCATGCAGCCTCAGGTTGTGGTTTTTATGCATAATATTAATGATCTGGTCATTTTACGATCGCAAGGTTCCTACTGGTACCCTAATTCATTAAAAAGCCATGTACAATCAGCAAAAAATATCTTTACCCGTTATGAATTTCCTGAAAACTCACCGGGATTTGATGAGCAAAAGATTAGCGAAGAATTTGCGCGTAATTTACGTACCTTTATTGCAATTTGTAAAATTAGAAATATTACCCCGGTGTTAATGACTCAGGCTAATCGCGTTAAAGATGATCCGCTATATCATCGCTTTAATGATATTATCCGTGAAGTGGGGCTAAAAGAGTCAGTAAAGGTAATTGATTTAGCGAATAATATTGAAGGCAATAGTGAGAATTTTTACGATTCTTATCACTATACAGCCAAGGGAGCGGATTTTGCGGCAAAGATTATTGCCAAAGAGTTGCAACCCTTATTAAAGCAATAAACGATGGCACAGTATTTATTAGTTCATGGTGCATGGCATGGCGCCTGGTGTTGGCAAAAAGTGGTGCCACTACTTACCGAAAAAGGGCATACTGTTCTTGCCCCAGATTTACCGGGCCATGGTCATGATAAAACCCCTCTTGCTAAAATTACCTTTGAGATCTATTTAAAGTTTCTTACCCAATTTATAGAAACGGCGCCAATGCCGGTGATATTAGTAGGGCATAGTTTTGCCGGGATGATTATCAGTGCACTGGCTGAGCGTTACCCGGATAAAATAAAGTGTCTGGTTTATGTTGCTGGTTTTTTACCACAAAACGGGCAATCGATGTTTCAGATTGCGACACAATTGCCGCACACGCCATTTTCAAAGCTGATGACAGCAGATCCAAAGAAAAATGCTTTTTATTTTCCCTTAGATAAAATGCATGAGTTTGGATTTGCGCAAACAGCGCTTAAAGACTTTGAAGCATTATTGCCTTTGTTTTGCACAGAGCCCTTATTGCCCTTAAATACGCCGGTTGCTTTAAGTGCACAAAACTTTGGACAAGTGCCCAAAGTATATATTGAATGTTTGCACGATAATGCCATTCCCATTCAAGCACAGCGCGCCATGCATAGCACCACACCTTGCCGCGTGCAAAGTTTACCGAGCGATCATTCGCCGTTTTATGCGATGCCAGAGCAACTAGCAACTATTTTGCATCAGATTGAGTAAACTGTATGAGTTCTTCTCATCGTAGGGGCGCAGCCTGTCTGCGCCCATCAAATCTTAATTTAAATTTAATTAATTTCTGTACTTGCACTGCCTACAACCGAGATATTGAAGATTTGCTTTATGGGCGCAGACAGGCTGCGCCCCTACAAAGATTGATAATAATTATTATGTTCAGTGTACATACAAGTGGTTAGTTCTTTGAATTAAGACAATTAAGCTGTAAAATAAGCTCCTAAAATAAACTAAGAAGTAACCACATTGAAATCATCACCTCATATTCTTGAGGGATTAGACGACTTAGAAAAGGAATTTGACATTGAATGCCCCAAGGTCACTCATTTACCTGAAACGCCTACCTTTGAGCAATTATTAGAAGACGCCCTGCCAAAAGATAATCTTTGGCATACACAAGACTTTCAGGATGATTTACCTCCCTTATATCATAGCGAGCAGACACTAGAAACCAGTTATTATGCGCATCAAAGTCAACAATATGGTGATCAACTTTTAGCACTTTTGCAGCCATCAGAAGAAGAGTTAAATCTAAGCTATGAGTCTGTCAGCATGCAAGAACAGATGCACCTAGCACTTATTTTTAATGAAGAACCAAAAACTAAGCCTCTAAAAGTTGTCTATGAGGATGATACAAATCATAAATATTTTCCAGAGCTGAACTTGCTTGTCCCACGTGAATGTTATATTCGCCAAGAGCTTGCCAAGTTTTTAACCTTTGTTGAAAATCAAAAAAATATTAAGATCAGCGCTTATGAAGGAAGCGCTGATCCTCATCTTCCTGACGATCAAAAACATCGTTATGAGCAATACCAACGGCTGCGAAAATTTTCGCTTTTTTCTTGCACTCCCTTATGCAATATGAAAAGAGGGCATCAATCATTTTGGCTTAAAAAAAGGATTCTGCGTTGTCTTACTATATCCAATGATCAGGGCAAGATAGTGGGAGCTATCTATTTCGAAATCTATTTTATAAATAGTACAAATATGGCCCGATGTGATATTAACAGATTAGAAATTGAGGGAGCCCATCAGCGCCATCAATATGGCTCTATTTTGTTACAAGCTGCAATTTTAATAGGCTTATTATATCGTTGTAAAGAAGTGTGTGTGATGCCAAGCGCTACAGCAAAAAACTTTTACATAAAGCATGGATTTTCTGACTGGTATCTGTTTGGTTTGGCGTTGGATTTTACAAATACTACCTCAGTGGGGCAATTTTTAAGCAGAGTAAAACTAACGTCCTCACATTATCCTTTTAAAGCGCAAATTGAAAGTTTTCAGCAAGAAATGGCATTAGAGGGAAAAAGACATGGTTTTTTTTAATAGTAATCATTGAGTTTTTTTATGTTTTAAAATTGCGCTACTAGGCATTTCTTTAACCGTTTTCAATTTATTTAATTTTTCACTACTTAACTTAGCTTGGGGCAATGTTTCAAGGTCCTTTTTCGGGGCTGTAACCGCTGGTGCTTTCGGGGCGGGTGGTGTTTTGGGTGAGTGTTCGACAGATTCAGTATCAGAATGCATTGATGAAGCTTCATCTTGGACTTTTTGTCGTTCACTATAAACCTTTAAATCAAATGGTTTGGTTAGATGAGACTCAAGCCGGATTGCCTCAGAGATGATTTTCTCCAAATTTTGTTGTGAGGCAGGATTAAAGCCAATCTTGAAATCTCCGGTAACATTGCCGATCTGTGGGTTAATTACCACCGCAACATTTTCAGCAGTCATTTTATTAACGACATTTTCTTTTGCGATAAGTGTCCCCAGATACAATAAATTATGTAAGAATTTTGCAGCCTTTATTTTGTTATTTTTAACCAATTCATCAATGATTTTCTCAGGATTTACAAAATTTTCAGTGGTAATTTTTTTGATAATTTCAAAGGTGGATGTATCAAACTTTACAGGATCTTTCATTGCTTTTTTGAGCACACCTAAAATATTATGATGAAGATCTAATTTTTGAGTTCCTCTTTTTGAAAGAAGGCTAATGTTAGCTTCATCTAATAGTAAAGAAGCCGGGTTTTGGGAGAGATTTTCTAATACTTTAAATTGAGGCTCATCATCACCCTGTAGCCTTAATAGGCCTTGCTCTTTTAATGCTCCAGGATTGTTTTCAAAATAACTTATTACTTGTTCTAATAGTTTATTTAGTTGTTCTAATTTCATCGTGATCTTCCTATTCAGTACTTAATTCAACTTGTATGCCATCTTTTGTTTTGCCAGTAATATTGCCGTGATCATCGCGTTTACCTTTAAAATCGTGCGAGCCACCATCTTCATCAACTAATTCTCCACTTACGGTACTGCCGTTGTCTTTTGAACTGAGATTCCCAGCAAAGGTTTTACCATTGGTGCCAACGCCAGCACTGGAGTAGGAGATTTCTTTGGCATAACCACTGGAAAAGGTAAGAAGTGCTGCCAAGAACAGAAGGGTTTTCATAGTAAATTCCTTCTCATTATCAGCCTATTTTACCATTATTTATTTTTGACCTACCAAGAAACATGAGTATGCGTTAGGAAATAAGGGGTGAAGTGAACCACATAGACTTAGCCATTGTCTACTATATGTGAGCATGAATTCTAATAGGATTTGCTTATGCCGGAAAAACGCAAGAAACAAGTACTTTTTAGAAAGGACACTCATAAAAGGGCATTGGCAGACTTAGAATACTTGTTGAATAATGCTTTTAGATATGGCCTAAATGTAGATATACAGGGTTTGTTTAGGGAGGCTGCCTCTGATCATTTACCAATATCTATTGCATATAATACCCCAGATGGCAATAAACTTGCGTTGGCAAGTTGGAATCTATTAGCTGATGTTCACTTAGGTAATTACTATAGAAATGTTAAAATATTTGACATTATTGAAAATGATCCAAATATAAAAAATGACAATTCTTTTAAACGTCGTGCACATTGGTTACTTTCGTATTTGGCAGAAAAGCTGATTAAACAAGGAAAAGATGTGGTTATCGACGAAGATGAAATTGATAATTTACTTGCCAGCATAGACTTTAGCAAAGAAAGAAATCCAGAAAAAGCGAAATCCGACGCAAGAAACATCATTCATTATTTTCTAGATAAAAATAACCCTAAACATGAAATATTCATCCAATCACTTATTCATTCTGTGGAAATAGCATACGCTAAGTCACAAGGTTATCTTAAGTGGGAGCATCGATTTGAACTTATTAAGAATAACAAAGCGTTAATCCAAAAGTTAAATAAAAAAGATATTCTGTGTTTTCAAGAATGCACTAACCCAGAAGATATGCTTAAGCTGTTAAGGGAAACCTCGGGTAAAAATTTCAAGATGATACAACATAGAGTATCTGGAAGAACCAATGATCATTGTGTGATTATCTACAATGCAGATAAATACGAATTAAGTGCTGATAATAATAATCAACCCCAGGTACATCGTTTTGGTCTTGCAAACAATACAAAACCCTGTTTGTTGGCAAGATTTTATGCGCTTGATGATGCTGAAAAAAAAGAGTTTGTGATAGGTTCAATACACCATCCAGGGGGTCCTGAAAAGAGTATAAAAGAAATTAAGCATGAACTGGATACATTTCAAGCTAAAGCGCACCCGCAAGAAGCGGTTTTTATTCTCGGTGATTTTAATCATGATAGACAATTCTTTGAAAATGAAAATATAGAAAATTTTGAAGTAAAAATGCCCCAAAAAGGCACCATGGCTGGCCCTGACTTTGGTAGTGTTAATAAACCGATTGATGGTGTGTTATCAAATAGGGCGGGTGGTTTGGATGTCAAAACCATTACGATGCCAGCGGCGCCAAGGGTTGAACTTCCTATTCGAATTGAGTTTCATCCTTCAACTAAACTCAAACCTATGTAATCTGCTTATTGATTTATGCCTCAGGTCTTGGTGAGAGTCTGACAGCTGGTTTTGGAACAGAATTAATTTGAGCCAGACAGGTTTTATAATCTGTGCTGCAATCGTAAAAGAGATCATCATTGTAATCTTGATCTTCGCCAAACCCCATTACCCGATTCCCTGTAGCATCCATGAGACCCCGTACGTATTCTAACAGTCTTGTTGCTGCTTCCTCGTTGCCACCAAGATCCTCTTTTAGGGATTTTATGGTATGTTTAAATTGACGATGATCATAACATCGCATCAAATCAAGATTATGAGCAATTCGTAAAATTTTAGCAATTTCACCAGGCAAATTGGGGTTCCCTGAATCAAGATATTCATGCCATTGTTCAAGCTCTTTTTTGCTTCTAAAATCAATATCTTTATCATGATGATGAAGGGTATAATCCACCAGAGCTTTTCTGGAATTATCTTTAAACTTGCTATATAAATTCACGTCAGTTGCGCCTTCCTCATAAAGGGTTTGTGCGTCTTTAAACCCAAGTTCATTTTCGCGACCAATCACTTTGAATAATGCAATATATTGGCATCGTTTAAGTGTTTTTGCGTCAAGCGCTTCAAAATTTTCTTTTTGAGGGCTATAGGCTTTTAAAAATTCATGAACCAAGGGCACTAACGCAGTCACTCTCAACGTATGGGCAAGACCGTGATTTGGGCGTTCAATTTTGCCTTTACCTTCTACTTTTAAATTCCAATCATTATCGTCAAATTTTTTCAAATCACGATTATATGGTTTGCTTAGAAACTTTTGATATACAAATTCAATATGCTTTGCCGTACCATCTAACATATAATATGGCTTTCCAACAGTAGGTAAGGCACCACCTTGAGCTCTATAAATAGCACGCGTTCTAACAACTGGGGTCCCTCTACGCGGTGCATGAGCATAAGGTCGCGGTTGTGCAGTTGGCGTTTTTTCAATTTGTTTGCGAAGACTATCGCGTTGTGCTTGTAATAGGGCTTCTCTTGACTCAATATTATCAAGCGTTTCAGCTAATTTCTTTCCTTGTTCTAAGTGGTTTTGCATCTGGCTAAGACAATCTATAAATTCTTGTTGCTTAGAAAGTTTAGTGGGGATTTTTATTTTTTTGATATCATCTTGATAGTTTTGGGCTAAACGAACTAAATTTGCAAATTCATGTGGTGCTGCTTTGTAGTAGGCTTTTTTTCCTATTATTTGATTGTATATTTTTGTCTCAGCAGAAAGGGAGTCTGGTTTGATATGCTCGCTTAGCATGCGGTGAAGATTTTCAATAAGATCTAATAGTGCTAGTGTATGATCTCCAGTCTCCTCCATTAGGGTAGTTTTTTCCTTAAATAATTCTTTTTGACTTTCACTGGTTGTTTCTAGTTCACTTTTTAACTGTGTAATTGCGCTTTCTTCGGCTGCGGATTGTTTTGATAGCCAAGTGTCAAATTCCTTCTCTTCTTGAGTTTTCTCTTCTGGCGTGTCTCTAAGTGCTCGTACGGGTTTTGCCAAAAAATAATGTTTATGATGTTTTTTAAAGTGGGCAACATAAACAATATCTGTAGGTGGCATTAGTAATTCACGTTCCCCTGGGTAAAATGAAATAGCGCCAACATTTCTTCCTGTAACATTTGTAAAAACAGTGCGATATTCAGCATCAAAATCTTCTGAAGGTTTTTCCAATGAAGTGCTGACAAAGCCAGATTCTCTAACAACAAGAGGTTTGCCTGGAACTCTATCAGCAGATTCTTTACGTTGATCTAGTACAGTTTTAGGTAAATTTTTGTCATCATATCGAAACGCTCTTGTGCCAGCTGGAAGGGGAACTTCTGGCACTTTATTCAAGCCAGAATTTGCTAAGGCAATATGACAAAGTGCTTCTTTCATCTGGCTATCATAAGATGCAGTATCTACATCTGCTTCAAAAGGATTTAACCTTCCTCTTAAAATGCCGTTTAATACGCTATAATAACCTTGTGTATAAATATTAAGGGCCATCAATTCAGCATAATGTAAATCATCAAAGTCATGTTTAGTATCAAGTTTTCTGATTTGCTCTTCTGTGGGGTTGGTTACCTCGTCCTTACCTGCAAGGCCCATTAAGTTGAGCTGATCGTCATCTTCAAAAATAGCTTTCTGTGCTGAGCCACCATGTTTAGCTTTCTTTTTAACAAAATTAACATAATGTTCCTTCGTTGCTTCTTCAATATCAATAGTTCTGAGATCAGCTTCTTTTAACATTTGTGTAAGATTATATTTTACGCCATCAAGAGTAACCTCGATATGGGTTGGGATATCTTTAGGCTTTCGTTTAATGATCACTTTATCTGGCTCAGATAAAATTGTTGTTACAATTTTTTCTAAAAGTTCGGTAGATTCATTGTGTGGAAGTGGTCCATAAGGTAAGGCAATTTCCTCAGCGCGCCTATCTACAGATCTAAAAAGGGCATCCACATCCCCTTTTTTAAAGGCTTTAGACATCTGCGGTTTTGTTTTTTTGGGCATAAAGATCTACCTTCTCACGAATCCAATGTTTCACTGTTATGACAGTGTGTAGTTCAACAAAGTTCAATTTAGTGTAAGGTGGCTGTTTGTATATACAGTAATTTTATTGTTTTTATTTATCTTGCTCTATGAAACGATGAGTGGTTAAGCATAAAGCTTTACTATTTCGTGGTTTTTTATATATTTAAATTAGTTACCTAATTTTTCGTTAGCGTTTTTCTCAGGGAAAGAGGAAAAGGAAGTCGTGAGCAGGAAATGGTCTATCGTCTTGTTACTTACAGGCGTTATGATGCTAACGGCCAATTTTTGTTTTGCAGAGCAACATTCCAAAACCCCTCAGGATTATCGCAAAGCAGCCACACAAGTTACCCCTAAGCGCAGTAGCCATGTTATTAAACCTACGCACCGGTTAACCCATATTTTTGACAACCTCTATCATCACCCTGAAACCAAAGTTGCCAAAAAAGAATTTAAAGAATGGAAGGAATACAAAGAAAAATTACGTTCTTTAGCGGCTGTGAATTTTACTGATACCATTCAGGTGGGAGTAGACAGAGTTAAAACTGGCCCTTCCAAAATGTCAAAAGGCGAAATTGTGGATGTTAACCCCCACTTAGCGCCTAAATCTTCAGGCGCAACATCACGTGGCATTGGATTACAAATGCGCGTGAAGCTTGATTAAGCGCCTAATAACCCGGACACAAATTTAGCTTTTTTGAGTGCTTGCGTATTTTCTTGATCACGTCTTTGTGCTTCTTGGTCAATTTTTGATTTCAGCAAAGACAAACGATGGCGCGTTAATAAGAAGCTATCTTGCTCTGGCGCTTTCAAGAGATAATCGTCAGATGAGAGTTCTTTAGCGCTGTTTTGACGCATTTCCATAGGATCAGCCACTTCTCTGATGGCTTCAAAAAAAGTATAACGGCTATTAGCGTCTGCTAATTCTGCTATTTTAGAGGGCATTTGCTCTCGGTCATGGTTAAACGCAGGCAATATGGGATCGTTAGGGTTGTTGATATACATGGTTTTACACTCAAATTATTTAAATCTTGAGGGTTACCATTGGGGTGAGGTTGCCAAAATTCAATGAAAAAGAGCGCCTATCAAGATAGACGCTCTATTTCAAAAGATAAATGGGAAAGTTAATTAAAACGTGAGGGAACACCATCGACAATTTTTGCAAAAGAGAGTTGTCGCTGTATTTGATTATTAATAAGGGATAATTGCCCGGTGGCTCCTGTGAAACTTGCGCCAGCTTGTAAGCGGTTAAAGCTGGTGGAGATCTGATAAGCATCCACCCCCATGGCAAAAAGACGGTTATATTGATCCGATTGATTTTCGGCTTGGCTTAACAGTTGGCGCAAATGTGTGCCTTGCTCGCTATCTACCAACCAAGGCATATCGCAGAAAATAACGCCATTCATATCTCTATCGCGTTTGGCATTAGGGTGGCCTGTATATACGCTACTTGTAGCATAAACAGGTAAGTCTTCAGCATAATAAAAATCAAATAGCGGCTTTAATTGGCGCGCTTGATCAGGTGGGGCGGCCATCACAATCACATCCATATCTTTACGTCGGCGTGGTTGAAAATCTACTTTTTCACCAAGAACGTTTTTGATGTGGTTAGCCCGTTGTTGGCTTTCATCGATGCCTAATAATTTTCTTACCGGCGCGGATTGATCATGGGAAGGATTGGTGTAAACAGTACGCACCACACGTCCGCCATGACGTTGCCATTGATTAGTAAATGCGGTTTGCGTACGCTTTCCCCATGCATTATCTGGCACAATAAGCCCTGCATGACGATACCCTTTTTGCCAAGCTTTATCGGCAATTTGCTCTGCTTCTGCTTCAGGCGCCAGAGCATATTGGATAAATTGTCTGGTTTGCCTTACATCTGGGTGAGAATTTAAGGCAAGAACGGGGGTTCTTAAAGAGCTTAAACTTAAACGGTGCACATCTTCTTTAGATAAGGGGCCGACCACAAAATCTGCGCCTTCAGATATGGCTAAATCATAAACTCGCTGTACATCTTGCTCTTTGGTAGTGTCATACACTTTAACAATCGGTTTTTGACCACTTTGTTGGTAGAAGCTTGCAAAAAATCCTTCACGGATGGCTTTGGCAGAATCGGCATGCTTACCTGTTAGCGGCAATAGCAACGCAATTTGTCTAGGTTGTGTAGATTCGCCAACCGCTTGTGGATTAGGGTATTCTGCATGGCGACGTTTTTCGCGATCTGAATGACCAAAAAAGGCATAAAGATCGGGGGAAATACAAACACTTAGAAAACTAAATAAAAATAAGTATTTTGCACATGCAATTAATCGATTTTTTATCATATGACGACTCTTTCCTATGACGAGGCAATGATGCAACAAGAGATGGGTAAACTTTACGTGGTTGCCACCCCTATTGGCAACCTTGATGATATCAGTGTTAGAGCAAAAGATGTTCTAAGTCATGTAACTTGGATAGCTGCTGAGGACACGCGTCATAGTCGGGTGCTGTTAGATCATTTAGGTATTGCGACGCCTTTGGTGTCTTACCATGATTACAATGAACAAGAGCGCGTTGAAAAACTGATTAAAAAATTACAGCAAGGAGAAACGGGGGCCTTAATTTCAGATGCAGGTACGCCGTTGATTAGCGATCCTGGTTTTCACCTAGTGGCAGCGGCGCATGATGCACATATTCAAGTGGTGCCTATTCCAGGCCCTTGTTCTTTAATCGCAGCCTTAAGCGCGGCAGGGCTACCTACCGATAAATTTTTATTTGAAGGTTTTTTGCCCGCAAAAGAAAACGCCAGGCGTAAGCGTTTAGAGGCGCTTAAGGAATTTGCGCATACCATGGTGTTTTTTGAGGCCCCGCACCGCTTAGCAGAGTTAGTGAAAGATTGTCATGATATTTTTTCAGGGCAGCGGCTTGCGACGCTGGTGCGCGAATTAACCAAAAAATTTGAAACCATTCACCGAGATCCTTTAGAAAATTTATTAGCCCTGATTACCGAAGAAAAGTTGGTGATTAAGGGGGAATGTATTTTGGTGGTGCAAGGCGCTAAAGTTGAGGAAAATAGAGACAGCAACCAAGTTGAAAGCGAACGTATCTTGCGCGTCTTATTAGCAGAAGTTCCCTTAAAACAAGCGGTGCAAATAGCGGTGAAAATAACCCATCAGCCTAAAAATTGGTTATATGATTTAGCGATGAAATTGAAGTAGTTTCTCGCTCACTTTGAAGCAGTGTTCAAAGCGAACGAGAGATAAGAAAGGAGCTTCAAATACTACAGAATTGTACAAGAACCTTTTTTCTTCCCATTGGTATGAGATTGACCATGGCCATTGCTACTGGTTGTGGGAGCTGAACTAGCTGCTGATCTGGACATTGCTGCTTCCATAGCTGGGGTATACTGTTGCACAACCCTATCAGCTTCGCGCTCGTGGTGATCAACGCGTTGTTTAGCAGCGTCGATTTTGGATTGGTGGTAGGCTTTTTTGGCTTCTAGAGCATCCTTTTGTTGATTGTATAATTCGATGATATCAACGAATTCATTATACCTCTCTTTTTCCGAAGAGGTCAGCTTTGACGCTAGCTCGCTAACTCTTGCGTCGTCATCTACTTGTTGTGCTGCGAGTATCGGTCTAAATTTTGCTAACTCTGATTGAGAAAATTTATTCAATAATCTTTCGAAATCTTGTGATGGTCCTTCTTGAGACATGTGAGGGTTCTCCAAAAGTTAAAGGAAGTAATGTGAACAACATGGAATTATACAAATAAATAAGTGAAGATCAATAAAAATATTGAAACTCTCAAATTGCTGGAAAATGGTTTTATAAACGTTTTGCTTTTATTTTATTGCGTGCATCTACGCCAGTAATGCTTGTAATTAGCTGAGCATCTCTATTTGTTTTCTCAGTTACTTTCTCTTTCTCCCCCTCATGATGAGCTATTGTTTTCTTAGCGTTAACAATTTCAACTTTATGCTCTTTTAACTTTTCACTAATATCTGCCCTTAATTGTTGCACTTCTGCTTTGTGTACAATCTTATGAAAATCTGGATCTACTCTTTTCAATTCAGCGATTTTTGCTGCACCAAATACATTCTCACCAATTCTATTAACTTGTTCTTCAGTATTGGCCTTTTTATCTTCCAATTTTTTGTGTTCTTGCTTCAAGTTAACGATTTTAGCCTCACACGCGCTGATCTCTTTGATAAGCGCTTTATACTCAGGATTTCTAGCTAACTCTCTTTGCGAAACCTTTTCTAACTCACGCTGAGGGGTGACTGAGCGGTATTCAGGACTAACTTGTATCGCTTGAGTTGGTGAAGAATTTATGCTTGTTTTTCCACCTTGTTCAATTTCAATTAATTTTCCTTTTAATTGTTGCAATCTTTGTTCCTCAACAGTTATCATATTTTTTGTATGTTCAATATTAATCTCATTGTGAAAATCTTCCTTTAAAATCTCTTTAGCAAATTGTTTTCTTTGCTCATCTGGTATGGCTTGCCACGCTTCAGCTGCAGGTGATTTTGCCATTGCCGTATCTAAGGCACTTTTATATTCTTCTGCATGTTCATCAATAATTTGCATTGCTTTATGTGTTGCAGCTGAGATCCTTTGCTCATGATGACTTACTTGCTGGTTATGAAAATCCCATGCATTTTCTGCTTCTGTTCTCATGCGTTCATATTCGGCAGCAATAAGTTTGTTCATTGCTTCTTCTAATTTTGCTCGCTCAAGATCACTCTCGTTGAGCATTCTGGTATAATTTTCATCTGATCTGGCTAAAATATATTTTCGATACGCTTCCATCGCTTCTTTAAGATGCTCTCTTCTAAAGAAAGTAGCTAATGCTTCATCATTGAGACTTTTTCGAATGGAAGAGGCGATTAAAAAGGAAATTTTGTTTTTTATAAAACGTTCATTTTGAGCCGTTGTTTCATCGACTCCATGTTGTCCCTGAAGGGATAGTTCTAACAAAATTTGAGACAAATAAACTTTGGAATTGCCAGGGTTAGTTAACAAGTGTTGCCTTTGGACGCCCTCTTTTTGTAGTGCAGATTCATCAATTTGATAGTCAATTTTGCTGATAATGTGTTTTATCGTGGTAGGTGACCAAGGTCCAAACAAATCATTTAAATTAAATTTCCCAGTGCCGGGGTTGAGAATAGTATCACCCATAAACCACCCAATAACAGTTTAATTACTATTGTTATTATTTAGGACAACGGGTAAGCAAAGTAAGTTCTGTAAGTGGTTAATGCTTTTTAATGCATATACAACGAAACTAATTTTTGTGCTTAAGGCTTATTTTTTATATTTGGAGTGAGAGCAATGATAATTGGTGATGTGCAAAAAAATATTAAACATATTTATGATGAACAATACAATGTCTTTGGCGACTCAAAGGGAAGCGTCTCAACTTTCTGAATTTCACAGGAAATTTACAAGCCCCATTGCGCGCCGCAATAAATTTCATTATATTTGCCTCTTCTTCTGCATTAGGGAAGTAAGGAGTCGCCCGTGCAAATACAAGGATTTTTCAAGCAAATTCATATTTTCTTCATTTCTCAAGTAATTGAACACAATACTTCTCCTCCTTATTTGCTGTAGTAATTAACTAATTTACCAATCCATTTTATTTTTTGCGGAGGGAACTGCAGTGTTGTCTATTGCTTCAGAATTTGAAAAAGCTATTAACCATATTTATAAAAATAATCGCAGCCAATTAAAGAAACAATTACAAAAAAATCCGTTGCTTAGAACTCAAGCAGATAGTCAAGGTAATACACTGCT
>JAFECS010000019.1:78107-117190 GCA_018241965.1 Pseudomonadota bacterium | reverse complement strand
CCTGTATGCGCCCATCAAATCTTAATTTATAGGGCGCATACAGGATGCGCCCCTACGATGAGAAAAAATTTAAGAGTTTCGCAAGTGTCATAAATTTTTATACTTTATGTTATAATGCTTCCTTCTTAACGAATACAAATAGGAAAAATTATGGCATCACAAGGCCCTAATCCCATAAAACTTGAGGCGCATAGGTTAGCCGAGGAATTTGAAGCAACGTATTCCTTAGCAGAGCAGCAAACATTTCATGCTATTTTTCATGCTCCAGATAGACAAGAGAAATTAGCTGCATTAACAGTGCAAGAATGTGAGAGATATTTGAAATACTTCGATGATGTATCCCGGATTGAACGTACGTTTAGAAGAACTTTTATTATCAATCCACTCTCACAATCACAGGTGCAAGACCCAGGGTTATTCCAAGAAGAGAATGAAAAAAAGCCGCCTGTCTTTAAGCTGTAAAATTTTAACTGACGATCTCGCCGGCGGCTTGTTTATCAGCATGATACGAAGAACGCACTAACGGGCCGCTAGCCACATTCACAAATCCCAGTTTATAGGCTTCTTTAGCCAACATTTCAAATTCTTGGGGCGTGACATATCTATCCACTGGCATATGAAAACGGCTGGGTTGTAAATATTGGCCCAAGGTTAACATGTCACAATCATAGTGGCGCATATCTTTAAGTGTTTCGATAATCTCTTCATTGGTTTCCCCAAGTCCTAGCATAATGCCACTTTTTGTTGGTATATGGGGGAAGCGTGCTTTAAAAGCTTGGATGAGTTTTAAGGAAGCATGATAATCAGAGCCTGGTCTGACTTGCTTATATAATCTGGGAACGGTTTCTAGGTTATGGTTAAACACATCCGGCAAGGCCACGCTTAAGTTATCTAAAGCTTTTTCCATACGGCCACGAAAATCGGGCACTAAAATTTCTATTTTGGTTGTTGGGCAGTGTTCTCTGGCGGCCTTTATACAGGCTGCAAAGTGGCTGGCGCCACCATCACGTAAATCGTCTCTATCTACAGAGGTAATCACCACATATTTTAGCCCCATTTTACCTAAGGCCGTGGCTAAATTGAGTGGTTCGTTTTCATCTAAGGGATCTGGCCTACCATGCGCCACATCGCAAAACGTACAACGGCGTGTACATTTATCACCCATAATCATAAATGTCGCAGTACCATGACTGAAGCACTCACTTAAATTAGGGCAGGCCGCTTCTTCGCAAACCGTGACTAATTTATGTTCGCGCAGTAAATTTTTAAGATTACTAACACCGGAATTAATAGGTGCTTTAATGCGGATCCATTCTGGTAAACGCTTTCTGGTTTGAGGTGTCGTGGGAATAATTTTAATAGGGATCCTTGCAAATTTCTCTTCGCCACGTTGTTTATCTGTCATGGGACTCTCCAAATAGGCAAGGGATAACTTCCTCGCTAAACTGCTGCATTAAAATAGACGGATAATCTTTCGCCACTTTTTCTACGCTAATATCAGGAACATGCTCGCTGATTTGTGTCATGGTTAATTGCTTAAAACCACACGGATTAATTCTGGAAAAAGGAGATAAATCCATTTTGACATTTAAACTCATGCCATGATAAGCACGATAATGTCTAATTCTTAAGCCTAAAGAACATATTTTGGCATTATCCACATAGACACCTGGGGCTTTACATTGGGTATGAGCTTCAATGCCGTAAGACTTAAGTAAAGTAATAACACTCTGTTCGAGTTTTTGCACAAAATCTTTTATGCCTAATTGTAAACGTTTTAAATCAAATAAAGCATAAATCATCAATTGCCCAGGGCCATGATAGGTCACTTGCCCACCTCTATCGCTTTGGATAACAGGAATAACGCCTGGGTTTAAGAGATGCTCAGCTTTGCCTGCTTGGCCTTGGGTGAAGACCGGCTGATGTTCCAACAACCATAGTTCATCTTGGGTATCTGCTTGCCGATTTAAAGTAAATTGGCGCATCAAGGCATAAATGTTTTCATACGCTTGAGGGTCTTTAAAACGTTTAACTTGAAAATCAACTTTCATTATAAGGCAAATAACACTAGGGGATGCGCACTTAAATCCATATAGGCTGCGTCCAGTTGAGCTTGACTAACAACCGTCACGGTCGCTGTGTAGGCTAAATATTTTCCGTTTTTGCTTAAATTGGTAGAGATAGCGCCTTCGCCAAATTGCGGAAAGTGATGTCGCAAAATAGCTAAGGCAGCTGCTTCAAATTCGCTATTGGCTTTGCCAATAATTTTAAAGGTAAACTCACAAGGAAAAGTGAGTTTACCTTTTTGATTAGCATTCATTAAGTACCTTGAGTAGCGGGTGTTTCTGAACTGCTAGCGGAGTTTAACATTTTGTGAAAACCCAAGCTGACATAGTCAGAGAAGCGGTCCCACATCGTCCCTTTATTAACATCTTCTAAGGCTACCAAGGGCATTTCAGCAATAAGTTCATCGCCAAGTTTCACTACCAGTTTGCCATGATTTTCGCCTTTGTTAATGGGGGCGGTCAGGCTTTTATCAATATTCATTTTCGCATCTAAGCTTTTATATTGACCTTGTGGGATAGTGATAAACAGATCTTGGTTAATTCCTAAAGATAAGGTTTTTCTATCGCCCATCCATACGCGGGGTTCATTTAAAGTGGTATTGGCTTTATACAAGTGATGGGTTTCAAAGAATCTAAAACCAAAGCGTAATAGTTGTAAGGTTTGTTCTGTTCTATCGGATTCATTTTGTGCGCCAACAAGAATAGAGATCAAACGCATATTGTCTTTTTGGCCGGAAGCCGCTAAGCAATAACCAGCAGTGCTGGAGTGGCCAGTTTTAATACCATCGATATAAGGTTCGCGCCATAACAAGCGATTACGGTTGGGTTGTTTAATACCATTAAAGGTAAACCATTTTTCAGAATAAATTTTATAGGTTTCTGGGAACTGAGAAATAATGGCAGAGGCTAATAAACTTAAATCATAAGCAGTGGTGTAGTGCTCAGGATTAGGGATCCCCGTGGAATTGACAAAGTGGGTATCTTTCATGCCCAATCGTTGCGCGTATTGATTCATTAAATCGGCAAAGGCTTTTTCGCTGCCTGCAACATACTCTGCTAATGCCACAGTAGCATCATTACCCGATTGAATAATAATTCCGCGTAATAAATCTTTGGCAGGGATTTTTTTACCGACAGGAACAAACATTCTGGAGCCTTCTGTCTTCCAGGCATTTTCGCTGACGGCAATTTCATCTTCTAAAGTAAAATGACCATTGTGCAATTCATGATCAAACACATACACAGTCATCATCTTGGTTAAGCTGGCAGGGTCGATGCGCTTATGAGATTCTTTTTCAGCCAAGATTTTGCCACTATGAAAATCGATTAAGACATAAGCATCAGCAGAAACTTCAGGTGCCGTTGGTACAGCTGGGATGGCATTTGCTGCCAAACCTAGTGGTGCCAAAAGCGACAAAGAGAATAGACTCATCCTTAAAAAGGCAAATAGACGCATGTTAGTTACCCCACACTCTTATTATTAAAAAAGGCTTCTGGGCCCATTTTAACACGGGATTTATTCGTATATAACCTTTGGGCTTGCGCCATTTAAGGCAACCAGTCTTTTCTTGAGAGACGCTGCTTGCTTCTCATCTTTAAGTGGGCCAATTCGAACCTTATAAGAGCTTTTATTCGTTGCCTTTGAATCTAAAACGCGAACATCCACATTATTCAGGGCTTGCGTTAAGGTGGTAGCTCTATCGGCTAGTTTTTGGGCATTGTCTTTTTTACTAAAGGCGCCTAACTGTATGTAGATTTGCTTATCTGTGTTAGCAGTCTGAACCGCCTTGGATTTTGGTTTAGGTTTAGTCGAATTTGTTGCCGTACCTTGTTTTGGTTTTGTCGCAGGTTTTTGTGTAGGTCCTGCTTTTGCTTTATCCGCTTGAGCTAGCTGAATTGGCTTGGCTGCAGGTTTAGCATTGCTTGCTTTGGCTGATTTATGTTTGGCAGATTTTGTATCGGCTTTGGCAAGTCTTGTGTGTTCTTTTTGCTGTTTATGCCAATGTACAGGATCTATAGCTGTGATCCGTACTTTGCCAGTACCTGAAGCATGGATGCCTAATTTTTTGGCAGCCGCATACGACAAATCGATTAAACGACCTTTAACAAACGGACCTCTGTCGTTAATTTTCACAATGACATGTTTGCCGTTATGCAAATTTTCTACCTTGGCATAAGTGGGTAGTGGCAAGGAACGATGTGCCGCTGTCATGCCGTACATATCATAAGGTTCGCCGCTGGAGGTACGTTGACCATGAAACTTACGACCATACCAAGAGGCGGTGCCTTCAGCTGCATAGCCTTTGCTGTGTGGCATGGTGTAGTAGTGCTTGCCAAATACTTCATATTTATTAGGGTTCCCATAGCGGCTTAAAGGCTCAACTTTAGGGGTAGCATTCGGTATATGAGTAACGTCAATATCCGACTCAGGTGGACCATCTCCATCATCTTCTTTTTCTTGAGAGAAGATCCCTTTCTTATGTTTGTGTGGATGTGAAGGTTTATGTGCCCCATGATGACTACAGGCACTGACAAATAATGTCAGGATAAGAAGAGAGCCTTGTAAGAAGCGTCGTGTCATGTGCATCTTTCCATTTGCTGTTTTTAAGTGCTTTAAGCTTGGTGATAACCGCTTTTGATTTTTTCGCTTAAGTTATAGACCGCCATGGCATATAAACTACTGCGGTTATAACGTGTTATCACATAAAAGTTATGAGCGCCTAACCAATATTCTGGTCCGGCCTTACCTTCTAATCCAATCAAGGCAAATTGTTTATTACTGTCGATATTTTTTGCATCGCAGACGATGCCAAGCGACGTCATTTTTTGTAAGGTGTTGTCTGGCTTGGGGTTGTTTGAGCTAGCAATCGCCTCTTTAAACTTATCGCCTTTGACCTTTGCGGCTAAAACAACAGGCTCGCCTTTTTTCCAACCGTTTAATTTAAAGTAGTTGGCAACACTACCGATAGCATCGTCAACATTGTTAATCAGATCGCGGTTGCCTTTTTTATTAAAATCAATGGCATAACGACGATAGCTTGATGCAATAAACTGTGGTTTACCCATGGCGCCGGCATAGGAGCCTTTTACTTGAGCAGGATCCCAATGTTGTTCTCTTGCCAGTAATAAAAATTCTTCTAATTCAGAAAGAAAGAACTTTGAGCGTGGTGGGTAGTCAAAACCAAGCGTGACTAAAGAATCAAGCACGCTATATTGGCCTGCCTGCTTGCCATAAAAGGTTTCAACCCCGATGATGGCGACAATAATTTCTGCAGGAACCCCATATTCTTTTTCAGCCCTGGTTAAAGCGGCTTTATTTTGCTTCCAGAAGGCCACCCCTTCATCGATACGTTTGGGGGTTAAAAAGATAGGTTCATAGCGTTCCCAGGTTAATTTTTCAGCTGGCTTAGCAATTGCTTTTAAAATGCTGGGTTGGATCTTGGCGCTATTAATTAACTTAGTTAGCTTGGCTTCATTGAAATGATGTTTGGAGACCATCATTTTGATAAATGCTTTGACATCGGCACGTGAGCTTAACGGCCTATCTTCTGCTTGTACGCTGAATAAAGAAACTAAACATAAAATGGCGATGAGCGTTTTAAAAATACTACTATTTTGCATGTTGCCTACCTTGGCCAATTATTTTTGTTGTGATTGAATGGCTACCAGCATACCGAAAGCTGCCATCCACGTCACCAGGGCAGTGCCACCATAACTAATTAAAGGTAAAGGACAGCCAACCACGGGCAGCAACCCACTAACCATACCAATGTTAATAAAGAAACAAATAAAGAAACCAAACACAATTCCGCCAGCTACCAGCCGGCTAAAGAGATCTTGTGTTTGTGTCATGATTTTTAGGCCACGTACAATAATGGCAAAGTAGACTAAACATAAAAGGCTAGCCCCAACAAAACCAAATTCTTCACTGAGCACGCTAAAGATAAAGTCGGTGGTGCGTTCGGGCAGAAAATTAAGTTGTACTTGCGTTCCTAAACACCAGCCTTTTCCGTATAGACCTCCGGATCCTATGGCAATTTTCGATTGAATAATATGATATCCAGCCCCTAAAGGATCGCTTTCTGGGTTTAAAAAAGTCATGACGCGTTGACGTTGATAATCATGTAGGCAATACCACAGTAAGGGTAAGGCAGCGAGTCCTAATCCAAACATTTTAAAAATTAATCGCCAACGGATCCCAGCAAAAAATAATACACCAAACCCAGTACCAATCACTTGTAAGCCTGTTCCCAGATCAGGTTGCTTAGCAATTAACAGACCTGGGACAAAAATAATGATTAGACTTATGACTAAATGCATTCTGTCTACTGGCAGCGGTTTATTCGATAAGTAGTAAGCCAGCATTAAAGGTGAAACCAATTTCATAAATTCAGAGGGCTGAAAGCGTATTGGCCCAAGCGGTACCCAACGTTGCGCGCCTTTGCTGGCGGTGCCCACCACAAAAACGGCGAGCAAGAGTAATATGCCAATCCCATACAGCAAAGGTGCCCATTGCTTAAAGGTTCGAGGAGAGAGCTGTGCCATTGCTAAAAAAGCAATACAACTAATGGCAACATGGATACCATGGCGAATTAAAATGGCTGATTTTTGTCCGCTTGCACTATAAATAAGCACAAAGCTCAAAGCTAACAGCAAACCAATAAAAAAAATTAACCAACCGTCCCAATTCAATTGGGCAATGCTTCTTAATCCTGGCATACGTTGCCAGTTGGGTGGATTAAGATGTGCTGGGTATTTCGCTTTGTTCAGCATGCTTAATTTCCGTAAAATATTTTTCTAGCACAACTCTGGCAACTGAGGCACTGGCACGTTGATTTTCTAACAAGACTGCTATAGCTACGGTAGGTTGGCTCACAGGAGCAAAGCCTATGAACAAGGAGTGATCGCGTAAGTGTTCGGCAATTTTATCGTGATGATATTTTTCGTTTTGTTTTAAGCCAAAAACCTGCGAAGTGCCTGTTTTACCTGCAACATCGATGTTAAAGCCGTTAAAGTATTTTGAGGCAGTGCCTTTAGGATGCTGGGTAACCTGATGCATGGGTTCGATAATGACATCCCAGTTTTTTTCATCCGCGATTTTTAAGGGGGGAAGTTTTTTAGGAGCAAGCGCTTTATTCAAATGTAAGCTGTAGGCTTGTCCGTGATTAGCAATATAGGAGGCCATGACAGCAAGTTGCAAAGGGGTGGCTGTGGTATAGCCTTGACCTATCCCTGTGATAATGGTTTCACCAGGATACCACACAGTACCCATGGTTTTTTTCTTCCAAGCAATAGAAGGGACAATCCCTTTTTGTTCACCTGGCAAGTCGATACCGGTTAATTTACCCAAGCCGACATCAGAGAACCAATTAGAAAGCGCGGTGATGCCTAATTTTTCAGCCAAAACGTAATAATAGATATCACAAGACTCGCGAATGGATTTTTCTAAGTCAGTCCATCCATGGCCTTTTTCTTGCCAGTCTCTATAGTAGCGCCCAGTATTATTGAGTTGGTACCAGCCGGGGTCGAAAACTTTTTGTTGAGGGTTAATTTTCTGGGTGTTTAAACCTGCTAAAGCGACAATAGGTTTCACGGTTGAACCAGGGGGATATTGTCCTTGCACTGCACGATTGAATAGCGGGCGAGTGCTTTCTTGACGCAGGGCAGAATAAGTGCGGTTATCTAATCCGCGTACAAATAGATTGGGATCAAAACTGGGTGTGCTTGCCATGGCCAACACTTCGCCATTGTTAGGATCGACCACCACAATGGCACCTTTATTTTCTCCTAACGCTTCGGTGGCGATCTTTTGCAGTTCAATATCAATGGTTAAATGCAAATCTGTGCCTGCTGTCGCAGGGAGAGTGGCCAAAGCACGGACCTCTCTTCCTAAGACATCGGTTTCCATTTGTTGATAGCCAGGCACGCCTTGTAAATGATTCTCATAATATTTTTCAAGACCGCTCTTACCTATTTGATATGTACCGGCATATCGTTTTTTATCGATTTTATGTAAATCTTCTTTGTTTGCTTCGCTGACGTAGCCGATAACATGGGCCAAGAGTGAACCATAGGGGTAGTCTCTAATGAGATCAACCATTAAGAACACCCCTGGAAAATTAAATTGGTTAACGGCAAAACGGCTGACTTCTTCTTCAGTGAGCTTTAATTTAATAACTTGGCGTTGATAAGTGGGGCTATTGTCTACTTTATCGAGAAAAGCTTTGGTAGCTTCTTGATCCATCGGAATAATCTTGTTGAGCTCTTCAAGCATCTTTTGCATGTCTGGAACATCATCCGGAATAACCGCTAGATGAAATGCAGGGTTATTTTTAGCGAGCAGTTTCCCATTTCTGTCATAAATTAATCCGCGTGGAGGGGCTATGGGTAATAAACGTAGCTGGTTTTTATTGGAAAGGGTTTGGTATTTTTGATGATCGGTAATTTGCAAATAAGCAACTCTTATTAGCAAAATAGCGATCATCATCCCAATGAAGAGGATCCCAATAAGTGCACGCTCGGCCGTTAGGCGATTATCATGATCTTTGGCATGCAAAAAGCGGTGTTTGTATTTCATTTGTCACAGTATCTTTCAAACTAAAAGTCAGCTCAAGCTTTTAGGATGTAATTTAACATGTTTAGTTTTATAACTTGTTATTAACCACCCCTTTATCCCCCCTTTGATAACAAAGGGGAGAAAGATCCTTTAGAAATAGATTGTGCCAAGACGCTTTCTGGCTTATTTTTTTAAATAGAGTGTAGGGTTTTATTTTGTTAGTTAATTATTCAACAAAAGGCGAAGCAATGAAACATTTCTTCAGCAGTCTATCCATCAAATCACTTTCACTTTATTCATTGCTGTTCATTGTTGGCTTACAAGCATCAGCATATGCCACCTCAGCAAAGCAAGAACCCCAACCAAAAGAACAAGTCAAAGCAGCACCGTCTGCCAAAGATAATGAGTTTGGGGAAGATCCTGGCCCTATCTATACGCAAGTGGTTTTACAGTGGGCAAAGACCACCCACTTTGCAGAAAATGCTGCCAAAGTGATTGTGGGTAAATTCGAATTAGAAATGGAAAATGATCCTAAAATGAAGCAAGTGATGACCAAAGATATGCTTGCTGACTTGGAACAATTCTTTTATGAATTATTTCTTTCCGGAGAAACTATCAGGGCTTTAGCTGCTCTTTATGCCCAATATTTTACGATAGACGATATGCAAGATTTACTTAAATTCTATCAAAGTTCAGTTGGCCAAAAATTAATCAAAGCCGATCCTGAGTTAAAAGTAAAAACGCAGAAAATTGGCGAGATGTTATTGAAAAAGCATGAGAAAGAATATATGGCCGTTGTGGGCAAATATTTGGTGAAAAATCAAAATACCACACCCCAGAAACAATAAGTTTACAAACTTGTAGGGGCGGGTCCCTGTGCCCGCCCGAATCAAATCATTCTCGATGGTAAGGATGATTTGCCAGCATACTAAAACCACGATAAAGCTGCTCTAATAAAACCACACGCGCTAAAGCGTGGGGAAAAGTTAACGCTGAAAGAGACCATTGTTGATTAGCACGCATTAAGCAAGCAGGAGCCAGGCCATCGGGGCCACCTATCAAAAATACCAAATCTTTACCTTGTTGTTGCCAACCAGAAAGCATTTTGGCAACCTTGGGGGTTGCCCAAGGTTGCCCAGTCACTTCTAAAGCAATTACCTCATGCTGCGGCGTTATTTTTTGCAGCATTTTACGGCCTTCCTCTTCTTTGTACTGTGCCACATTGCCAGATTTATGGCGTTTTTGTGTGGGGAGCTCTATCAATGTGCATTTCATAAAATGTTGCAAACGTGATAAATACTCATCACAAGCAAGCTCACACCATGTCGGCATTTTATTGCCAACGGCAATGATTTGGCACTGCATTATCGCTTAGGCCGATGCTTTAAGTTGTTGGTTAGTGTTCCATAATTTCTCAAGATTATAATAATCTCGCGTACGTGGTTGCATGATATGGACAACTATATCACCCAAATCTACAAGTACCCATTCATCATCAGTATCACCTTCGATACTAAATGGTTGAATAAAGCGCTCTTTCATTTTGTGAATTAAGTTATCTGCAATCGCACGAACATGTCTGCTTGAGTTGCCTGAAGCAATGACCATGTAATCTGTGATTGAAGTGATTTGGCGAACATCGAGTGGGATAATATTTACGGCTTTTAAGTCACTAAGATCGGAGAGTACAGCGTTAAGTAACTCGTTTGTATGCATAACTTGCCTTCTATTGGTTTTCAATACTTGTGACCCTTCTTTCAGCATTGAAACTAGTCTGTTGCATATTCCCCCTTATTTTTACTCTTCCTATTTTTACTATATACCTAGACGGCTAAGGTTAACAGGGGCATAAGGTATTTTTTTAAAAAACTGGCATTTCGGCCAATTGTAAACTAATGACTAAAATCTTCTGCCAAGCGTTGGATTCATTGCCGGATTTTAATTGTTTATCAGCCCAAGATAAACTTGCTAGCATCGAGAGCCAATGCGATTGGGGGCATTCTTTTAATACTTTTAAATAAAGCGCCTGGTTTTGGGGGCGAATGCCTGCTCGCTGCAAGACAGCGGCTTGACGTTCTTTGGAAGCGTTCGCAGCATGAATGAGCGCTCTTAATGTTTGTCCTAATGTCCAGATGACGAGCTGCAGTGCTTCATTAGAACCTTTTAGATAACTGACAATTTTTATGACCCGATCTGGTTGTTTTAGAAGTGCTGCTTCACACAGCTCAGATAGCGCATATTGGCTTTGATTAGTAAAAAAGCTTGTATCTCCTGATAACAGATGCAGCCTGCTTAATTCTTGCTCTGCGGCTAAACAGTTGCCGCTAGTATTCGAAAGCAAGCGGTCAAAGTCATCTTCTTTGAGTTTTAAACCAAGTTTTAGCGCACGTGCTTTCACCCAGCTAGCAAAAGAGGGGCCAGTGAGCGGCCAGTGGGCGACTATCGTGCCATTTTTTTCTATCATTGTGAACCATTTTGCCTGCTGCTGTTGGCGCGTTAATTGGCTTGTTTGAATAATAATAAAACAATCCGTTAAGGGACTCTCAAGATGTTTTACAAGCGTATTGGCTAGGGCAACAGAGGGTTTTGATATTTTTAGGAATATCGCTTTTTGCTTGGCAAATAGGGAGGGCTGTTCTAAGTGGATTGACAGCATTTCACTTTCAGTTTCGCTTAATATTAAGTGCTCTACATCAGGTAATTTATTTATTTCTTCGCGTATAACCTGGGCACTTTCTTCTATTAAAAAAGACTCATTTCCGTAAAGCAAATAGCACCGACTGAGATTTTTGCTTACTTGATGCGAAAGTGCTTGAGGGGATAGTCGCATAATTAATACTGCTTTGTGGCTAAGTAACGCAACAATTGGCTGATAATATCCGCTTGCATTTCTCGTTCAATCACCACTTTCTCCGCGTTGTCTCCTAAATGCTGGTTAGGATTAAGTTGTCTGTCGCGCTCGGTCTCAAGTTCAAATTGTTGTATCTCTTTATCACCAAATGAGAAGACCACCGACATTTTCAGTCGTTCACGACGCAACTCACTGTCTGGGCCATAGACAAGGGGCTGCGTGGTTAAGTTTTGTGAAACAACGGCTAAACGAGGCGAAGATATATTTTCCGTGTTTTCAGAAACTTGTACTGAAGAGGCGATGAGCGCACGCGAGAGCCCTTGATGGAGGGTATTGGAGCCAGAGGGTACTAACACAATAGTGGGGTACTTCTTGCTTAACTCTGCTTGGCTGTGTCTTAAATGAAAACCGCAGCCAAGGGTGCATAAAACCTGCAACAATAGGAAAACAAAGATTAACTTTTGCTTCATGAACTTACGCATCAGATTAGTTCGCAACAATATTGACTAATTTTTGCCCTACCACAATGACCTTACGGATAGTTTTACCCTCCAGGTGTTTAGTGATGTTTTCATGATTTAGCGCAGACTCTTTCAAAGTTTCTTCGGTCGCCTTAGCAGGCATCTCTATATTAGCGCGTACTTTACCATTGATTTGTACTACCACTTGTATAACATCTTTAACTAAAGCCGTTGAATCAACTTCAGGCCAGGTGACATCCATAATCGCCCCGGACTTTCCAAGCCTATGCCACAATACATGAGTGATGTGGGGGACAATTGGCGATAACATCAATACAATAGCTTCAAGCGCTGCTTGCTTCACTTTTATGTCTGCAGCATCTTCCACTGCGAAACTTGAGGTGGCATTGACTAATTCCATCACTGCTGCGATGGCGGTATTAAATGTATAGCGCCGTTTGAGATCATCGGTGACTTTATAGATGGTTTCATGAATATGTCTATTTAGATTTTTTTGCTTATCATTCAATGCAGTGCCAGCAAGGGTTGTTTCAGTTAACCCATGTTCACTCACATGCAAAGCCACTAAACGCCATAAACGTTTTAAAAAGCGAAAAGCCCCTTCAACACCGGTATCAGACCATTCTAATGATTGCTCAGGAGGCGCTGCGAACATAATAAATAAGCGCACGGTGTCGGCCCCAAATTGGTCGATTAACATTTGTGGGTCAACGGTATTGCCTTTGGATTTGGACATTTTACTGCCATCTTTCAATACCATGCCTTGGGTAAGCAGATTGGTAAATGGCTCATCGCTTTTCACCAATTTCAGATCGCGCAATACCTTATGTAAAAAGCGAGAATACAACAAATGCAAAATGGCGTGTTCAATACCGCCAATATATTGATCGACAGGGGTCCAGTAATGCACTCTGTCATCGAAAATGTGTTGGTGTGAATCTGGGCAAGTATAACGCGCATAATACCAAGACGATTCCATAAAGGTGTCAAAGGTATCGGTCTCACGACGTGCTTTTTGTTGGCAGCGTGGGCAATTCACTTCATAAAATTCTGGCATTTGCGTCAAAATGGAGCTTGCGCCTTGAGGGGTAACGCCTTCTGGGAGTCTCACGGGTAAGTCTTTTTCAGGAACAGGTACCGTGCCACAATGAGGGCATTCAATCATGGGGATGGGCGCGCCCCAATATCGTTGCCTGGAAACGCCCCAATCGCGTAAGCGATAATTGATTTGTTTTTTGCCAATACCTTTTTGCGCTAAGTAGTCAGCAATTTTTACCAGGGCTTGAGCGGGCGACAAATTGTCAAAAATACCAGAGTTTATTAATTTACCCTCTAAAGTAGTCCACGCTTGTTTATCAAGCGAAGAGGCAGTGCCATCGGGTGGCAAAATGACCTCTTTTATAGGCAATTGATATTTTTTAGCAAATTCATAATCGCGCTGATCATGAGCAGGCACAGCCATTACAGCACCTGAGCCATAATCCATCACCACATAATTTGCTACCCAAATCGGTAAACGTTCCTGGGTGATGGGATGAAGTGCGTATAAACCTGTAGGTTTACCTTCTTTTTCCAAGGTTGCTAAATCTGCTTCGGCAACTTTTATATTTCGGCATTGATCAATGAAACTTTGTAAACTCGGATTTTGTTTTAAAGCAATTTCAATCAAAGGGTGTTGTGGAGCCACGGCAATATAAGTGACGCCCATTAAGGTATCAATACGTGTGGTATATACGTCAATGGGGGAAAAAATATCATTTTCAACAGCAAATTGGAAAGAGACCCCTTCTGAGCGGCCAATCCAATTACGTTGCATAGTGCGCACTTGTTCTGGCCAGCCTGGCATGTGATCAAGAGAATCAAGTAATTCTTGAGCATAATCGGTGATTTTTAAAAACCATTGAGGGATGGCGCGCCTTTCTACTTTAGCGCCAGATCGCCATCCGCGACCATCAATTACTTGCTCATTGGCCAAGACTGTTTGATCAACCGGATCCCAGTTTACGACAGAATTTTTTTTGTAAACCAAACCCTTTTCATACATTTTAATAAATAACCATTGTTCCCAACGGTAATAATCTGGGGCACAGGTGGCAATTTCTCTTGACCAATCAAAAGATAAACCTAAGCTCTTAAATTGTTTGCGCATATGCGCAATATTGTCATAGGTCCAAACGCTAGGGGGGACTTGATGTTTGAGGGCGGCATTTTCTGCCGGTAGACCAAAAGCATCCCAACCAATAGGGTGTAACACATTTTTGTTTTGCATACGCCAAAATCGGGCAATCACATCGCCTAGGGTATAGTTGCGCACGTGGCCTACATGTAAGTGCCCACTTGGGTAAGGGAACATACTTAGGCAGTAAAATTTTTCCTTTTTGGGATCTTCTTTCACCGTAAAACTGTTATGTTGTTCCCAATAGGCTTGAGTTTGTTGTTCAATCTCGGCTGGATGGTAATGCTCTTGCATAGTCTTTTTTTTAATAATGTTAGTCGGTATAGCTATAGTATCATTCCTAAATTGGAGAAATAAGGCAAATTAAGGGATTAAACATGCAAAAAAGGAAATTATCTGTACTCTTGGTGGTGTTGGTCCTTGGTGTTGGCTGTGCCTCCAATACGACTAAAACCGCTGTAGGCAATTCTGCTGCCAGCGAGGCAGTTGCCAGCATTGTTCTTTTACCCTTTAAAATCGTGGGGGCCCTTGTAGGGGCAGCCATAGGGGCTGCCTCAGGAATGGGATTTTCAGGCGTTGATTAATGTTTGTTATCTTGCTTTAAACAGCTTCATTCTTTTGCGATCTTGCCAATAATAACCACCGCCTAAGGTGAGTACTAAGGCAGCCAGCAGCGGCCAAATGCCAAAGCGTACCCAAATCGTTTGTCCCTTCATTAAAGTAACTTCGCCAGCAAGGACAGTTGCTTCATTAGGATTGGCAAGCGCTTGTATTTTACCGTTTGGTTGAATTAGCGCTGTATAACCATTATTAGTTCCTCTTATAACATACTTGCCCGTTTCCAGCGCGCGAAATTGAGCAATTTGTAAATGCTGTAAGGGACCGATGGTATCCCCAAACCAAGTATCGTTACTGATGGTGAGAATAAAATCGGCTTCTTTGGAAATGTGTTGCACATAAAACGGATAAGCAATCTCGTAGCATAAAGCGGGGGCAAAATGTAAACCTTGCGCGATTAAAGGTGATTGGTTACTTGGGCCTTCTACAAAGCTTGACATGGGTAAATTTAAAAAGGCAATAATGCCGCGTAATATGCTTTCAAAAGGCACATATTCCCCAAAAGGCACTAAATGACTTTTATCATAACTACAACCTGGCATCTCATAGTTTTCACAACCATTATTATTTGGGCCAGCTAAACCAACGGCAACAATTGAATTGTAATAATGTCTTTGATCGGCTAACTGTGTTGGTACACCACTGATTAAGGCAGCTTGACTTGCTCTTGCTAATGCGCCCATTTCTCTAAAAAATTGTTGTGACTCTGGTAAGGGTACCGGGATAGCACCTTCTGGCCAAACAATGATTTGAGTTGTCCCCAGTACTTTGTCTGTTAGAGTGCGATAGGTTTGTACAATATTGGCAACATGCTCAGGATCCCAGCGCATCATCTGAGGGATATTGCCTTGAACCAGGGCAACTTCGATGACTTCGTCTGAAACTTCTGTGCCTTTGATTTTGCCGCATCCAAAGGCGATCACCCACACACCCAATAAAGTGGCAAAAAGTTGATTGCGCAATTTGGGGGTACTCTTATTTTCAAAATAATACATAATGATGTTATATAAGAGGCTAGACACAAGCGCTGCTGCCCAGGAAACGGCAAAAACACTTCCTATGGGGGCAAAAGAATGTAATTGCGAGCCCATTTGCGAATAACCAAGATAGAGCCAGGGAAACCCTGTAAACAACCATCCTCGAGCAATTTCAAAAACTGTCCACAGTGCAGGGAAAATAACAAGCGTGCGCACCAGATCATGCTTGTTAAAAAATTTATTTAATGTCCAAGAAAATAGCGCAGGATATATACCCATTAAAATAACAAATAGGCCTGTAATAATAGCGGCTAACCAAGGAGCGGTATTTCCATAAACATGAATACTAAAAAAGACCCAATTGACTCCCATGCCAAACATGCCTAAGCCGTAGCACCAGCCAATATAAAACGCTTTTTTAGGGGGCTGTTTGGTGATAGCCCATAATAAAATACTGAGGGAAATGATCCCTGCGATGCCAATATCATAAGGGGCAAAGGCATAAGTTAAAATGCCACCGCCAATCAGGGCAATAAGATAAGGTAAATAAGGTTTTATTTTTTTGATAAGATCCTTCATGTTGAATCCCTGTATGCTTATCGTTTATTTAATAATTGGAACTAGTTCAGTTTGTAACACTTGAATACGTCGATTATTGGCACGTAACACTTTAAAAGTAATGTCGTTAACGGTAATTGTTTCTCCGCGCTTAGGCAGGTGACCAAAACCTTGTAAGACAAGTCCTCCAATCGTGTCATATTCATCATCTTTTAGCGAAGTCCCAAAAAAATCATTAAATTCTTCGATGGGCGTAAGCGCTTTAACTGAATAGGTGTTATCTTTATGTTGTTTTATATAAACATCTTTTTCAATATCATGCTCATCTTCAATATCGCCAACAATTTGTTCTAGGATATCTTCGATGGAAACTAATCCTGAGACATTACCATACTCGTCAACCACTATGGCAATGTGATTTCTATTTTTACGGAATTCATTTAACAGTACGCCTAATCGTTTATTTTCAGGCACAAAAACGGCAGGTCTGAGTATATCCTTTAAAGAAAAGCGTTCGCTTTGATCTGGCAAAGAATATATTAATAAATCTTTTGCCATGAGTATACCAATTACTTCATCCTTGTTTTCCCCAATGACCGGTATGCGAGAATGCCCAGATTTAATGGCAATAGGGAGAAGTTCTTCATAAGAGGCATCTTTTTGCACCACCACCATTTCTGCTCTGGGAAGCATAATCTCACTGACCATCATGTCCGAAATTTGAAATACACCTTCCATCATTCGTAATGAATCAGGAGAAAGCAGATCTTGTGAAGAATCTCTTAAAAATTCAAGTAATTCATCGCGAGTCTTAGGTTGTTTTCCTAATGCACTGCTTAATCTTTTAAGCCATCCTGGATTTTGAGCCCCATTATCTTCACTCATGTGTTTCTTCTCTGTACGGGGAGGGAAAACCTAACTTATCGAGTATTGCAATTTCGTGATTTTCCATGATTTGAGCATCAATATCATTTTCATGATCATAGCCCAGTAAATGCAACACGCCATGCACCACCATATGTGCCCAATGCTGTTCAAGGGATTTTTTTTGAGCCAGTGATTCAGTGGCTACAACACTTGCACAGATAACAATATCGCCTAAAACATCAGCGCCCAAGTCAGGAGGCAGTTGGCTCTTAAACGATAACACGTTGGTGGGTTTTTCTTTTTTTCTATACTGATGATTCAATGTAGTCATTTCTTCTTCGTCGACAATTCTTACGACGAGTGAGCCTTTCTTTTTTTGTTCATCAAGGGCTATCTTTATCCAGTTTTTTATTTGTTTTCTCGACGGACATGACACCTTGGTTGCTATTTGAACGTCAAAATCTGTCATGGCTTTGTGCCTTTAGAGGAATTTTCATAACGTTCATAAGCTTCGACAACGCGCTGCACTAAAGGATGTCTAACAACATCGGTTGCGTCAAAAAAGGTAAAACTCATTTCGGGAATATCTTTAAGTACACTGATAGCATGGTTTAATCCGCAAACAGTACCTTTGGGCAAATCTACTTGTGTAATATCGCCGGTGATAACGGCTGTTGAGCCAAAGCCTAATCGGGTGAGGAACATTTTCATTTGTTCACGAGTGGTATTTTGACTTTCATCTAAAATAATAAAAGCATCATTGAGTGTTCTGCCACGCATATAGGCCAAGGGGGCAAGTTCAATGATGTTCCTATCCATAAGCTTGCTTACCTTTTCAAAGCCAAGCATTTCATAAAGCGCATCATATAAAGGCCTTAAATAGGGATCAATTTTTTGACTTAAATCACCAGGTAAAAAGCCAAGCCGCTCGCCAGCTTCTACAGCAGGTCTGACTAAGACAATTCGTCTGACTCTTTCAGATTCTAAGGCTTTTACTGCCATGGCAACGGCTAAATATGTTTTCCCTGTGCCAGCAGGACCAATGCCAAAATTGATGTCATGGCTGGCAATGCTTTTAAGATAATGATATTGATTTTTACTGTGTGGTTTAATTAAACCATGACGTGTTTTAACGGTTAATTCAGAGCCAGGTATCATCTCATCAAGATACGATGTCTGGATTTGATGTGATTTAGATTTTTCTAGCATTTGCACACTTTCTTGTAAGGATAAATGAACGATTGAGGGGGTTAACTCGGTGCCATTTTCTGTTTGTGCATAAAGGTTGTTTATCAGGTTATGGGTAAGATGGACGGCTTCTTTGGTGCCCATGATTTGGAAAGTATTGCCACGATTGCTAATTTCAACCCCAAGGCGACGTTCTATCTGGCGCAAGTGTTCATCTACATGACCACAAAGACTCATTAATCTGCGGTTATCAATAGGGGTTAATGAAATTTCACAAAAACTAACTTTCTCGCTCAAGTGCGTTCCTGATTGCCTTATGATAAGGGGTTCATCTTTAAGCATAACTCTTAATGAATTACCTGCAAAGCACGCATCCTACCTCTTAAATAAATTAATTAATAATCAATAACTTACAATCCAACCAATTCTCCTCTTAAGGAGTTGGGTCTTGCTTGGATTATGTGCACATCCACAAACTGGCCTATCAAATCTTTACTACCGATAAAATGCACAGCTCTATTGTTTTCTGTTCTGCCATAGACTTCCTTTTCAGGACTTTTCTTTGAAGGGCTGATGACAATAACGCGCTCTTTGGTGCCCACCATAGCTTGGCTTATCTTATTGGCATGGAAGGCCAAACGTTCTTGTAATCGTGTTAAGCGTTCTTTTTTCACTTCGGGGTCCACCTGGTCTGGCAGTGTGGCAGCCAACGTCCCAGGGCGCGGGCTATACATAAAGCAATAAGACAGATCAAATTCAATAGCATCAATGAGATCTAAAGTGGCTTTAAAATCAGCATCCGTTTCGCCTGGGTAACCAACGATAAAATCTGATGAAACGCATAACGTTGGTCTGATTTTACGTAAAGCACGGATTTTTGATTTATATTCCAGTGCCGTATGGTTACGTCCCATTAAGCTTAAAATTCTATCACTGCCGCTTTGTACGGGTAAGTGTACATGATTTACCAAAGTAGGGACATCCGCATATACATTTATTAAACTTGTTGAAAATTCATTAGGATGAGAAGTGGTATAACGGATCCGCTCTATGCCGTTGATGGCTGAAACATAACGTATCAATAAGGCTAAATCTGCGATATGACCATCATGCATTTTCCCTTGATAAGCATTTACATTTTGACCAAGCAGGGTAATTTCTTTTACACCATGAGATGCCAAATGCATCACTTCTGCAATAACATCATCTAAAGGACGATTCACTTCTTCGCCGCGTGTATAAGGAACGATACAATAGGAACAATATTTACTACAACCTTCTTGTATAGAAACAAATGCACAAGGGCCATCAACTTTGGGATCTGGTAAACAATCAAACTTTTCAATTAAAGGAAAACTAACATCAATAGCCGCTTTGCCGTGACGTTTAACATTGTTAATCAGCAGAGGTAATCGATGTAATGTCTGTGGACCAAATACGATGTCCACATAAGGGGCACGTTTTCGGATAGCATCACCCTCTTGACTGGCAACGCACCCGCCCACACCAATGATGAGTGAAGGATTGGTTTCTTTGAGTTCACGCCACTGGCCTAAGCGCGAAAATACTTTTTCTTGAGCCTTTTCCCGAATCGAGCAAGTATTCATTAACAGTACATCAGCATTTTCAGGGGAGTTAGACAACTTTAATCCATGGCTGGCCTCGAGTAATTCTGCCATGCGTTTAGAGTCATACTCATTCATCTGGCAGCCCCAAGTTTCAATATACAAATGCTTTTCCACAGGAATAGGGACCTACTTCGTTGCAAACAAAGGGCAAATTTTAACGATTTTTAACTGCTGTTTCCATTTTATTTATGGAGCGAGTATAGATTGCTTGATATGTTGGTTTGCTGAATTCTTATTCGGAAGGAACACAAGCGAGGTACCCTTTGTTATCGCTTTGTGCGATACAAAAACCATCTAAGGTGACCCCTTCTGAGTTCATGAAGTCGCAAGCATCTCCTTCATCTTTGTCAGCACAGTTATCAATCGCTCCTTGAGGGGTATCGCTTGCGAACACGGGGTACATAAAGCCAACCAAAATAGATAAAAAAATAATTTTACAAATCTGTTTCATCCTAAGAGTATCCTTGATGCAAGTTTATCTTGCTTGTATCAGCAAATAACAATAATAAAGTAAAGGAATAATAACTAAAGTCAACAATGTAGAAACTAATATGCCAAAAATAAGGCTGATGGCCAAGCCATTGAAAATGGGATCATCTAGAATAAAAAACGCACCTAAAATTGCTGCAATTGCCGTAAGAATAATTGGTCTTGCACGTACAGCAGCAGATCCAATGACAGCTTTTTCAAGGGATTCTCCTGCATTGTGGGTTTTATTAATAAAATCAACCAACAAAATAGAGTTGCGAACAATAATGCCCGCCAAGGCAATCATGCCTATCATGGAAGTTGCTGTAAATTGAGCACCCAAAAGTGCGTGGCCAGGCAATATCCCAATAATTGTTAATGGAATCGGTGCCATGATAATCAGTGGAACAACATAGGAACGAAATTGAGCAACAATAAGCAAGTAAATTAAAATGAGTCCTACTGAATAAGCTAAGCCCATATCACGAAATGTTTCATAAGTAATTTGCCATTCCCCATCCCATTTAAGGCTATAAAAGTAAGTATTTTCCGGTTGGTGAATAAAAAATTGCTGCATATTTTTTAAAGATTGCATGATAGAAAACATACCATAAAGCGGGCTATCAATATGTCCTGCCATATCTCCTTTAACATACACAACTGGGAGCAGATCTTTATGGTAAATATCTTGCTCAAGATCTGTTTTTTCAAGGATAACGATTTCAGAGAGGGGGATAAGTTTACCAAAAGCACTACGGACTTTTAGACTCAGAACATCATGCATATCTGCTTTATTTGCTGCAGTTAACATCAACCGTATGGGGATAGGGTATTTTGCATGACCTGTGTGCATAAAAGTAACATCATCACCTGCTAAAGCTGCATTAATAGCAGCAACAACATCAGCTTGGTTTACGCCTAAAAGCGCTGCTTTTGATTGATCTATTTTAGCAATGATACGTGGCGTCTGGGCTACAATAGTATCGTCAATATCAACAATACCGTTTGTTTTTTCAAATTCAGTTCTTATATTTTTGGCTGTACGAATAAGACCATTGTAATCAGGACCATAAATTTCAGCAACGATTGGTGCTAACACAGGTGGGCCTGGCGGTACTTCAACAATCTCGATGGTAGCGCCGTTTTGTTTTGCAATTTGATTCAGTGGTTGTCTTATCGCTTTAGCAATGTCGTGACTGGTTCTTTTACGTTCTTTTTTGTCTTTGAGATTGACTTGAAGATCACCTAAATTAGGATCTTGACGTAAATAATATTGTCTTACTAAGCCGTTGAATCCAATTGGCGAAGCTGTACCTGCATAAGCTTCAATATCGGTGACTTCAGGCACTGTTAATAAATAATTAGTCAAATCATGTAAAACTGAATTTGTTTTTTCTAGTGCGCTTCCTTCTGGGAGTTTGACAACAATTTGAATTTCACTTTTGTTATCAAAAGGAAGCATTTTAAGGATAACCAATTTAAAGAATATTAAGCTTATTGCTAAAAGGATAGACAAAACAACGACACCAGCAAGTTTGAAGCGATTTTTCTTATTCGGACCTAAAAATGGCACCATGATTTTTTCAAAAAATACAAAAGATTTATCGGATAAGCCATCTGCGATAGCTTTTTTATTTGAATGATTAGTTAATAGTTTAAGAGACATCCAAGGTGTAAACGTCAGTGCGACCAATAAAGAAATCAGCATGCCCATCGAGGCATTGATAGGAATGGGGCTCATGTACGGCCCCATTAAACCAGAGACAAATGCCATGGGTATCAAAGCGGCGATGACAGTTAAAGTCGCCAATATGGTTGGGCCGCCGACTTCATCTACGGCTCGAGGGATAATTTGCATTAGGTTTTCATTAAACTTTACCATGTGCCGGTGTATGTTTTCTACGATAACGATGGCATCATCAACAAGAATACCAATAGAGAAAATAAGTGCGAATAAGGAGACGCGGTTTAAAGTAAAACCCCACATCATGGAGGCAAAAAGCGTCGTTGCCAGCGTAATAACAACGGCTGCCCCTACAATAACAGCTTCTTTGCGACCTAAAGTAATCAGTACTAATGCAATAACAGAGATTGTGGCAAAAATTAGCTTATGAATAAGAGTGCTTGCCTTATCATCTGCGGTGGCACCATAGTTGCGTGTTGTTGTAATTTCAACCCCTTCGGGTATAAAACTGCCTTGCAGTTGACGAATATGTGATAGGATCTTATCGGCAATAACAACAGCATTTTCACCAGGCTTTTTGCTAATCGAGAGGGTTACGCTCGGGGCGTAAGAAACACCATCATTTTCTGGCTTTGCAATCCAAACATAATTTTGATTTTCAGAAGGACCATAGTTGATGGTAGCAACATCTTGTAAGTATATGGGTTTGCCATCATGCGAGCCCACCACCAGCTGCGCCAATTCACTGACATTGGTTAAAAATTCGCCTGCTTGAACGGGAATATTTTCGTTATTGGTGATAACAGAGCTGCTTTGTAGTGCATAATTGGTGTTAGATAAGGCTTGACGTAATTCGCTAATGGAGAGTCCGCGTGCATTCATTTTTTGTGGATCAATTGCCACAAACGCAATTTGTTCAGGACCACCAATAGTATTTACGTTGCGTGTGCCAGGAATACGCTTTAATTCAGACTCTAATGCATGGGCTATTTGCTTTAAGTCTATTGCTCCGCGCATGGGATCCTTGGTCCACAAGGTTAAAGTAACAATAGGGACATCATCGATTCCTTTGGGCTTAACTAAAGGAGAAAGGATCCCAAGATGTTGTGGACGCCAATCTTGATTTGAATAAATAGCATTGTAAAGTCTCACCAGCGCTTCAGTTCTGGGAACGCCAACTTTATATTGCACAGTGAGCACTGCCATGCCCGGGCGAGAAATTGAATAAATATGATCAACTCCCTCTATTTCACCCAAGACTTGCTCCATGGGATTAGTGGCTAAATTTTCAACATCTAATGCGGACGCCCCAGGAAATGGAATAAACACATTCGCCATGGTGACATTGATTTGAGGCTCTTCTTCTCGTGGGGTAATCAATGAAGCGAACAGTCCTAATAATAAGCAAACTATTGCTAATAAAGGTGTCAGTGCTGAATTTTGAAAAAAAGCAGCAATTGTACCGGTTATGCCAAGTTTATGATTATGATTTTCCATTAATTTTCTTTATTTTTGTTTCATGAAGTTCAATACCGGCAGCAATCGGATCTTGTGCAACCAGTTCGCCTGCTTGAAGGCCTGCTAAGACCTCAATCTTATCTCCAAAACGGTTTCCAAGGCGGATCTGACGAAGTTCAGGAGTGTTATCTTTGACCACATAAATGCCACTGACTTCAGAACGATAGACGACACTTTCGCTTGGGACGAGGAGCCTTTGGACATCTCCCACGGTAAACCAAACTTTAATAAACTCGCCTGGATATAATGAACCATTATTTTCGGGTAGCTCTAAGCGTGCACGCACTGTACTCGTGGCAGGATCAGCCTGAGGATATAGAATTATTTTCGACGGAATAATAACGCTATTATCATCACGGATAAGGCGAGCCATTTTTAAGGTGCTTACTTTTTGGGCGACCGCTTGTGGGAGATCAACTTGTACACGCATTAGGCTGGGTTCAAAACCAGACATCAGCGCCTTTCCTGGAAATACAGCTTCACCTAATTCTACATGACGTGCGCTGACGACCCCGCCATAGGGAGCACGGATTTCAGTGTAACTTAATTGTTCTTTTGCTGTTTTTAAGGCTGCCTGTGCTGCAGATACTTGTGCTTTTGCAATGTTAAAGCGCGCTGTGATTTTATCCCAGTCAGATTTAGAAACAATGTTTTCTTTAAATAAGGTATTCATCCGTTCATATTCTTTAGCATCTGATTCATAGTTTGCTTGGGCTTCAGTGAGTTTCGCTTGGGCCTGATTAATCGCTTCGCGTTGCTCATTGGAAACCAGTGTTAGGATCACGGCGCCTTTGGGAACTTTATCACCTATGTCAAAAAATATTTGTTCTACACGGCCCTTGGTTTCCGCAGAAACAGTGGCTTGTTTGACCGCTTCGACGGTACCATCAAAGCAACGTTCTAATGGTAATTTTTCATAGGAGGCAGTTTGGGTGACCAATTGGGCAGCTTGTAAGGGCAATCCAATGCTTAACAGCCAAAAGCCTAAAAACCGAAACATGTTGTATTTCCTTAATTAAAAGCGTTACCAGGTTTAATACCTAGCTTTTTAAATAACATGGCGATGGGGCATAAGCCGCTAAAAGAGGCTTGGATCATGTTTACACCAATAAAGGCAGTAAACCATAACCAGTTAATATTATGAACTTGGGAAAGTGACAAACTGGCTAGAATAAGGGTTCCTGCAAAGCAAAATACAGCTTTATCGATATTCATGGATAATTCTCCTTTATGCTCTACGATTAAATCAAGTGTACCGCTTAGTAAGCAAATGAGGAAATAAGCCCACTCAAAGTTGCTTCAAAGAGATCATTGATTTAATATGTAAGAGAACCGACATTTTTTGCGTAAAGTTGTAACTCATCTATCATATTAAATTTTGTTAATTTTTTAACTCATGTGCCCTGATTATTTCATAAGTTTAAAACCATGAAACAAGGTAAGATCTCTTATTGGTTTCCCTTTGCGGTTGTTTTGTTAGAAATAGCCACCTATCTTGCCAATGACATGTACTTGCCTGGCTTGCCGTTATTAATGGAAGAATTTCAAATTTCTCAATCGGTAGCACAAGATACCTTGTTATATTGGTTTTTAGGCTCGGCGTCTTTGCAACTGCTTATGGGGCCGTTATCGGATAGGTTTGGCAGAAAAGTGGTGCTTATTTTGGGTGTGCTGATGTTTAGCGCATCCAGCTTTGCATGCGCCTACACATCCAATATTCACGTTTTTTTGATTGCCCGATTTATCCAAGGCTGTGTTGTTTGCGCGGTCGTCGTTGCTGGATATGCCGCCATTCATGAAAGTTATGATACCTTCGTTGCGATAAAGATTATTTCATTGATGGGCGCCATTGTTATTCTTGCGCCTGCATTTGGCCCCATTTTGGGAGCATTGGTGATAGAATTTACCGATTGGCGTGCTATTTTTTACATTCTTACAGGTTGGGGCCTATTAAGCTTATTGATGTTGTCCTTAGCTACCCCCAGCCGACAAAAAGAAAAGATCCCTTTACAGTTAAAAAATATTTTCAAAGATTATTGGCAGATAATTACCCGCAAAGCATTTTTAATATTTACGCTGCCTTTTTGCTTTATGTTTTTGTCCTTAATTTGCTGGGTGGTTCAATGTCCTTTTATCCTCATGGAAAGTTATCATCAATCCCCCATACAATATGGTTTAATTCAATTATATGTATTTGGTGGTTTTATCGTTGGGGCCCAAATAACCACGCTGCTTATTCATCGTGTTAACCCAATTTCTTTAATTAAATGGGGTGTCAGTATAGGCCTGTTGGGAGCATTGAGCTTTGTCATAACCAGCTTCATGCTGTTACCTTTGTATGCCATGGTGATATCCATGATATTTGTTGCCCTAGGGGCAGCAATGACATTTGGGCCTTTAAGTCGTTTTGCAATAGAAGTCTGCGAAGAGCCCATGGGAAGAAGAATGGCCATATTTTCTTCTTATATGAATTTTTTTGGTGTGTTCTCAACACTTCTAGTTACCTTGATAAATGTAAATACAATGAAAGATCTGGCAGCCATAGTTCTTGGTGGTATGATAACTTCATGTCTTATCTTCGCTTTAGGCCAATCGACTATAACCAATATTCAACCAGGACTATAAAAAAATAACCACCTTATGGTGGTTATTTGCGCTTTAGAAATCCTATTTCTATCTAAGTAAACACAAAACACAGTGTGAAGCTCCTGTTAGACTAACGGTTTCTGGCGTAGTTGGCGAGTTGTCATTAATGGTGATAGAGCCTGTATAAGTCTGCACCACAACTGACTGTCCGGTAGGCGCAAAATTTACATTAAAAATACAACTGCCACCAGGAGGGATCACTGCACTATCACAATTCGAGTCTTTGGAAAAAACACTTCCGGTTATCTGAATCGAGCTAATCAACAGATTAGAAGTAGCATTTGCCGAGTTTGAAATGGTAATTTGCGAAAAAACACTTCCACTTCCATTATCCGAAGTCACTGTCATATCAATCGAAGCTGGAGAAACACTTACCTGTGGCTCTGCAGTTGCCTTACCATCAAGGCTTACACTAGCAAGTATGGATTGGCCGTTGGAAACACTTAAAGTGGCAAGTGAAGAAACTATGGTTCCCGCTGGAGGCAATGGGCTAGGGACTTGTGGCGTAAAGACAACATTGATTGAGCAACTAGCGCCAGGAGCGAGTGAGCTGCAGTTATTAGTTTGAGAGAAAGCCGAAGCTTGAGTGCCTGTTATAGTAATCGACGAAGGGATAACTGAAAACAAAGTTGAGCTGACATTAGTTAATATAACAGTCTGAGGCGCAGATGAAACGCCAAATTGGGTGTTTGGAAATGACAACGAAGGAGATAATGTGATGGTCTGTTTAACAGTGTTACACGGATAGTCTGCCGATTGTCCTAAATACGCTTTTAATTTAGCCAACAATAATGAGCAAACTTTACCAGGAACAGTGGCTTTAGAATCAGAAGGCACCGTTCCTCCTAGCGTACCGCATTGGTGATCACCACAATAGCTTTCGCACCATCCACGTGCTTTACCCTTAAGGTTGCTGGTGGCGCAAACCGCTAAACCATCCTCATCCTCATCATCATCATGATAAGATGAGTTTTGGACATTTGAGACTGTATCATCGGCATGAACCAGGGTGGCTGTGATAAAGAGTGATAATATACAAGCAATACTTGCCAGGGTTTTGTTATTCATATGAACCTCTACGTTAATATCGATTCATTTCTCAGTTTAAAACAATCCCTGCTGACCTATGGCGAATTTTTATACAGTTATCTCAAAAAAAAAATTGAACTATTTATTAACCCTGAAAAGGCATCATCAAATGCCTTTTTAAGCTATGCATTTGTAAGTGCAGGTTTAGAGCTTATGCTCACTTGCGTGGTTTGTTGTTTCTGATGGCTTCTTGCACATTGGTGTATATAATCGCTTAAGGGAACAAAAGTAGAAGGTTTACGTTCAAAGAAAACATCCTCTTCATCTTCTCCTGAATTGGATGATGAATAATCATCTACCTCATCAAGCGTTAATAATCGGAGTTTCTCTTCTAATTCAGAATCTCTTTGTGATTCGGTCTTTCGTTTTTCTTTTTGATGATTGTATATTTCAGTTCTCACATCCCCTTGCCACACGATACTTATACCTTTGCGCTTTATGATAATCGTCATATTATCCGGAAATATAATATCTTGGGTGTTAAAGGACGTAAAAAGCGCTGCTAGATCAATATTAGAAGCATGAAATTCAATCTTTTTTCTATTTTTTTCCGAAAGTGGTTTTAACGCAAGTTCAATTTCTTTTCGTAGCGATTTTTTTTGTGGACCGCTGAGGTAAATAGATTCCTGTTTGTAGTTATAACGTAATTGATCGACAATGAAATTGATGGTGCGATTGATTTGCTTTTGTGGATAAGTCATTATGTATTCTCCTTGCGAATGAAGGACAACTGATCAAACAGACTACTGACCATAATTACTACTACAAAAATAAGAGGGCTACTGGTTCCTAAGATATTGAATTTAAGTACTCTTGTCAATTGCTTAGCGCGTCGAGATATCAAGCATTTAACTATTAAATCGATATAGCTTATTAGGCATACTCGCTAAAGGCATCCCTATGGCAGTTGAGCAAGAACTGCATACATTTTCGTATGACGGAAAAATAGATGAGCTGTATAAAATATATGCGCTATCCATAACGCTTAGTATTTTAACATTAGGTATTTATCATTTTTGGGGAAAAACCAGAAAAAGAAGATACATCACATCATCATTTATTTTAGACAATGATAGATTTGAATATACCGGCTATGCCAAAGAACTGATTTGGGGATTGGTTTTTGGATGTTTATTATTATTTTCCAGCTTAATTCCGCTAATTTGGGCGCAAGATGAAATAGAGGCTTTTAACAAGCAAAAGCATGATCATCAGCAAGTGCAGCAAGAAGATGAGAATGTTGACGAAAATGAAACTGCTTATCATTTTGAGCAGCATGACCCGTTCAATCATAATAAAATAATGGGACAATATTCAAGCCTGAGTAATTTTTGGGTAAGGTTTAATGATCAGGGGGTTTTTCTAAAATATAAAAATGAGCTGCTCGATGTTAAATGGCGCTTATCTATCTCATTATTTAATTCCACACTGGATGCCCAATTTAACCCTAAAAAGAATATCAAGCTATTTATTGCGGTTTTAATGACGCCAATTTATTTAATTTTTTTCTTTGCCTTTTTGCCATTTATTATTGTTTTTGGATCTTTGCGCTATCGCATATCTAGGCTACGTTGGCGCGGGATCAGAGGGCATTTAGGTGGCTCTGCACTGGTTTATGGGTCACTTGGCCTTATCAACACTATTTTAAAAGTCATAACGGTTGGGTTTTGGATCCCGATTAGCGATATTATGTTAAGTAAATATAAGCTTAAGAAACTCTATTTTGGTAACCAAAAAGCAGCCTTTAACATTAGCTATAAAGCATTGATTATGGTCAATTTGGGAACAATAGGAGCCATTTGCTATCTCGTTGGGTTAGTATCATTAGTTGCCTATTTTATTTTACCCTATATCGCAAGCTTGGCTCCCCATGAAGGATGGCTAATAGAGAAACTTATTTTTACCCTCATTAAAGAAGGGTACTATCTTGTGGTGATATTATTAATCTGGATTTGTTATATCCCTCGGTATTGGTATAGAGCGGCTTTATTTAGAGGAAGATATAATAATCTTCGTTTTGGAAATATTGGATTTACTTGTGATGCTTCAGGATATGACTATTTCAAGTTATTTGTAATTAATGATCTTATTTTTATTCTGACGCTTTCTTTGGGGCTGCCTATTTTGTGGCAAAGAAGAATGCAGTTTTTTTGCAAACATGTCAAAGTAAGTGGTAACCTAAGTGAATTATCCATATTGCAAGCGCCTGGTGAAAAATCTAAATTTGGCGGTGGGTTTGCTTCCATTATGAATTTGGAAATCGGTCTAATATGAGAAACTGATGCATGAATAAGTTTAGTGCTAAATTTTTTGACGGACTTCATATTCAAGCGAAAATTGTCTTAGTAGAAGTAACTACGCAAGGTTTAATGATATTCATCAAAGATGAATCAGGAGAAACGCAAGTACTTTGGCCAAAAGAAAGCCTGCAATTAATGGAGCGCTTACATCAGCAAAAGCCAGCCAAGATTGGATGTAAAACCATGCTTGGTGCGCGTTTAGTTGTGGAAAATACTACCGCTTATGAAGCTATTTTTCCTCTGATACCCCCAAAGAACATCAAACTGTCTCACGTTCATCATCCTTGGCGTATTGTTTGGATGTTAATGGCTGCATGTGTTTTATTACTATTTATGCCGCTTTGGCATTTTCCAATGGTGTCATTGTGGATTGCTAATATCATACCTTATAGTTGGGAAGAGGATATTTGGGAAAATGAAGTTAAGCAAAGATTTGTTGGAACCACAGAATGTGTCAGCGTTGATGGCAGGAAAGCCTTGGATAAAATAGTGCGAAAACTTGAAAAGGGCGCAAACACAAAACATAATTTTGATGTGAGAGTAATAGATTCTCCTGATTTTGTTAATGCAGAATCAACCCCTGGGTTTCATATTTTTGTCTACAGTGGGTTACTCAAAATGGATTCACCAGATGCTGTTGCCGGCGTCATCGCGCATGAAATGGGCCATTCATTGAAACATCATGTAATAGCAAGTTTTATCAATGAGATGGGCATTAGAACGTTTTATAATGCTGTTTTTGGGATCTCCAATCAAAATATTGCGTTTGATTTCTTGAATTTGAAATTTAGTCGTGATTTTGAAACGCAAGCGGATAAAATCGCCATCGATTTGGTTAAAAAGGCTAACATTTCGCCTAAAGGTTTTAGAGAATCCATGGAGTTTTTGGCCAAACAATCTGGAGAGTTCGAAGGACTTGAGGCTTATTTGGTGGATCACCCTACCCACCAGGAAAGGATCAACCTAATTAAAGAAAATGAAAATATTAAGAATTCAGAGCCTAGCTTAACAGCCAGTGAATGGCAAAGCCTTAAACATATATGCGATAAAACACGCCCCATGCAATTTCAAGCAACAGATCAGTGAGTCTAAAACACATATGTCTGCTGACTAAATTATCCCGTCTAAACCTTATTCCTTACCTTTGGTCGTCTCCTCATTGCTCTCTCTTTACGCATTCATTACTGTGATCAAAAATCAGACATTAAAGAGCATTGATCCGATGTTAGGCGCAACAAAATTTCAGCAATCAGCTATAGAAGAAGAGATCCGAGCATATACTAATTTTCTTTATGACACAGTAGAAGGTCTAAAGTTAAAAGATATCAATACAGCTTTCAATGACTTAATCGATTTAATTACACAAGATATTTCACGTTATCCTTTAACTGTCCGTCAATTACCTATCGGCGAGGTGGTGGCACAAGAAGATGTGGCGCTTCGCCAAAACATACAAAAAATACTGCCAGGGTTTTCAAAAGCTGATCTTGATGTGGTTTATACGAATTTATATAAATTATTTCATGAGTATAGGCTCAACAAAAGCCCAGATTGTCCGTTTGCAGATGAAAATAATGCGGTGGTGATAGCAAGAGATGAAAGTGACCGTCTTTATGATGAGACATACCAAAAAAAGGGTAAGTTTGCTTCAAGAATGATCAAAGATGGTGATTTACTATCTGATGAAGAAATTGAAAAACAAGTATTCAAGGCACTGCTAGCACAGAAGAAATGTCCTTCAGCTAAAATTTCTGCCTTGAAAGCCCCACCAGCTTACCTGCCAAGTCGGGTCACTAAAAGAAGTGTTGAGCAAACAAGAGAGCAGATTGAGCAAGATCTTCTTTTAGCAAAGAGATTAGACCAAGAAGAAAAAGATTATCAATATGCTTTAAGTCTGCAAAATAGCATTTAGTTTTCTTTTTCAAGTTGTTCATGATAGAGAATCATAACGCAAGCGACTAAAGGCAGCATAATTAATTCAATTAATTGTGCGGATAAATTTCCTATCAATAGAAAAAGTCCCATTTGAAGCAATGTCGATGCAACGATAAGCATAAAAACTATCAAGAACGTTCTAAACCAATGTCCATGTAATAATTGCCAACTATGTTTAAGCCCATTGATAGCGGTTTCTTTTTTTATGACAACGATGACAGGGGTGGTATAAAAATAAAGAGACATGATCAACCAAGTGATCATGCCAATAAAAAAGAGGAATAGAATACCGATCATTACAATTGCCATGAAATGAAGTTTTGAGGAATCTGTTATGCTAAGTGTTTCAAAAATCCCACTGATATAGTTAAGTGCTATGCTGATAACAATAATGGGTAGAAGAATAAGAAACAAGGCAGTTAAAGCAGGAAAAAATCGATATAACCCATTTAATATAACATGCACATAATTAAATTTTAACTGATGATGTTTTTGATAAATGCCATACAATATGCAATTAAAACACAATAGCATGATAAGCAACGACAAAAGAGGGTTTGCAAAACTGCTTAAGGGTTCGCCAGTTTCTGTTAGCGTAAACGGAATATATTTATTAATAAGATATTCGATCATGATATAGAGTAATGAAAATGGCAAAACAGATAAAAAGCTTTTTGTTAGTAATTTAAATGCATTGGCATAAATGTTAACAACAGAAGAAAAACTCATTGGGCAACTCCTTGCACCATGGCATAGCGTTTATAATACACGGGAACCATTTGGTACAGGTTGTGTAGGGCGTAGTAACACAGTGCCAGTATCTTCATTGACGCACGCTAGTACTAGTACACTTGAGTTTATGCCAGCTACTTTCTTGGGAGGAAAATTCATCACGGCAATAATTTGCTGTCCAATGAGATCGCTTGGCGTGTAATGTTCTGTGATTTGGGCTGAGCTTGTTTTAATGCCCAAAAAACCAAAATCGATGGTTAATATATACGCCGGTTTTTTTGCTTTTGTATTTAAAGTGGCTTCAAGAATGGTTCCAGCACACATCTTAACTTTGGTAAAGTCTTCAAAGTTAATCAATCCTTGTTCTTCTGACATAGCAATTATCCTTTAATGCTTTAATCAAGGGCATTTGGCTTATCAACTAGGCTTGCTAAATGCCCTTGGGGACGTATTACCACCAATAAGCGTCACGATAATACCAGTATCTTGGACCATAATTATAGTGGACGCGTGTACGATACGGCCAATAATAAACTCTTGGGTGATAGCTTTCTACTAAGTATCCCCCTCGTACGCGTACAACCTCACGTTCATGAACATTCCCTGGCACATAATAAAAGTTGGTCCATCCATAGCCATAATGATGTGGATGGTGGTGGTACCTATGGGCTAGTGATACTGTTGAAAAGGTAACTAGTAAAAAAAATAGTAAAGTTCTCATGATATACCTCGCTTAATTTGTGCGACGAATATGAGACAAATTTACATTAAGGGTGGTTCCAAAAATAAAACTGACAAAATATTCAGCTAATCTGGCCACAAGATTGAACTTGTGGCCGGGTTGCTTGCATATGATGACTTTTAATGATGTTTGTGATGATGCCCGTGATGGTGGTGCCCGTGATGATGGTGCCCGTGATGATGATGATGGTGATGGTGATGCCCGTGATGATAATGGTGACCATGATGACGGTGGTGATGATGTCGATGATGGTGGTGGTGACCATGGTGATGATGGTGGTGGTGACCATGGTGATGATGGTGGTGGTGACCATGGTGATGATGGTGGTGGTGACCATGGTGATGATGGTGGTGGTGACCATGGTGATGATGGTGATGACCATGATGATGGTGGTGGTGACCTTGGTGGTTCCCATGATGATGGTGTTGACTTGCTGCTAAAACAGCAGGGCACCCTAGGATTAATCCTAAGCTGCACACTGATGCAATAATTAATTTTTTCATAACAATCCCCCATTAACTGTGAATTTTTACATTATTAGGCGAAACTGACACATCGTGAAATATAGACTTTATCAGTGAACTTGGTCGTGTAATTAAACATAACAATTGGTTTCAGCGTATCTTAAATAATCTAATATTAAGGAAATAACTTTAGCGAGGTGAGGGCGATGGTATTTAAATCAAAGATAAGTGCTGTTTTTTTATTACTATCTTTTTTTTCTGGTGGACTATATGCAGTGGCAGATTGTAAATCAATCCTGGCTAAGCTTCCCAAGCATAATCCGCAAACCAATGATCAGGCGAAAATGGTTGAAAATTTTGAGAAGCAATGTCATGAGCGACCAAATGCAACTGATCCCAATGTGCTTAAAGAGTGTCTTACTGTTGGCATGCGCTCAATGGCCGTTTCAGGGAACTATGTTGCGGCAGAGAAAATGGCAAAGATAGAATGCGATGCCGGGAACGACGCTTTAAGTAAAACATGGATGGGGATGATAATGAATAATCAAAATGCATCCCCAGAGGATAGAAGTGTTGCCGAAGAAGCGCTTAGTAATAAAGAATAACGCTATCTGCCAAACTTTGATTTGGTTTCTTTAGTGGGAGACCACTGTTTTCGTTGTTGCGTTTGCACAGAGGTTGATTTTTTAGGCAAATAGATTCGACGGGGTGATAGACCATCGTTTGCAGCCCCAATCGGATACTGAGTATCCAATTTTTGGCGAAAACTTTGTATCAAACCATCACAGTCGGTTCGTAAATTTGGATCCGAAATTAATTTAGATCTTTCTGAGCAATCATTAGCGAGATTATTAATCTCAATTTGTGCCTCATTTTCGCTTTCTCTTTTCGCTCTTAAAGATACTTGTGTTGCCCAAAGACTGTTTACTGTACCAAAAATAGATAATGCCTTGCTTAGACCCTCAAATGCTTGTAGATGAATTCTATGTGAAAAGAATGTAAGCACAATCGATACGCAAGCAGATAAAATACTAATATTAGTAGACCAAAGTTTGTTAGATTTCTCTTTTTCAGCCAATTTTATTTGACTTTTTAGATCAATAATATTTTTCCCGGTAGTCAAAATTTTATCTAAATCAACCCTGGTCTGTTGTTTTGGATCGTTAGTGATATTTTCTAAGAATTTTCTTTTCTCATTAAACTCAGCACTCTTTTTTTCAATCATATGATCTATTGATTTGATATAGTTTGTTAATATTCTTTTTAAAGACTCTATATCTTGTTGATTACGCAACAGTTCAAGTGCTTCTTGAGCATTTTGGCGAATATCGAATCTGGCTGATCTGGCTGACGCAGGGATCGGTTTCACAGGTTGGTCAATAAAATCACTTAACGCACGATGCCTTTGAAGCAAATAGTGTCTTTCAAGCGTTTTTATTTGACGTCTTTCATCATCAGCGTATTCATTAAAAGGTTGTTTAGTATATTTTTCGTCTAAGTTTTCAAGTTGATTATTTATATCTTCTAAAGCTGTTTTTGCTTTGTTTATCTCATAAAAATGACGACTGAGAATATCGAGCTTTATGATTTTTCTGTCTAAAGAGCTGAGATCTTGTTGATATTGAGCAACTTGGTAAGAATGCTCAAAACCTTGATCAATAAGTGCTTGCATCGCAACTCGAATTTCTTTAGTACGTTGCTTAATTAATTTAGCTTTGATCTCAATTTCGCGAACTATTTTACTCTCATCTAAATTTCTTCCATATTTCTCATAGTAGTGGTTAATCACGGTTTCTTCAGTGAGAATGGAATCACTTTTTTCTTTTAACATATTAGCAATGATGATTAAATTGCCATTAACGTTCGCGGTATCACAAGCTGCTTCATCTAATTGGCTATTTAGTAATACGCATTCTTCTTGTTGTAGGCTTAAAATTTCTATTTCATCTCTAAGTTCGAGAAAATCTTTGATAAAGAGGTTATTTTGGTCAAAATGCATATTGAATGAGGCATATTCACGTTCTTTATTGGCAAGTTGCCTTTTGCGATGGCGGTCTTGATACCATTCACATATGAACTCGTATAAATCGTTAAAAAGGCTGGTGGCGCTGACCAATAAATTAGCCATAGAGGCGCTTAAAATGAATTCTCCGCAAACACCGGCTGCCAGAACCAAGGCAAACATATGAAAAAGAAAGAAGGCAATAATGCTTAAGTTTTTAAAGTTAAAACGAGATGGCGTATCTTGGTTTGTGCCCTCGTTTTCTTGATTTCTCACTTCACGGATATTATTAACGGTGAAGTAGATACCCATCGCTGTTCCAATAGCTTCAGCGGTTTCAAGGAATTGTTTACCTAAGCGAAGTAAGGGGGAGTACAGCATCATGATTTTAGTTTTCGAACTAACGGTGTAAATTCAATATTCTAACTTTAGTTTGGTATATATTCAACTAAGATCAGTATTTATAATAAAGCTAACAAACACATAAGTTGTTCACTTTAGCTTTAGTACATTGTCACTATTCATGGGTAGTTGGTTTTGTTGTTGTTTCGTCTAGTGAACTAGTTTCGGTTGGCGGAGGAACAGTTAGCAGTTCCGAAGGAGGAGTCCCTCCACTTGTTCCGGTATTGCTAATGTTATTTAGTAGAACGTCTAGCATATTGGGTAATGAGGATTGGGTTTCATAAGCACCTATATCAGGATTGGTGCCAATGATATCAGGCCTTGGTTCACCGCGTTGATCCGTAGTAAGACTTAGCGGATTGCTGCCGGTATCAATTGCAGGACTGCCTGTTTGTAATGCTAATGTTAAGGTAGGACCACCATTATTGGCAATGGTGCCTAACATGGGATCAGAATTAATAATGTCACCGCTTGTAGGGGTGAAGTCATTACTGCCGTTGGTAATATTACCAATTAAATTATTACCAAAAGAGGTAAAGCCTGTGCCAGACAAATCCCTATCATCTGACAAATTATTATCATAAATAACATCAGCGTCATTCGCTGCCACGATGGTACTTGTCAAAGAGACAGTGCCGTGACTTTGGGTATCAATTGCGCCGCTAATTCCTTTAATATCAGTCTCATTATTCGCAATAGTGCTATTATCTATGGTCACATTACCATCATGATCTAGAAAAATAGCCCCCCCTTTACCAGCCTGGTTTAAGGTCATGGTGCTGTTGGCGATTTGAAAAGTTGCGCCATCATCCAATATGCCACCGCCAGTACCACTACCGAGACCTTTCCCGCCGTCGGCTATATTGTTAACAATGGTGCTGTTGGTAATATCAACCACAGTCGCTTCCTTGTTTTTTTGGACGGCTTCAATTCCGCCACCATCAAATGCGCTGTTACAGGCTATGGTTGAATCGTTAATATTTGCGGTTGCATTTTGAATATATACCCCTCCTCCTCCGTCACCACCAAGTGAGGAATTTCCAGAGACAGTTTGATTATCATGGATTAAGCTATCTTCAATAGTTAACGTTGGTAAGGTTCCTTTGGTACTATCTCCCACAAAGTAAATACCAGCGCCAGATCTTTCGGTTGTATTATCAGTAATTTCACTATTAATGAGGGTTACATCGCCATTAGAGCCAGTACCATTTCCGTGTGATGCAATGCCTCCACCAAAGCCATTATTGGTTACTGAATTATCAAGCACCTCAACATTGTATAAAACAAGAACACCATTATTTAAAATGCCACCACCATCATCACCTTTCACCGAACCATTTTCGATAGTTAAGTCTCTTAAAATTAAGGTAACACCAGCATTTACCTCAAAAATTCTATCTATAGCATTAGCATCAATAAAAGTATTGTTCTCACCATTACCCTGAATAATTAAAGTATGATCGGTACTCGTAATGTTAAGATCACCACTTGTGTCGCCGTTAGCCTTTGTTGGAGAAATACTCAAGGTATATACACCAGAATCTAAGCAAATGATATCTGTGGTTGAGCCTGAATCGTTATTGGAGGCAATAATGGCTTCTCTTAAGGACAGTAAATTATCTTTTGAGTTTACTTCATCTAGGGTTGTTGTTACTTCAAATGTATTTGGACTACTGGGAACGCATTGGACGCCGAGTAAGACTTCAGGGAATAATTGAGCAACTTGTTCAGTTGTCAGGGGTTGTAACAAAGTAACATCCTCACAATTAAATGCCGGGGGAATATCGACACATATTGATTGCGCGACACTGCCATCAGGACCACTGCCATTATTACTCACATGACCCTCAGCATCTATGACGGTATAACTAAAGCTATCATCAAATTCATTGTTACTGATTTCGTTTGGATCTACTACAGATAGATCAGTCGTTGAGGTATATGTCCAAGAGCCATCCGGGTTCACTGTCAGGGTGCCACCATCTTCAGTCGCTACTGTTACTGGATTACCATTGAGTAAAATAGATTTAGCACCATCATCATAGAAAATCTCATACACCTGAATGGGACCATCTGCGCCAGGAACATCGTTCGTCAATACATTTCCCGAAATGGTGCTACCACCAGCTGTGACACAATTTTCCGTTGTGTCGGGGTTGGCGAGCGGAAAATCATCATTTATTATAATCGAAAGGTTCGCTGAGCTTTGGCAATTATCTTCATCACACAGTATATATTTAAAAATTTGTGTTACATCATCAATCTCGGTTTTACCAGGTTCTGGTACAGCATTTAAGATAAAACTATAATCACCAGTGGTTGCATTAACGACCAAATTGCCAGCCCCAGTACAAATAGTAATAATACCACCTTGGTCCGGAGAATAGACAACATTATCAAAGATAATCTCACAAACTGTTACACCCGTTTGACCATTAATTAAATTGCCATCAACTTCTGTAGGCGGGGGATTAGCGATTTGATTGTTAGGGTTGTTAGGATCCAATGCGCTTCCAAGCACACCGTCTCCATATAAACCACTTTCAAATACTTCTTGAGTAATATTACATACAATTGGTAAATCTGTACAAACTTGTGCGGTTGCAGAAACTGTTTCATGGGGTATTAATGGTAAAAAAACATATTCAATGCCGCCAGTAAATGGGTTTAACCCCAAATCACGTGGAACACTCTCAACGATATAAGGCATCCCATAAGCAGTATAAAGCAGATTTTCAGTATGCCCCCCGATGAGCAAATCTGCTTTAGGTAATTCCAATGCTTCTATTTCTTGAATAGTAAGGGGAATGTGATGTTCTGTTTGCTTCTCAAAAAGATGAAGACTCAGACTTTCATTTACTTGATCTATGATGTCTGCCATATCTTTTGATTCATGAGAAAGGTTTGAAGATTGCTCATCATTCTTATTTTCGTTATCGTAACTCTGCACATTATCGTCGAGGCTTTGCTCAATAAGGAATTGCTTAGCATCAGTCGTTGAAATATCACTGCTAAAAAAAGACATAAAGAAATTATTCAATTGGGTTAATATAGGTGCTGATTCAGTGGCGTTTTCATACAGCGTATCAATCAAAGAAGTATATTGGCCAATGGTATGATGATGATTTGTTCTA
>JAFECS010000019.1:69688-77995 GCA_018241965.1 Pseudomonadota bacterium | reverse complement strand
TGTAAAGATATTGATCTCTGGTATTAGAAGAAAGTGATTGAAAAAATTACCCTTTTTGGTTTAAGTCTTAATTATTAACTAGACCTATGACTAATTTATCGATGAAGTTTTAATGTTGACTTACATGTTGCGGGCTTGTACCATGAGTTTTTAGCTATTTGAACGAATAAATACTATGTTAAGTTATTCCATAAAACTGCATGTACAGACTTCGGCCACTGCTCAGGATAAACAGCCCATCATTACCCCCAAAGAAACAAGGGAAAAGAAATCGGGTATGTATGGCATAAGGGCAGAGGACAAATTAAAGGTAGATATCAATCTTAACATCCCAGGCCTAAAAGCTAGCGGCCCGCTCATGATGATGCAGATGGACTGCACTTTACGCTTTAAAAATAAGCAAGAATTTATCAGAGAATTTTCCAAAGCCATTGACCAATTTGAACGTGATGAAAGAGTTGCATCATTAAAAAAATCAGTAAAGTATCAGTTGGAATTTTCATTTTTAAGAGTCGATTTTGTAAACCTAACGCCAGATTTTGTCGTTGAGGGTATCCAAGAACTTCTCGTAAAAACGCCTTCCTTAAAGCATATAATTCCAGAAAAAAATGCAGCTTTAAGTCAAGAACAAAAAAGCAAATTGGCGCAAGCACAAAGTAATGTTCACACGCAAAGAAAGCAAAATATTGCTAATCATACAAATTTAATAAATTCACTTTCTGCTGGTCTTTGGTTTTCAGTTGCTTATATTTTGTTTTCATCTTATTTACCAGAAGCGTTGGCACCTTATGTGTTTTTTGGTGGGCTAAGTGCAATTTTGGCAAAATATGCGCTTTACAAGCTACTTGATAAACATGCGCAGCATTATGAAGATAAAGAAGTCAGCGCACGTTTAGCAAAAACCAAAGAATTCGAAGCTTATGAGGCAGGAAAAAACTTGTCGTTTCATCTGTTTTATAAGCATTGGCGACACCCTTTAGCTTTTTTAGCAGGTAAACGCATGTCGTGGATGACCAAGCATCAGCCTTCCCATGAACAGGGTAATAGTTCTATTCCTAAAGACCCTATGACACAAGAAACGGTGGATGAAAAACGCAATAGATGTTATGAAGCAGCTTTAAAAAGGTTTCCTGTAGTTATTACTTCGGACATGGGTAAAAAACCTGAAGCTAAAAAGCAGGTGAAAAACTCACGAAGAAACCAAAAGCGTGTTTGTCGTAAATAAACTATTTTGGATCTTCTGTTATATCACTTTGTAATATACGTTCCAGCTCGCTGCTGACTTGCTTTGAAAAGCTAATCAGCTCGGGCTCTTTTTCAAAAAATGCAAAAGAATGTCGTAATGTTTTTTCATCATGGCGTCGAAATTGTTTAGCTTTAAAACGAACTTCTGACGGACTTTTCCCCATAACTTCCATTGCAAATTGAGCCATTTTTAATGCCGAATCAAAAGTTTCTCGACGATAATAATCTACCCCTGCTTTGTGTAGGTTATAAGCATGACGGCGGTTACGCGCTCTGGCTAAGATTTTCACTTTAGGGAAATGCTCTTTTACTAAGTAAACCATTTCAAGGGCTTTATCTGGATCATCGATGGCTATTACCAACATTTTTGCTTTTTCAATACCCGCACTACGTAAGAGATCAATTTTGGATGCATCTCCAAAATAAGCTTTGTTACCAAAACGTCTAATTTGTTCAATTTGATCAGGATCTTTCTCAAGAATAGTTGTTTTGATCCCTTGCGCGTGCATAAAGCGGCCAATAATTTGCCCGAAACGTCCATAACCGGCAATGATAACGGGGTTGTCAACATCTACTATTTTGTCATACTCGGGCAAAATTGAAACACAACGAGAGAGGATGAATCGTTCATTTAACATCATGAGAAAAGGGGTCACTGCCATAGACAAGGCTACCGTTAGCATTAAAAAAGCCGCCTGATCTTTTGCAATGACATCCAGGCTGCCAGCAAACTGAAATAAAACAAAAGCAAACTCACCACCTTGAGAGATAGCACATGCAAATAAGGTGTTTTGAGCAAAGGTTAAACCAAATAGTCTACCTAAAAATAACAGTATCAAAAGCTTAATAAAAATGAGGGCGCCAACAGCGCCTAATATCGCACTGGTTTGTTCGCCTAGCAGTAGAAAATTCATACCCATACCAACGGAAATGAAAAACAAACCTAACAGTAGCCCTTTGAAAGGTTCAATATCGGTTTCCAGTGTATGTTTATATTCGGAATTAGCTAATACTAGCCCTGCGATAAAGGCACCCAGCGCAGGGGAGACGCCAACGAACTTCATTAATAGTGTGATCCCCACGATTAAAGCTAAAGAGGTGGCCGTGAAGACTTCTCGTAAATTTGTTTTAGCTATGTAACGAAATATATAACGAGAAAGATACTGTCCTGCGACGATGACAGCGCTGATAACACAAAGTATCACCAAAGCATGTTGGTAGCTATTTAAAGAAGAAATCCAGGTACTTTGTTGATGATCAATTACGGGAGCACTGCTATTAATGGCGAGCAAGGGCATAATAATCAAGATAGGGATTACCGCAATATCTTGAAAGAGTAAAACAGAGAAAGAATATTCGCCACCTTCAGTTTGTAACAAACCCTTTTCTTGCAGCATTTGCAACACCAAGGCTGTGGAAGAAAGCGATAATGCCATGGCACATGCCAGACTCGCTTGCCAACTAAACCCCAGGGCCATGCCAATGCCACTTAGCAATAAGGTTGTGATTGTCACTTGTAACCCACCGAGCCCGACGATAGTTTTACGCATTTTCCACAAACGATAAGGCTCTAGTTCAAGACCAATAAGAAACAGCATCATCACTACGCCGAACTCTGCAAAGTGCATTATTTCGTTACTGTTGCGTATTAATCCTAGCCCAAAGGGTCCGATCATGATGCCAGCAAGTAAATAGCCTAGTACCGAGCCTAATCTGAAACGACTTGCCAATGGTACGACAAGACAGGCTGCTGATAAAAAGACAAAGGTTTGAAATAATAGACTACCTTCAGTCACAAGTTCCCTCTTTTAGTGCGATGATAAAAGTACGACGCGTCCTTCCACTAAGCCTGATTTTTCAAGCTTGTTGACTTGTATTTCATCAATTTCAACTTTCAACTGTTTTTTCATTTGAATTAATTGCTTAAGAAGATCATCAAAGGGTACATTATTAAAACTGATAGTGGCTTTGGTTTCAGAGTTTCGTGTGATCACAATGTTATTAAACAGTTCAGGTTGACTCTTAAAGGTAGCTTCAATACTACTAAAAATATCTTGAGCACTTTTGGTGTCGTTTACAGGCTGCCCTGCACTCTTTAACAGGGGAGCATTTTGTTGCATCCACATAATGAGTTCGCGCTGTGATTTAACCTCAGACTCAAGATCAGATTTTATGTAATGTAAGGGCAACCAAACGGCTAAAAAGAGAAATAAAAATGCAATAGTAACGCCGCCAACCAAAAGTTGTATTTTTTCTTTTTGAGAAAGATCTTTAAAAGAGAATTTTTCCCAATATTGTTTGATCATTTGGTTAATGCCTTATGCACAATCAGAATTGCACTAAGCTTGTCTTTATGTTGTTCTGTTTTATCTTGTTTTACGTCAAGCTTATTATTATTTAATGCTTTGATAAATTTTTCTACGTCTGTATAGCCTGCGGTTTCAATGGTTAAAGTAAGGGCACCTTGTTTATAGGTAAGGTTTTTGAGGTTTATATTCTTATTAGTATTAAGGGCAATGCCTGTATTTAAAAGTAAATCGAAAAATCCTCCTGCTAAAATGTTAGCTGATTTTAAATCGCGCTCCATTCTTAGCTTTGGGCTAACTACTTCTGTCGCATTGGGATAAACGCTACGGTAAATCGCTTCAATTTCCGACTGTTGTTGTTTTTTAATTTTTGAGTACGAAAGTATATCCGTAATTTGAAAACCAAAAATAAGTGCTACCACAACTATAAAAGCTGCAATGCCATGTTTTACTTTATCTTTATATTTTGTGAGTTGATATTGTTTAGCAAAGGTGCTTTGTAAAAGGTTGATTGATTTTTGTTTTACATGAAACACCTCCCACAGAGATGAGATATTATTTTGAACAAGTGGCAATAATGCTGGATAATCTTTAAAATTAATAGCATTTAACAAAGCTTCGTTTGTGGCAAAGAGTTGGATTTTATGCGGTTTTTCTGTTTGTGTTTGATATAATCTGTTTAAAATAATGGGAAGTTGCGTTGTTTCTATGCAAAACCCCATCATAGGATCTGTTTTTACGATAGAGGTGTTATTATCTATCCAAATTTGCCATTCATGTGCTTTAGGATCCATGCTAAGACTTAAAGGACATAATCTATCTGGTTCAAGTTGATAACTTTTAAGTTTTTCTAACCAAGATTTAAGAGTGTCCTGCGCTATGATGGCAACAGATAACTTTGAATCTACAACCTTACTAAAGGAAAAATGCGTGGAATCAATGCTGGATACTAAATCTTCTTCGAGAATATTGGGTACAATTTTACTAAGATATTTAGAATTGAATTTTTTTGGAAGAGTGACTTGTTTTATCACAATTTCTGAACTTGCTATTAAAATGGTAATTTCACTTTCATCGTGCTTAATTTTTTGTGCTAACTCAGCAAGCTTTCCATTTTCGATTCGATCAACAACCACACCCTGCATATTAAGTACCAAGAAATCAGCTGTATCAAAAGCATCAGAGCATTTTATAAAAATTTGATTTTTCATAATGTTCCAAAACTGCGCCAAATAACCATTGTATCTATACCATTATCACGTTTATTTACTTTTATGAGAGAATTCAATGTTAAGTCAATTGCCTGATAATGTACAGTCATCGTTGAGATAAAATATTGGCTCTGTACTGTCACAGCATCTGGGCTGGCTTCAATTTCAGCTAAGGGTTCTAAAGCAAAAAAGGTATCTACAGAGCTAAACCCATGCATATTATCTCTAATACTAATAATAGCTTTTGCCGTATCTAACGTTATTTTAGGGCTTAAACTTAGCAAACTATAATTGGTTGCAGAATTAATATTTAAAGCGGTGACTTCGGGCAAAGCGCTGATATGGGGACTCAGCTTTAAAAATAATTCTTGATTCATCCCCGGTAAAGTCCTTAATTCAGTAATACTGCTAAAAGGGACTAAAGAGAGATCCGCCGCCTGGTGATTTTCAAAGTCGTTTACCTGATTTTGAATGATGCTTACAAATGACTCAGTTTTTTCATTCGCGCCTAAAACATTCGTTAGAAAGTTTTTAAATCCATCTTGCATATTAGCATTGATTAAATTATTAATGTTTAATTGGCCTTGTGCATCGGTCACTTGCCCATTAATAGTGCCATTTTTTAATGTTAGGTTAGACAAAGTATCTTGTGTCATGTTTTCATTATTTTTAAAACTTTTGATTATTCTCATACGTGCCCAGTCTTCACCTGCTAAACATAAATTGGTGGCTTCTAGGGCATCGTAAAAATTTTTACTATGATGTACAGATACACGATGATACGTTGCTAAGCCAACAATAATTATTTCAATTAAAGTAATAATAAATAGTGCAACGATAAGGATAGTTCCTTTGGCGTAACTTACATTTATAGACATGGGTCTTTTTTTAACCATGGTTCGCCATATCAATTATTTTTTCAATTTTTCCCACATCTTTGAGTGTAATAGTTAGTTTTATTATTGATGGAGTTGTATATTGCCAATCTTGTGTGGGCGGCCAATTCTTGTACTGGCCTAAGCGATTGTCATATAACGCCCATTCAAAACCTGTTATATTATCTAATAAAATCTGTTTTTTATAGGTGACTTGCTTGTCGTTTTTGGAAAGTTTAACTAGTTGTTCGTTTTCAAGATAATATTCAATCTCTTCCAAAGATGATCTGTCATATTCATAATCAGGGTTAATGTTACCTGTTTTACAAAAATGTAGATGATTTGCTCTTGTATAAAAGGAACCAGTGGGTTGTGGGGAATTTTGAGACTGTGATACCTTCGCAATAACCTGTGATAAATCAAACTCTAGAATGGTTATCATGGATTGTATGGCAATAATTCTTTCTTCTTTTAGTTTTACGCTGTCGGTGTTTTTTAAAATTTGCAAAAAGGTATAGGAAATAATAGAAATAATAATAATGAAAATGGTAAGTGCTGCCAGCACTTCGACTAACGTATAGCCTCTTTGAGATAATTTATTGCAGCTTTGCTTTTTCATACATAAAACCAGTTGCTAGGTAAACACGTTTGGAATGGCTATTTTTGATTTCCACTTTGAGTTCTTGTTCTCCTTGTAAAGAACTGGTGTTTTTTTGTAGGCTCCAAAACCATTGTTGATTTGCCATTTGAACAGCACCTTCAGTGATGTCCTGATTTGTTGATATCATGCCCGTTCTTACTTGTACAATAATATTAGATCCTATGATCGCGCCTATTGTTTTGTCTTGTAAATATTGAGCATTTTTGGTCATTTCAGAAAGAGATAAGAGACAAGTGAAAAAGACCAAGCTAACAATCACTAACGCAATGAGAACTTCAACCAAGGTAAATCCATTGGATTTGATCATTGATGTATCCTCATGGCGCCCGTGTCATCACCTGAAATGATGTATTGTAAATTATGCTTTTTATTTGAAATTTTAATGACAAAGGGAAGAAAATCGCCATTAGGATAAAGAATAGGCGGCTCGCTGGTTTCAACAATGATATTCTGATCTATCTGAGACTCTTCCAAAAGAGAGTCATTGACTACGTTACGCCATTGGTATTGATTATCAATTTTTTGCAAACGCTGGAACCAATATTGTTTTGGTTGTATTACCAATCTTAAAGTGGCATGTTGAAACAGCGCTTGTTGTTTGGCGAGCTTTATTTTTGCTAATAAAGTGGCAGAAAAGTTTTTTAATTTTGTGGATTCATTCAGAGTGAAATTTGTATTAATAGCTACAAAAGAAAGCATAATGGCGAAAATCAGTAACACCATCATGACTTCAATGAGCGTAAATCCCTTTAATTTATTTCTTTTCATCCGTGTTCCAATTACCTATCACGTTACTTTCATCGTTCTTCCCGGGTTTGCCAGCGCTAAATACATCGATTTCTTTATGTGAGCCTGGATTGAGATATTGATAAGAATGCCCCCAAGGATCATCTCTTAATTGTTTAACATAACCGCCTTCTCGCCAAGAAGCAGGTCTTGGTTCACTTTCCGGCTTTTTAATCAGTGCCTGCAGACCTTGATCCGTGGAAGGGTAAAACCCATTATCTAGGCGATACATTTCAAGAGCATTTTCAAGAGCCATCACATCTTGCTTGGCTTTGACTATTTTAGCATCGTCCGCACGGCCAATGACATTAGGTACGATAATGGCGGCTAGAATGCCTAAGATAACAACTACCACCATCACTTCTATCAAGGTAAAACCATGAGACTTTCTTTTTAGTTTGATTTTCATATGTTTAACTCACCATGCTAGATAATTGGAAGATTGGCATTAAGGTTGCAAGTACAATAAATAAAACTATGGCACCCATAATTATGATTAACAAAGGTTCAAACACCGCTAATACGGTATTAATGGTGAATTCAACGTGGCGTTCTTGATTTTGGGCGGAGCGCATCAACATTTCTTCTAAGTTCCCAGAATTTTCACCACTGGCAATAAATTGCAATGAGCTTGAACTGAAATAGCTAGAGCGCTTTAAAGCTAAAAATATGGAAGAGCCTTCTTTAATCCTGTCTTTTGCTATTAAAATTTGTTCTCTAATCGGAATAGAAGAGACTAAATCAGCTGCAACTTGAAAAGCCTGTAAAATGGGGACGGTTGCTTGCGTTAATATCGCTAGAGTTCTTAAAAATCTAGCTGTTTCTAGGAGTTTAATAGTTTTCCCAATGAGCGGTAATCTTAACATGAACTGATCAACCCGTTCTTTAAAGGCATTATTTTTTATAAGTCGATGGTAGAAAAATATGATTAACATAATAAAGATGAGTAAGATTACGCCATAATTTTGCAAGAAATGACTAATAGCTAATAACATGCGGGTTGCAACAGGTAAACTTTCTTTGGATTCTTCAAAAATGCTAATAATTTTTGGGGTAACATAAGTTAATAAAAAAGTCACAATACTCAAGGACATAAAGGTGAGAATGCTAGGGTAGATAATCGCTTGAATAATTTTTTGACGTATTTGTTCTTGTCTTTCAAGATACTCTGCTAAATGTGATAACACCTTGGCTAAGTGGCCTGAATCCTCGCCTGACTTAAT
>JAFECS010000019.1:0-69664 GCA_018241965.1 Pseudomonadota bacterium | reverse complement strand
GAGTATCCCTCTAAGATCCGCGTATGCACAGCTTCAACAATTTCTTTGAATGTTTTATGTTCAATTTGCTCAGCGACCGCAGCGACAGAACGTTCAATCTCTAATCCTGCGCTTAACAGGGCACATAATTCACGGGTAAATAAAGTAAGCTCAGAAAGAGGGATTTTTTTATCAATACGTTTAATTTTCTTGTCTGAAAGCTTAAGTTGTTTGGTAATAGCAATAATATCGATAGGAATAAAGCCGTCTTGTCTGAGTTTATTTCTGGCAATTTTTTCGCTATCGGCTTGAATGGTACCTTTTTGTTCTTTGCCGCTGGTATCCAAAGCGGTATATTCAAATAACGCCATTAGCTAGTCATTACCTTATGGCCAGAAATTACGCGTAATACCTCTTCCAAGGTAGTTTCTCCTTCTAATACGCGCTTTAACCCGTCCGTGAGTAGATCATCTGTTTTTTGGCTTGCATAGTTTTTCATATCCAACTCAGAAGCTTCTTCGTGGATCATTTCTTTTAAACGTTCGTCAATTTCTATTATTTCATAGATGGCTATTCGGCCAATATATCCTACATTTTTGCAAGCTTTACATCCTTTGGCATGATATAAAGTATGATTACCTTTAAATAAAGGGTATAATTCTTGTTCCTTTTCAGAAGGGGTGTAAGGTTGTTTACAATGTGGACATACTTTACGAATTAGTCGTTGGGCTATAACGCCTAATAAACTAGAAGAAAGTAGAAACGATTGTACCCCCATATCTTGAAGGCGGGTAATTGCTCCGAGTGCACTATTGGTATGTAAGGTAGATAATACAAGGTGACCGGTGAGACTGGCTTCAATGGCAATATCTGCGGTTTCTTTATCGCGAATTTCACCTACCATGATAACATCGGGATCTTGTCTTAAAATAGCTCTAAGACCTTTAGCGAAAGTCATGCCAACTTTTGGGTTTACTTGTGTTTGCCCAATACCTGGTAAATCATATTCAATAGGATCTTCTACAGTTATAATATTTCTTTCGACTTCATTAAGGTGATTAATGGCGCCATAAAGCGTGGTTGTTTTCCCAGATCCTGTTGGGCCGGTAACCAATATGATCCCATGTGAATTATCGATGAGACGTTTTATTTTGTTTTTTATAGCATCTCTGGGTACGAGATCATCTAAATCAAGCTTTGCGTTTTTTTGATCCAATATACGTAATACAACGCGTTCGCCGTGGTTAGAAGGCAATACAGAAACCCGGACATCGATCATTCTGCCAGCTATCTTTAAACTAATTCTACCATCTTGTGGAATTTTCTTTTCAGCTATATCCAGTTTTGCCATAACTTTAATTCTAGAAACAATTAACCCTGATAAATTTTTTGAAGGCTTGAAGATTTCATGTAAAACGCCATCTATTCTAAAGCGCACTGAAAATTCATTTTTAAACACCTCAAAATGAATATCTGAAGCGTTCATATTAATGGCTTCGCCAAGTAAAGCATTGATTAATTTAATAACGGGGGCTTCTTCCTGAGATTCTAGGAGATCTTCAATGTCGGGCATTTCTTCTAATATAGTATTAAGATCTAAATTATCTTCTATATTTTGGGCAATATTAGGTGTTGATGAGTCTCTTTTTTCAAAGTGTTCGTTAAGTAATTTCGAAAATTCTTGTTCGTCAACTTCTTCGATAGTTATAGGTTGCGAAAATGCACGTCTGATTTCAAGTAAGGTATCAGGCGTAGGATTGGCACAAATTACATGAATAACATCATTGTGTTGATCAATGAATACGCGGTGGCGCTTGGAAAAAGCATAATTGATTTTAAAATCTGCCATTATTCCCACGAAAACCTCTTTTCATTTCAAGAGACTTGAAAGCTTGTTCAGGTATGATGTTGTTTTGAATTTGACTTTGTATTTGGGCTTGGTTTTCAGCTTGTTGTTCCTGGGCTGCAGCTTCGGCTTGCGCTGCTACTTGTTCATCAATTGCGCCGCTATCAAATTCAGGTGGATTATTAATATTAGCATTATCATTTTTAAGTGCTTTACCCTGATTTAAAGCTTCGAATAAACCAATTTCTTCAAACCCATCTTGGGTGGCGACAATCACACGTGAAGGTTCAATTTTTTGGATCGTATAAACGTTTTCTACTTTATCACCAAGGTTAAAAATTTGTTCTTTAGCATTGATAAGCATTATAGCTTTGCTTGCGTTATCTTTATATATAATGCCAACAAGCTTAATGTTATCGTTTGATATTTTGCGTAAACGCGAATCCTCATTAAAACCAAATAAGTGCATTGGTGCAATTATTTTATAATCCACGTCTTTTTTTGAAACTACACTTTGTGGTTCGTTATTTTGTGTGTCAGATCCGGCGTTATAAAAGATAGCGTACAGTCCAAGAATACATGAAAAGGCGAGAAGATAGCCTCCAACGAAAAGGCCGATTTTAAAATAATTTCTATGAACTGTTAATATATTCATTAATTTTTCGTGCATGTTCATCTTTTTAACTTATACTCTCTATTATAACCAAGGAAATGTAGATGCCATGTAATATGTTAACTTAATGAATGCTCTGGAATATAGATATTTATTAAATTAGCTTGCATGGACTTACAGAAATAAAATGAAAATAAAAAAATAGTGATAATTCAATGGGATATAAGATTGACCTAGGACAAAATAACAGATTAAAGCCATGTCAAAAACAAAACTTTGCTTATTATTAATCCTTAGCACTGTATTCAACAGCGGCTGTATGCAAGAGATTAACCGTAGCCTGACAAAACATGAGGCTAGGGAAAGCTATTACAGTGGTAACTTTGCTCGCTCATTTCGTTTAACAGAAGCCATGGCGTACCAGAATGATCCTAAAGCCAAATATACTTTGGGTTATATGTATTTTTATGGCATTGGCGCACCGGTTAACAAATCTTTAGGGGTTGCTTGGATTAAGGAATCAGCACTTGATGGTTATCCACCTGCGATTATGGCACTTGAAAAATTAACCTATTCACAACTCCCTTTAGTTTCTGAGAATGCACAACCTAAAATCATTAAGCCCACCTCTAAGCTTGAAGAAATAGATGAAACACAAGCAAAAGTGATAGTTTCAAAAGAAAAACTAATCGTTGATGGACAACATGTGGTTAATGAGGATAATGCTGGGGTAACGACAATAGCAGAACCCCAAGAACAAAATTCTCTGATAATTCAAAGCAAATCTATTGAAATTCAAGAGCCACCAAAACCTTTGTCTGATAATATGGCTAAAGATCAAACAACCAGTATTGAAAAACCTGTATTGCCAGAGACTGCGCCAAGTAAAGTCGATATGGGTTGGATTGTGCAAGTAGGCACTTTTGGAAATAATTCCTATGGCACCGCCTTCGTTGCAAAGTTACAAAGAAAAGAATTTCCTGTTTTTACACGTAAATTTAATATTAAAGGGAAAGATTTAATTGCAGTGTATATTGGCCCCTTTAAGGACAAAGAAAAGCTTCAGATCTGTGTTGATAATTTAAAGGTGAATTATAAATTCACCGATATTATTGTTCGAAAAAATTATAATGACATCAATGAAAAAGCCATTGCGCATCAAGAGAATTCCCCTAAATTGGAAAATAAACAAAAGGAGTTTTCGCTCTTTAATGATTTCACCTCATTGTCATTTCTGCAAATTAGGCACCCATTTAATAGTTAGAAAGTCAAATTATTGACGGTTTATGAATTCTCGTCTTTGCTTAAAATAGCTTATACCCTCATCTTTCACGGCGTGAAAAGGTTGATAATGCGACTAGCTAAAATGCAAATTATAAAATCTTTCTCCTACGCATTAGCGCTTTTTTTTGTATTAGCGTTTCCTTTATACGCGGTTGAAAAAACAAAGGAATTATGGAATTTTGATAATGCGGATATTGAAATAGTTACGAAGAGAGTTGCCGAAGAAACCAAGAAGAACTTTATTATCGATCCGCGAGTTCAAGGTAAAGTAACTATTATCTCGCAGCAACCGCTTTCACCCGCAGAGGTATATCAAGTATTTCTTTCCGTCTTACGGGTGCATGGTTTTAAGGCTATTGAATCTAATAATGTTGTTAAAATTATCCCTCAAGATTCCGCTAATAACGACAATGGTAGTGTGGTAACGCGCGCCAATGGTAACAATGACCAACAAATTGTTAAGGTAATTTCACTCAAATATATCCAACCTAATGATATGGTAGCCGTGATCAGAGAAATGGTGCCAAGAACGAGTCATATTGTTGCTTTAAATACAACTAATCACCTAATCATTGCAGATACAGATAGTAATGTATCTAAAGTTGAAAAAATTATTGCTCAAGTTGATAGCCCCTTAAACCAATCTGTAGATGTCGTATCAGTTAAGCATGCTGCAGCGACAGAGCTTGCAACAACCATCACCTCTTTATTAAAAGATAAATCGGGAGTGCAACGTGGACTTTCGATAAATGTGGTGCCAGATGAAAGAACCAACAGTCTAGTTATTTCAGGTGGCACTAAAGAAATGCGTGCTTACATCAATGGTGTTATCAGAAAACTCGATGAACCTATTGAAAATGGCGCTAATTCTGAAGTAATTTATCTTAAATATGTACAAGCCAGTAATATTGCACCAATAGTGGCAGCTTTTTTGGAAGAAGCATTGCATGCCAATAAAGAGGAAGCGATAAGAGCAGAAGGTAAACAATCTAATGAATCTCAAGCTCTTGCAACGGCAACAATTTCTCAACCTGCAGCAGCCCCTTCATTCCCAAATCATTTGAAAGCATTAAAAGACAATGCCGATACTGGCGGTGCGCAAGGAACGCTGTTTACCGAGAACGAAAATAGGCCAAAAAGCGGTATTATTAATCGTTTTGTGCAATGGGAAGAAACTACCAATTCTATCATTGTGAAAGCCCCCCCTGTTATCATGCAAGCTATTAAAACAATAGTCGCTAAACTTGATATTCGCAGACCTCAAGTCATTATCGAAGTGGTTATTGCCGAAGTACAATTAGATCGCTTAGAAGATTACGGCGTGGAATGGGATGTTTCACCTAATGCTTCTATCAAATTTGGTACGCGCTTTTTTGATACTCAACCAAACATAAATGGCACATCAGGTGGGATTGTAGGAGGATTTGCCGGTGGGGCAGTAGAGCAATTGGCTTCAGGTATTACTGTAGGTATTTTCCGCCATGGCAATCTGCGTGCTTTAATTCGTGCTTTGGCATCCGATACCTCTGCTAATATTCTTTCTACGCCTACTTTGGTGACTTTAGATAATCAGACTGCGCTTATAAAGGTAGGGCAGAAAGTTCCTTTTGCTGTTGGTCAAACCAACAACCAAAACACCGGAGGCAATCCGTTTACCTCATTTGATAGGGAAGAAGTTGGATTGTCACTTACGATTAAGCCTCAAATCATTAATACTGGTGAAATCAAATTACAAATTGAAAATATTTTATCAAACATTGTACCTAATAGCGCAAACGCAGGAACTGGTGGCAACCCTACGACCAACGAGAGAACAATTATTACTAATGTGTTGGTCAATGAAGGTAAGATTTTAGTGTTGGGTGGACTCATTCAAGATACTTGGCAAGAATCAAAATCTCAGGTCCCCTTCTTAGGAAGAATTCCTTGGATAGGGAATCTTTTTAAGAGTGAAAGTAAACAATTAGTGAAAAGAAATTTAATGGTGTTTTTAAGACCAAAAATTATCTATGATAATGATGATGGCGTTCGTGTGAGCACTAAGAAGTACGAACAAACACGTCGAGCCCAATTAGAATCGTATGATGTGTTAGATCAATATTTCATTGATGAACCTATAACGCCTCCTCCCTTAAGTGAGAGTGATTATTATGCAGAGCCACGTAAACATAAGAGTGTAAATTTACACGACGAAGTAATATTACCGCCGCCATTTTAGGGCGTTAATTCAAATTCCACACTAAAGCAATTTTGACCGACTGAATGATCGGATCCATGGCTGTGTTAAAAGTGGGATTGACGATACCGTTGTCTATAATGCTACTTTGCGTTTCTACTGTTTGTCCTGAGCTATGGTAAAGATATTCAAACCGAATGGAAGCATGTGGATTTAAAATAGGGAATTCACAACCTGCTCCTGCAAAAAAGCGATAGGGCCATTTTCTATAGGTGCTCGAGGTGCTAAACGGGTAAACCACGTTGTTACCCTGATAGGTAGCTTCAAGGGTGTCTTTGCTCATTTCAACGCCCGCCCGTAAGTAGGGCAGATAAACGGGAGGAACAAAAAGCATCAAGGATTCAAACTCATAACCCATGCGAAGACTAAAACCGATGGAATAATCTCTTTTATATTTAAAGCTACCATTCCATCCTAAGCCGTTAGTGCCATTAGCTGCGCCTACATCTGAAAATGCAAAGGGATGCAGTTCATCAATTTTTTCAAAATCAACACTTAGCTCACCACCTAATAACCAATTCTCGCAACGTGCTTGATACCCGGCAAATACACCATAGGTAGGACCATTATCATCGTAATCTTCAATAACATTTGAAGGAGGGATCGTTGCAAATTGGGCCGCAGGATTTGTGTAAGTAACAGTCGCGCTCACATTACTGCTGCGTGCTGCGTACCCGCCTGAAACACCCAACAGGAAATATCCAGGCTCAGCCTGGCAAACAGATGAAGCGAATGCGGATAAGATCAGTGTGGAAAGAGTTATCTTGGTGCACATAGTGTTACTCATAGGTAAGTTAAACACTATTTAATCAAAGTTGCGCACATCGTACAAGAAATAAGGATACACATAGTTAAAAAAACAACTAATTATATTATGCATTGCCGCATAAATAGCTATAAATGTTTGCCCTGGATCCTTACTCTACTTAAAGAATCTGTTAACTCTGCCACAAGGTGTTGATCCACATTATGCACAGATTTTGTGTGTCGATATTTGCGTGGCTTTCTCTGTGATGCTTTAGAAAAGAGTATAGGTTGACTGCTAGAGGCGATAGCAGGAAGTTGTGGTTCGGATTTAGCGTATTGTGATAAATCACTAGATCGATCGGAGTTAATTTGATAAGCCTTAAGGAGATCTTGGCGCAATTTAGTTGATAATCTGGGCAGGACAATCATCTTACCCGATTGGGTTTGAATTTTATGAAATTTACCCTGATTATTTTGAATGGCATCAATAACATCTCTAATATGCATAATTTCTTTATCATTAACTTTAGCAATTAATTCGCCATTAAAATCATCATAGCCTTGGGTATATTCACTTTTTAAAATGGTATTAATAGCCACAAGTTGCTCATGGGGCTTGCCTTTTTGTTTGTTTCCATAGGATTTTTGCGTATCATTAACAAAGTTTTTAGAAACCGGTTGTACAACAATGCCACCACCAATGATAAAATAAGTAGGTGGTTTACCAAAAGATAATGGTGCAATCACTTGCATTGAGCCTAGTGAATTGGTTAATGTGGCTTTTTCAACCAATTTTTTGCCGTCTCTTAATATTTCAAACTCAACTTCACTGCCTAGCAAGCTGTTATTGATAAGATATCTATAATCAATGTGTTTCATAGGATCCAAGTGAACAGTGCCATCATTCCAAATCTGGATGCCGTTAATTTTTAAAATAACATCACCTTCTTGCAATTTACCTTTAACGCAAGATAGGTCTGGGATATCACGCACCAAAATGCCGGTTTGTGTTTTATCCATTTGATATTGTTCTCTTAAAAAGGGATTTTCCATATTTTGGCACTCTATGCCTAAGGTAGGAAAACCCATATTGTTGGTTCTGACTTGCTCTATAAAGTGTTTTAATACGCTGGCTGGGATCATATAACCTATGCTTTGGCTACGATTAATACCTTGATGTACCACGCCAACGACTTTGCCTTCACTAAGGACAGCACCACCACTATTACCTGGGTTAATAGGGGCACTTACTTGGGTGGAGAGTAGAATTTGCTCGCCATGTACATACATATCATTTTCTAGACGAGAAACGATACCATCAGTAATACAATAGCCTTCACCACCAATCGGAAAACCATGCACTTCGACTTTTTGTTTTCGTTGTGGTGTTTCACCAATGGGTAAGGCAGCTGTTTTCTGCCAAAATTCTTCATTATCTACTGTTAATTCGGCGAGATCACATTCATGACTGACGGCTTTTAAAGTAGCTGGATATTTCACAGAATCATTAGCAAGTTGCACTTCAAGGAAAACAGCGCCACCGGCAACATGGGCATTGGTGATTATTCGTTTACCATCGATTACAAATCCAGAACCTGTCCAGCGTGAGATAGTCGGGGCTTTCCAAGGTGTTTGATAATCATACTGCAATGCACAGGTATAAATTTTAACAGCAAAATTCTCACCTACCATAATTGCCTCCTTAAAATACATAAAGGCCGTTATTCATGCATTTTGCTTAAAGAAGGTGACTTATCACCATCTATCTATTTTAATCATAGTCAATAAATGAGGGGTGTGTTCTAAAAATAATTACAGCATAACTATCTAGGAGAACTTTTACTTCTTGTGCGTTCAAGCGGTGGTTGGGATTTTTCTTCAACAGGGGTAGGTGGAAGGGCAGGCATACCATGTGTTCTTGCGTGCTCTCTTAGACTTTCATCAGTATTTTGATGATACATAAAATGCAATGGTGCTGAGCTTGATGTTGGTTGAACAACAGGAGGTGGAGTGCTGATAGGTTCAGGTCTTGTACTTTGAGTGGGCGCTGATTGGCTACGGAGTTTGCTCTTGTTTTCTTTTTCTTCTTTCTTTTCAATTGAGCTAGTTTCTTTAATTTGCGTCCCAAATTTTTTATCCATTTCTTTCATCCATAATTTCAAATCCATTTTTGGATCACTAATTAACCATTGCTGGAAATATTGATTCGGCATTTCTATAGATTGATTATCCCTTAGACCGGCGTGTTTTTTAAATTCATCAGGGATATCTTTATTGGTGATAGTAATTTTATTTTTCCATTTATCATAGTCCGTTATTGGTTTTGGAAGTTTATCCAACTTGTCAGCTAAGGCCGGTAATTGGGCTTTAAGCATAGTGAACAAAACTTCCTGATCGCGTAGGTGAGGTGCATTTTTAATATTAGCTAAATATTTATCTAAAATAGCAATAGCTTTAGGATCTGAGCCCAATTGTTCTTTTAATTTTTCAACTTGTTGGGGTAAGATATTCTGAATTATGTTTTTGTTATAATTTTCCCAATCCGCAAAGACACGCGCTGTGGTGACAATTACTTTTCCACTATAATTTTCACCTGTGCAAAGGGTGTATCCATTAGGTGATTTTGGGTCTATTTTATAATATTGTACATCGTTATTAATTTCGAACGTCCTACCAAAATTAAATAATTTAAATACATTAAGCGCTGCTATGGAAGATTTCACACCAGTGCTAAATAAATGAGCTTCATAGGTTTTTGATTGAGGTTTTTTACCCATATCCATATCGACCGATGTTACACGAGGTAAGAATTTGTCATACCAAGCTCTTCGATTGCCTGAAACTTTTGTTTGCTCCTGATTGGCTTTTACATTAACAAATATCTGTTTAAAACCTTTGCTGGATAATACTCTAAATAAAGAAAGGCCATACTTTTTAGAAGGATCTGTAAAGGTGTCTGGTGTCACCAAATTTAGATTTTGTGTTGAGGCAATAACAGCATCTCTTACATCTTTTTTAACAGCTGTTTTAGATAATTCTTGTAGATCCTCACCACCCTTATAGCCTTTCATAAACATAGCGCTCAATAACATATTTCGAACTTGTGATCTATCTCTATCTTTTTCACCATCAATGGAGACAAAGAAATTGCCTTCACCTTCTCGCGGTGTACCTTCTTGTTCATTCATAAGCATTTTAATTACTTCATCTTTAGCATGAGATTTTCCACCACCCGAGGGGCCACCGATATGTAAACAATGTCTTTCTTCAAGTGTCTTTCCGGGAACAAATTCACATGAATCTAAAAATACAGCATTTTTAAAAGCTTTAGAATTTCTTTCTTCTTTAATTGCAGCTTTATACATGGCGATGGCATCGTTTTGATATTGTTCAAGCTCTTTCTCTTTTCCTTTTACTTTTAAATCTTCTGGTGAAAAGAACTCCTTTAAATAAGTTGCATCATCGTATAATTGCTCCTCTTTTACGCTATCAATTCTTTTGAGATGCTCTTCCATAAACTTCTTGAATGCATTTCTTGCATCAAAACTTTCTGGATCTTTCGTATTTTTGTGTAAAACTATATAACCGACATCACCAAGAATTTCCCTAACTTTATCATCATCAGATTTATCAGTTGTGCTAGGCGATAGACCTTTAACAGCAACATTCTTATATTTTCCAAACTCACCTTTTATGGCCGGATCAGGAGTTTTGCTAGAAGCTTCAACAGGTTTTGGTTTGCTTATTTCTTGTGCTTTGGTTATGGCAGTATCAACTTCCTGTGTCACAGCTTGAACCAATTGCAAATCGTTTATTCTTTCTATGAAATGCTTAAGCGTCTGCATGAGTGCGTTATTATCTTTTAATAAAGGATGTTCAGAAAGTTCTTTGAGAGCGGCGATCATTTTTTGGGGGTTTGATGACATTTTTTCGTCAATAAAATGATTGAGGATTTGCCATTGTAAAGGTTTTTTCCCCTTATAAGCATCTCTGAATTGCTCTAACGCAGTAACGCATTCACTTTTAAACTTTTCATCAAAGCTCATTTTTAAAGCTCGCCCTGTTTGTCAAGGGTTACTTTCTCTATATTACCATATTAAAACAAGTTATTGAGGAAAATATATTGTCGTGAAAATACACCTAAAATGACACATAACCAAACACTTAGAACATAAAATGCAAGTTCATTTGTTTATATTGTTTATATCAGACTGTGCGGGGAGTTCCTCTTCTGTTGGCAAGTCAACGATTTTTAGCGATCTCAGCAAATTATTGGTAAGGAGAATGCATTCAATTTGTAGTGTTGTCATCGGGCCCATTGGATTAGTGCCTATATCAAGGCTATTAATCCTTTTTTGTTCTTCTCTAAAAGCGTGAAGATTCTCCAAGTAATCCAAGACATTACTGGAATTGAATGTGGGTTCATCACATTGCTTTATGACGTCTTCTGTTTTTTTAATAAATTCATTTGTTAATTGAATTTGCGGATCAACCCACGCGTGTGCCTTGGTATGCAGTGATTGGTGCATATTTTTACGAAAGGCTTCTTTTTTAATTTCATACATAACTAAATATTTTTTCATTGTTGGAATTTTAACATTTAAAGTAATTTTATAGTTTTTAACTTCAGCTGAATTGTTATCAATAGGTATATTTTCTAAAGCAGCAATTGGATCTTGTGATTCATCCATAATGGGACCCCTTACCTGTTACGATTTTTATTAGGATCTGTATTTGTAAGAGTCTGTGCTCGCTCAACTAATCTAGAAACTAATGTTCGCGTGCGCTTTGAACTGGGTTCCGATTCCGACTTCGCTATCTTTTCAGGATTTTGACCTTGAGTCACTAGTGTGCGTAGATGATCCCGGCGCGGTGGGGCACTTGCTTTTCTTTCAGTTTCTTTTGATTTCATTTGTTGTTCAAGGGCAGCAAGCGTCTGTACACGAGAAACAACGATACCTTCTAAAGTGCCTTCTTTCTTTTGTTGTGCATACCATTTATTTAAATTGGGTGTGCCGGCATTAGTTTTTGCTGCTAGTTTCCATCTTTCAAAATCAACTTCATTTAATTTTAAATCATATTTTCTATTTGCTGAATCACAGACAACCCAATTTTCTGGTGGCAATTTTCCTGCTACTTCTCTAACATGTATCAATTTATTATTAAGATGGTAACATTCAACCCCACCCGCCTCTATGGTCTTTTTTAATACACCCAGTGAATTGTCAAATCCTTGTTTGAATGCATTAATTGCAATTCCGGCTATTTTGACGGTAGCTTCATAAATTTTAGATTCAACAGGTGGAAACTTATTTGCTTTAATATTTTCAGGGCTGTAGGGAGCATCGGTTGCTTTTCTATAGGCTCTGTCTGTTCCACTGATTTCAGTTTGGTCAGCATAGGCGTCAACAAAAGCAACAACGGGGCGACGGCCATCCTTTTGTTTAATAGCTGATGGTGTTATTTCTTTTGAAAAGGTATTGGGTGTGGCAGTATTAAAAGGTTCAGCTTCACTTTCTGCATTTAAAGCAGCCTTTTTCACTAAGATTTTGAGTTTAAGCTTTTTACTTTTAGAATGTAGATCAGAAATGCCAGGGTAGCCTAGCGATAATGCACCATGGAGCATCACTTGCCTCACTTGGGACATTTCGCGTTCTTTCCCCCCATCTTTAGCCACTACATCATTACCTTTAACGCACTCTCTTTTAAGCGCTTGCATCTTTTCATCATCTTCAAACTTACCTGCCAATTGCTCGAAGTGTGACTTCATCGCTTCAAAGGCTTTATCAACATCTGCAGCTGGATTAATTTCCGTAATTTTAGTTTTTGCTGCAATTATATCTTTGACGCGTTGATCATTGCCCCCATAAGGCTCTTTGGGGTTAAAACTTGGATCATATCCTTCTGCAATCTTATCAAGTTTATTTATGAGATTTTTCCTTGAAAGGTCAAAAATAAGTAGTTTTGTTGCATAAGATTTACCTGTGCCAGAAGCACCGCCTAAAGTAAGATCAACCGGGGGGGAAAACTTAGGCCCGTAAAAATTATCTGTGGCATGCATGAAAACAGCTTTTCTAAATTCTATGGAATTGTTTTCTTCTTCAATGGCTTCCTTGTATAGTTTCACCATTTCCTCGTTAAACATTTCTTTCATATTGGTCGGGGGTAAAGCTTTATACAATTCTTGTTGTATCTCATCTCTTTTTTTAGTGTGCTCATCTAAATCTCTCTTATGTTTTTTTATTTCCTCATCCAGTCGTTCAATATCCTTAGGATTATCATTACCTATTTTCTGTTTCTCTAAATCTGCGATTGAGTCCTTTGCCTGTTTAATAAATCTTTCTTGTCTTTTGATTCCCTCCTTAAATAGATTTATTTTTGGATTACTGTCGATTTCCTGTCTCTTCTTTTCGAGAAGTTCAGCATATTTTTCAAAAAACAGTCTTCTTTTCTCTTGGCTTTGAGGGGGAAGGGGGTCTCCTAATAAAGCTTTTTGTCCTTTATCTCCGAGCCTGTCAAATATTGTTTGTTCTTTTTGTTCTTGCTTTTGTTTTTCCTTCTGTTTTTTAGCTTGCATTTTTTCATTATTATCATAATAGTTGTCAATTTTTACCCAACTATACGGAGGTTGTGGAGGTTGTGATAGTCGTTCTTGAAAACGTTTTTTAAAATCGTCAGGAAGTTTTTGGTAATGAACTGAATCTACAAGTTTGGCTAAATCCCATGGATCAGTTATTTCTAATTGCATCAGTATTTGGTTGAAAGCAACTAAATTATTTTTTTGAGGTTGACTTAATTGAGGATTAAGCAAATCATCACGTGACAAAAATGTAGATTTTTCATTATCTGAATTTGTTGCCATAACAACCTCATAAGGCACTCAAGCTAGTTCTTTATCGCAAAAATTAAGTGCACACATGCACTTGAAAACTAAATTTCCTATCTCGATTTATTCTTATTATTTTTCTAAATTTTACTAACCATAATTACCAGTGATGATGGTGATGATAGCCACCGCTTAATGCAGCAGCTCCTGCTATCCCTAACATTAAGCCAAATAAGGCTGCACCACCGTTATCGTAATACCCATAGTCATAATAGGGATAACCATAGCTGTAATAAGGATATCCATAATTATACGGGTAACTATAATTGTAATAAGGTGCATAGCCATAATAATGGCGATGATGATATACACCCCAGCCACCTATGTGGCCATAATAATGGCGCCCATAGTATCCGTGGTAACCACCATGATAACCACCATGATAACCACCGTGGTAACCACCGTGGTAACCACCATGGTAATGTGCCATTAAAGGACCTGGTAACAATGCTAGCAATATAATGAATGCAATGATTTTATGTTTCATATACACCCTTATTTATAGATTGCTCGCTCCTATTAAATGGGATTTCTAAAAACGCAGAAAAGTTCCCCTTTGAGTATATGCATTAATACCGTTTATCCTGGCACAATGATTTTAAGTCATACCTAAGATATAATGGGTGCTTTGGTGATTTGAGTGGATATATGCAAGGCTATTGTTCAAAATTAATTTATACTTTTATTGCAATTTCCCTATCGTTGCCGGTTTCTGCCTATGTCGATAATTATTCCGTAGAAACCTTCTATAAAGACGCTACTTATTCACATTTTCTTCGTTCTATTACTGAAAGCTATAATCATCAATATGTCTGTGATCCTGGTAATACTAAACTTATTGTTTATGCAATTCATGTTCTAAAAAAACATCCTGATTTCGCCGTTAAATTGGTCGATGATTTTGGTACCCTTGAGGATTGCCAACAGCAAGTTGTGTGTGCCAGTTTAGCTGGAGCAAGTTATCATAATGAACACAATGCTATTAATGCTCAGTATAATGGCGTGTGCACGGCAAATCAGAGTTTAGCGATTCAAAATGCCAATAACATCACCTTTTTGAATAAAATTGAAACAGTAGAAGATGAGAATCGTCAAGCGCTGTATATGGCTTCGTGCTGGGCAGCCTTTTTTGCCACCGGCGATGAGAAAACCATTGCTAAAATGGCAGAATACGCAAAAGCACATCAGGGGCAAAGTGATCACCAATTGGCTATTGCTGAATTTGAATCTTCTGCCATGCTATTGGCGCAACAAGATCCCACCATCAATGATATTTTAACGAAGCAGTCCTATCAGTGTTTGAGTTGCTTTCGTTAAAGCCTACAACGTAAAAAAAATTCTGACATGTAATTTGCCACTTATTTAGGTAGAATGCTCACATCCTAATTTGAATGATGGCTATGAAAACGATGATTTATTTTTTAAATGAACCCAAAGATGAGCTGGAAGAGGTAACTTGCGACTTATTAATACAGGGGCAAGAATATTTAAAAAAAGGGGAATTTTCTAAAGCATTTGAAAGTTTTTCTACAGCCACAGAGGTCAACCCAGACTTTGCACCTGCTTGGAATATGTCAGGGCATTGTTATCGATTAGGGTACGGGGTTAAAGTTCTCAACCCCAGACAAGCTTTTGAATGCTATAAAAAAGCAACTGAGGTGGATGCCAACAATTCTTTGTCCTGGTTTTATTTGGGCACCTGTTACAAAGAAGGCTTTGGGGTGAGTAAACAGCCTGATTTGGCAAATCAGTGTTATTTGAAGGCAAAAGCGATAGATCCAGATTTTATTATGCCAAGCACGGAGCAAAAACAAGAAATTCCTAGAATCCATGCTTATGATCCGCAATTTTCAAATCGCCTAAATAGTGAAAATCGTGCTGGGATCCTCGCTGCGATGCCCACGCATTTTAATCTCCATGAATTGAGTTATTCTGCCTTTGATGCATCACCAGTGGCATTACCAGCGAAAACATTAACTTGGCAAGCTGCTGTGCGCCCACAATCAGAGATATCAAGTACACATCATGATGAACACAATAAAACTTTTGGAAAGAAAGCTTGATTCTACAAAAGCGCTAGATTTTTCTACCAAATATCGATTATTCTAAAATCTAAACGCAAAAACCATAAAGCCAAGGAGGGTTTATGATTTCTTTTGGCGAACTTCCTGAAGAAATACAGCTACCCATTTTTGCCGACATAATTTACAGTAGAAATTTTCCCAGTAGTCTTGTTCATTTATCACAAGTGAGTATTCGCGCTAAGCGCATAGCGCAAGATGATCAACTTTGGCGTCAGGCTATTTGTTTTTATTTTCCTTTCGTTAAAACTTTACCAGCTGGTGAGTCATTTTTTCAGGATCAATTTAGAAATCAACCATTAAAATTATTTAAACTGCTATATCAGCATGTTTGCCTGATTTTGAAAAGTGAAAATCTTACTTTTGGTGATTATGCAGAATTTTTATTGAAAGAGACTTCTTCTGTCCCTGCAAATAAGCAAACGGTATTAACTGGTTTGTGTCTTGCAGCAGGACAAAGAAAAGCGTTTTCACAAGCACAATTAGCGCTCGCAAAAAACCACTGCCTGTTGTTTAGTGCGGCACTAAATAATAAAATAACTTTTGTGAGTACAATGAGTGAACCCATCGCGACTACAACAGAGTTTAAGCGTAGTGCTTTATTAATAGCAGCAGAGTATGGCTTTTTGACAATATGCGCTTATTTAATATCTCATGCACAAGCCGCATTAGATAGATCCACACTTTCTGAAGCCTTTTTAAAAGCATGTTCTGCCGGCAACTGTAAAGTGGTGCAAGTATTTTTAACCCAACCGCTAGTGCAACAGATTACTTTTTCATTAGCTAAAGCATTAAATATTGCAAGCATAAAAGGCGACACGGATATTACCACAGAGCTACTAAAAAATACTCACTTAAGATCCAATAAGCGTGCTTTAGCCGATGCTATTAAAGTGGCAGTAGAAAATGAACAAACTGGACCATTAAACGTGTTATTGCAACATGCAGAATTAAATAAAAATATCTTGCTGATGATAGAGATGCTGCAGTTAAGTGTTAAGAAGAAAAATAGCAAGATGGTTGCCATGATAATGAGTAGTGCAGAAATTAATTTTTCTTTAATTGTTTTATCCGACGCTATAACTTTTGGACTGGATTACAATGATCATGAAACGGCACATATAATTTTACAAAATAAGTTATGGAAAATACCAGCTTATGCGCGTCGACAACTATTTTATAAGGCAGCAGAAAAAGGCGCTTTAAATATTGTAAAATTATTACTCGATAAGGATCCTAAATCGTTTAATCCTCAAAACATTGGGCAAGCCTTACGCTTGGCAGCATCACATAATCAGGAAGAGGTGGTTCGATATTTACTGGATAATCACCCGCAATTGATCCCAGCCACTGATAGAAGTTTTGTGCTTTCTATCCCTGTAATATCAGGTATACAAAAAAAACAAGATGTAGATGATATAGTTGAATTAACTAAACAGTTTGCATCATTTACCGTCACGGAATCTATCTTGCATAAGGAGAATAATTATTTAAAACAGTTTGGATCGGTAAGAGAACATGTTAGAGTGATTGATAAAAAAATAGCTGAAGGAACTTCTAGGCAGATCCTTAGCACTTCAAATTCTTATTAAAATAGAGGGGCCTGATAGTAGTCTATCGCTGGTGATCAAAAATAACTCTTTTTCCTGTTCTCAAGAAATTCAATTAGCCTAAACACTAAAGAGGCTTTGGGTACATTAGGCGGCCAAACGGCGTAAACAGGCAGTGATTCTAGCGTCCAATGCTTTAGTGGATGAACAAGGTGTTCTTTTTTAATTTCTTCTTGCGCAAGATACAAGGGGGGCGTGGCCAACCCTAAACCTGCAATGGCAAGCTGGCAAACTGCTTCAACGCTATCGGCGACGATGCGTGGCGTAAAATCGATATTAATAGATTTACCTGCTGAATTGAATAAAGTTCTGCTATGAGCCCGCATATTAAGCCCTATCCAATCCCATGTTTTAAGATCTAAAGGCCCCTTGGGCTTGGCTTGATTGGCTAAGTACGCTGGTGACACAACAAGTGTTCTTTTTAATTCAAAAAGCTTTTTGGATTTTAAAGTGCTATCTTTAAGGTTACCGATCCGTATCGCCAAATCGATGCTTTCTTGTATCAGATCTTGCTGCAAATCACTAAAATTTATTGAAATGGACACTTTAGGAAAATGCTTGGCAAATTCTGCAATATCTTTTAGCAATGTGCTTTTACTGAGTAAGGCAGGGAGGGCTAACTTTAACTTGCCGGTAGGTGACGAAACATTATAAGCAATACTATTGAGTCCATTTTCAGCGGCGCTAAGCATTGCTTTAGCGCTTGAATAGAGTTTTTCACCATCGCTTGTCAAAGACAATTTTCTCGTAGAGCGATAAAGCAGAATCACCCCTAAACGCTCTTCAAGCTGTGCCACATGATGGCTTACTACGGAGGGGGATAACTTAAGATCTTTGGCAGCTTGACGAAAAGAGCTGATCTCAACAACCTTGGCAAAAATGGCCAGGGAGCGCAGTTCATCTATCATTGTTCCATCCTATAGAACAGTAAATTCTGATTATACTATCTAATAAAATAGGTTGGAATAGCTTAAACTTTAAAAAAGTGATAAGTATTTAATACCAAAAGAGGAGCTCAACTATGTCGCTCTTAATTGCCATGTTAATGTTTTCATTGGCTATGTCTATTTCACCAGGGCCTGTGAACATGATAATTCTTTCTTCAGGCGTAAACTATGGGGTAAAAAAAACCATACCTTATGTTAGTGGCGCAACAATAGGGTTTACTTTATTGCTGCTTTGTATAGGCTTTGGCTTTTATCAGGTGATTAATGCTTATCCCAGTTTGTTCAGCATGCTTGCCATTGTAGGAGCTACCTATATTATTTATATGGGCTATCAAATAGCCATTTCAAAGCCGACACTTCAAGTAGAAAAAAACGATGTCCCAAAATTTTATCAAGGGTTTTTATTGCAGTGGTTAAACCCAAAAGCGTGGATTGCCTGCGTATCTGGAGTATCGATTTTTTCAAGCACACAAAGCTACATACCCCTTTTAACATTTACTTTGATATATTTTGTGATTTGCTATGTTTCATTGGGTGCTTGGGCTGTGTTAGGTGATAGGGTGTCGGTGTTGTTGAAAAATGATTTTCGTTTGCGTTTGTTCAATATGATAACTGGCTCATTGCTAATAATAACTGGCGGGTATTTGGGATATAACGTTATTTATTGAGGGCATGTCCTCCCTTGTTTTTAAGACAGTGGAGGACATACTAAACCGACAAGCCTACTGAGACATTACCATCTTTTGACGTTCACTTACTTCAGCACTTGTGGATGAAGATAAAGTGGATCTTCTAAGCTCACAAGACATTGATAGCATCTTGAACTGTTTAATAAGAGCCTCTGTTGAAGGCACTAAGTCATCTTCAGGTATAAATTCGTCAGGTTGTGGTCCCAACAATGGCAGCGGGGTGATAGGCTGCGGTGAAACCACGATATCAAATTTTTCTGATTTACCATCTACCTCAATAGCATAATTTTTAACATCATCATTGACAGTTAATTTGCCAGCAAAAAAGAGCTTCGCTGGTTTTTGTTTATATTGGGTATTACCCATAATACCACCATAAGCTTTATGAAATTCGGGGTTTGCTTCATCTCTGACACCAAATTTTCGCTCTTGGATCCAGATGGCCATTTTATGGAGATCCTCTTTGGTAATATCAAAGGCCTTATCTGGGTTTAAGTTAATAATGACCATCTCTGTATCGGAATCAAAACCTGGGCCGTTTTTTCTCATAACAATGAGAATATTTTCATTGTCGCGTTTAAATACTTCAGACCAAAATCCATCTTTAGGACGAGATAAGTGGTCAAAGATATTATTAATTTCCTTAAAGAATTCCACATTGGCAAATTTATTCAATATTGTTGGTCTTTCCCAGTTATGTGTTGTCGTTTGTTTATGCAAAGGTTGCACTTGTAAACGACGATAGTCCTTATCACTTAAAATTTGCATATGTTTTATATCAAAGTCTTTAACGCTGCTGCATTTTGCAGTTAATCTTTCAAAAAACGCAGCATAAGTTTCGGTTACTTTGGCATTCACTTCGCTCATGATCTGATCTTTGGCAGCACTCAATAACCGGCTTTTAAAAGCGTCGGGGTGACCAATTTCTCTGATAACTTCGCGAACAGCGGCTTTTTCTGCTTCGGCTCTTTGAGTTGCTCTTTGCTGTTCTTCAGCTTTTGCTCTTCTTTCTTCGTCTTTTTCTCTTGCTTGTGCTTCTTTAAGTAATCTAGCTTGGCGTTCTGCTTCAGTTTCGCTTTGTAATTTTTCTTTTTTTCTGCTTTCTGCCGCCAATTTTAATTTGGCAATTTCATCTGCTGTAATCGCTTTATGTGCTGCCACAGGGTTACTTTTTCCTGCTGGCTTACTTTTGTCTGCTTTAAGACTAGTAGCAACAGCAGCACATGCTCCTGATGTGGCAGTTTTCTTTGCTGCTGGAACAGCGGTTTTAGCAGCGGCAGTCCCTGTTCTTGCCCCAGCCATAGCACCAACAAGCATATCGGATGCCACAGTCTTGATTACTCTATCAGCAGATTCTGCAGAGCGCTCGATGGCCATTTCTTCAAGCACTTTTTGTGCATAAGGATAAAGCGGATGGTCATTATTAATAAAAAAGGAAAAAGTATACTCTGGGTATAATGGCGCATCATTCTCACGTACAAACACGGTAGGTTGTTTAACGGATGCAGCTTCATCTCCGGATAACATATAATAACCACTAGAGCCCTGAAACATTTGGCTAAGTAACATGTCGCGGTACATTTTGCCAAAGCGCATGCATAAATCCCAGTAATTATTGGGATCTTGTAATTTGCTTAATACATCTTTTACATAAGAATGTAAAAAAATGGATTTTCTAATTTCTCTTCCCTTTCCTTTGGTTTGGTCAGGTGGTGCTGTGTCATAGAGTCTTTTCATGACAGGATCGGCATCTAACTTTTCTTTAGCAAGAAAGAGTGCCACTTTCATTGCACAAGAATAATGATCATGGTTGCCAGTAAAATTAATAACGCCATTTTGAACCATTTGCTTTTTGAAATATTCTTCCTCAGAATGATCGTAGACTAAACTACCATCCCATTTTCTTTCGCTATTAAATACACTGGCTGTGATATGTGTTCCGCCAGCGCCTTTAACAACATCTCTAAATTGTTTTGGGCTTAAATCTGAAAACAGTGCTTCTTCTAGAATAACCACATGGTCATCCTTGCCATCACGTGTTTTAACTTTTTCTTTGATAAGAGAATATAACGCCCTTCTGAGCTCTGCAGGCACTTTTCTAACACAATCAACTCTGGCGCCACTGAAACCTAAGTCGATATATTGAGATATAAACTTATCCCAAAAGCCGTTTACAATTATTGGGATTAACGTTTCAATTTCTCTTCTTTCTTTTAAAGATAGTTTATATTTAATTTTTGTTTGTAGTTGTTCCTTTTCATCATCAGATAATAAGGTTGAGCTCTGAATAATGGCAATATCAGCCTCAGAAAGATTGTTTTCATAAATTTTTCTTGATAAAGGTTCTAATTTTTTAGGATCCTTTTGGATGAGAGCCAAAATCTCTTCATTTTCCATATGTGAAAATTGCAAGAGCTCTGCATATTTAAAACATGTTGCATCTGGATAAGTTGAATCATCACAGAACCATTCTGGGTGTGCTCCTTTTTGGGTAATAGGTGCACCTTTTGCGACATGATTTGTGACTAAATCGAAAATGGGGGTAATGTTTAGTTCTTTTGCTTTAGCAGTAAAACGTTTAATTGCTTCTTTGTCTAAAAATTGAATGCAACTTCTTTGAATAGAGAGTAAAGTTTCATAGACCCTTTTGTCTTGCTCTAATTTAGAGGCAGCATATTTTTTTCTGCTAGCTTTGATCAACGGTACGAGTTGTACGATCGAGAACTTTTCAATCCCACTTGTTTCGATCATTTTAGCTATAGTGGCATCATTACTTAATGCGGTCATTTGAGAAAGGGAGAATGCAGCATCCTCGTCTTTGTCGCGTTGAACTACACTAAAGCGAGGATCAATCATTTCAGGATCCCACATGGCGTAAATGCTTTTTTTGACTGTTTGTTGAACACCGGTAATTTCATCGACTTTGCCCATCGGTTTAGTACCAGCAAGTTGTATTGGGTTAAGCCAGACCGTATTTATTCCCATTTGCTGCAAGGTGCTTAAATAGTCTGTCATCGCGTCGATATTTGAAAAATAGCTAGGGAAAAGGTTATAACACCTTAACATCCCATTTTGAGAAAAGCCTTTCATTGCATCTACCCCAATAAATATAGTTATTAGGGATAGTATATAAATAGCCTTTTAATTAAGCTCGATAAGTAAGATAAGCTGAGAACATTAGCCGATAAAAGGTAGATAGCTTCTTACCAACTACGTACTTTTAGCTTAGTACTTGCAGACAACTCCGAGTCAGTTTTAGATTGTACGGTGGAGGTAAGGAGTATGAGTTTTTCATTAGGAGAATACAAAGATAATTCGAAAGTGAAATTGTTGAGTTGGTATCCTTTACTTTCGAGTAGATGATGTATTTTTGTTCGAAAATAATCAGCTACAAGGAACTTCTTAGTGTTAGTATCCAACTCAGCAATATCTTCTGGCGTTATCCTGATATCAAAACAATGCGTGTATATGTCATGTCCAAAGTCAATCATGCAATTACAAAATTTGCATAGGTCTAAGAGAGAGCGCTTAAAAAAATCATGTTGTCTTGCCAGATCAAACGAACTGGTCGATCGAGCAGGGTAAAACATTTCTAAAATTGATTGATATGTTTGAAAAGGTAATTTGCTACTGTAATAAATAAGCGCAGCTCTTATTTCCTTTTCATTTGGATCAGAAACTACGTCAATAAATTTTGTAAGTGGTTTTTGTAAATACCCTTCAAAATATTCATCAAAGACAAGAGTTTGGGCATCTGAAAATTTCAGACCTAGCATTTTTTACCCTTAGAATGATGTTAATGGCATATACACAATTTAATAGCATCATATTTTACATCATATTTATTCTTATCCCAAGGAATTCGGTCTGGAAAGTTAACTGCTCAAGAATAAAAAGAAGTTATAAAGATATTAGGTGTGGCTACACGTTATTGAATAGGTTTAGAGATTAAATATATGCTAAGCTTGAATAGATGAATCAAAACAATGCATTGAGCTTATGCAAAGTTCCTGAAGTAACCATCCACTTCTGGATAATTAAAATAGCTGCGACAACATTAGGTGAAACTGGTGGTGATGCTGTTACTATGTCCATGGGGTTAGGCTATTTAATGGGGACAGCAATATTTGCATCCATTTTTATCATCACCGTCTTTGCGCAAATCAGCGTTAAAAAACTCAATCCATTTTTGTATTGGCTAACAATTATAGCCACAACAACGGTTGGCACGACCTTGGCAGATTTCGCTGATCGATCCTTAGGTATCGGCTATTTAGGAGGAACATCGCTATTATTGACTTTGCTTTTAGCTTCATTGACGCTGTGGTATTTTGTGATGGGCTCTATTTCAATTAATACGATCACATCACCAAATGTTGAGATCTTTTATTGGATAACCATTTTATTTTCACAAACTCTTGGTACAGCTTTAGGCGATTGGACCTCCGATTCACTGGATATGGGATACCTTGCCAGCGCACTATTATTTGGCTCTTTTTTGTTGGCTATCGCACTGTTTTACAAATTCACCCAAATATCTCGTACGAAGCTATTTTGGGCGGCATTCGTGCTCACCCGGCCTCTTGGGGCGGTAGTGGGCGACTTTTTAGACAAACCTATCGCCCAAGGTGGCTTAGCCTTAAGCCGCTATCATGCCTCATTCATACTTATTATTTTTATTATTGGCTATCTTTTACTGATCCCACAAAAAGCCAACACCAAAAATTACTGAATAGTGACAGAGAGTCTTTTTACATTGACCAACAGCTTCAGCTAATTAATTAGCCTGTTGACATAGAACTTTTATAAGGGTATTGTGGTAATGTAATAGCGCGCTAATACATTAATTAATTTAATCTATGATGGAGGTATCTATGAACCAAGGCCCGAATTATTTATCAGAGGAGCAGTTGACTGAAATTGCTAAAATTGGCAGTGGGAGGTTGCTTCACAAATTATTTATCGCTTGAGTCTCTGCTTGCCTTAAGACGAACGTGCAAGGCATTGAATCAATTATGCAATAAACCTGCGGTTTGGTGGAGTATGTTAGAGAAGGACTTTCCTGCATTATTATGCGTAATTCCAAGAAATTTTTATCAAAACGCTCCTATCAACCCGTATAACATCTATAAGACTTCTTTTGAGCAAAGACAAATTGAACAAAGAGAAAGAAGACGTTTTGGACACAGTAGATTTTATCAACCCAATTAATCATTAAAAATTTAGGAGAAAGTCATGTTAGATCAAGGTCCAACACTACAAACCACTTTATATCAACTGGGAAATGGGAGGGGGCTTCATCCCCTTTGTTAACTTTCAAGAGGTGATGGCATTAATTAAAACAAGCAAAGGTTTAAAGCAAATATTTGATAAACCGCTAATTTGGCAGGCATTATTATCAAAGTATTTTCCTACTAGGGTTCAAAATCCAGACTATGTGCAATCTCCAAAATTATTGTTTCGATCTTATAAAGCGGAACAACAATTGGAGCAAGTACGTTCCCAGTTACAAGCGCTGCAAATAGAGCAAGCAAGAAGAAAGGAGAGTTACTATTCTTGGCCTCGGCACTAATGAAAAATGTTGCTCAAAGAGGGGCCCGCATCGGGCCCCAGTAGTTACATTCCCAATTTACAAAATTCTTTAGTTATAATATCTACATTCTCTGAGTGATTTCGTTTTCTAAAAGCACGTTGCATCGTGATGGCAGCTTGGGTAATTCTTTGAGATCGCGCTTTTTGATTATGCGCTCCGATCTTTGTCCAGGATATATCACAGAATTTGCCGATATCTTCTTCTAAAGAATTATTTTCATCTAGCATTTGTCTATACCCTACCATATCCGATTGCTTACTGTTTACATAGTGTTGCAAATTATTACACGTATACCCATATCTTTGACATTTTTCGTTATAGTCTCGCCATTTCCCTTGAGGCTCGATTCTTATTTGGATTTCATAACCATACTTATTGACAACATCTATTTCCACTACCTTGAACGTTTTATCTAAAAACTCGCTAAATAGCGATGTATAGGCCCCTGGCCCCGAAGTATTCCTAACACAGGCAAGATACATTTGCCACTTAAGTGTTTTAACATTATCGGCATCAAAATCGGGTGGCAATTGTTCGCATTGAGCTTTCACGAAATCAACTGTTAATGTATCGATGAATTTTCGAATATCAAATAGAGTTGCTTGAGGTTTTATTTCAAAATATTTATTTAAAAGTTGCTTTGCAATACCTTCACATGAAAGAGGATCATCATCACTTTCGAAATTTAGTTTAACATCATATAATGATTCAGGCGTAATAGCGTTATAATTGCGCAAAATTTGTGATTGCAGCTTTCTTAAGTCGCGAACAGTGCTTGGATGCAATTGCGTTAAATCGCTTGAATCATAAGCTACGCCAATAAAATCATTGTTTGCAACAGCATATCCTAAATCGCTCATCTGGCCGTGATGATACACAGAAGTTAATACAATGGGGGAATAAATTTTAACGGTTTTGGGTGCCTTGGAAAAGTCTATCTCTACATCAAAATCAGAGTAACATCCATACTTTTGTATCAAAGGAAGTAAAGTTCTTACACAATCTGATGCTGCTGCTAAATTGCCGCCAGTATCGTTAAGGGTATGTTCTATTTCAAGTCTTGCAAGCTCATAAATTTGTTTATCTTGCTCATCAGTTAACAACGCAGGGATCTCTGTGTCAAAATCGACAGGGGTAATGTCGATTCTTTCACAAAAAGCCTTTAATTGTGCTCTTGATAGTTCAGATAAACACTTTGAACTGTATACCAATGATAATTTTGCTTGCGGGTTTTTAAGACGAAGTTGAATAAAACGCAGTTTATTCTCGTCGTTCATAAAAACATCGGGATCATCACTAAACCATATTCGGTAGAGCTTAGTAGTATCAAAGAAATAAGGCATGTTATAATAGTTGGATGACTTATATTTGTATTGTATAATTTAACACATAATTTGTTAGATCGCTAAAGAGCCAATAGCTATGGCTAATAAAAATTCATCTAAATCTCGCTGCAACTGGGTAAACCTTGAAAACCCGCTGTATGTTGCTTACCACGACAAAGAATGGGGTAAGCCTGTTCACAATGATCGTACTCATTTTCAATTTTTGATCCTCGAAGGTGCTCAAGCTGGCCTGAGTTGGGAAACAATTTTAAAAAAACGAATTCATTACCGAAAGGTATTTGATAATTTTGACCCGCGCAAAATAGCGAAATATACAAAAAGCAAAACAGATAAACTCATGCAAGACTCAGGCATTGTACGTAACCGCTTAAAAATAGAGTCCGCGGTGAGTAATGCAAAAGCATTTTTAGCACTTCAACGTGAATTTGGTAGTTTTGATAAATATATTTGGCAGTTTGTAGATAATAAGCCCATACAGAACACAGGGAAAATTTTAAGTAAAACACCACTCTCAGATAAAATTTCAAAAGATCTCAAAAAGCGTGGATTTCGTTTTGTTGGCTCTACAATCATCTATGCTTATATGCAGGCGGTTGGGTTGGTAAACGATCATGCCGCTGGTTGTTTTGTTCGCCAAAGAGAAAATATCCCTTGGTATGTTTATCTGATTAAAACCAAAGATAATACGCTGTATACTGGCATTACGACCAATGTTCAAAAACGATTGCTTGAACACGAATCTTCGAAAAAAGGGGCGAAATATTTACGTGGTAAAGGACCATTAGCGCTTGTTTATACTGAAAAGGTGGGGTCAAAAAGTAAAGCGTTAAAAAGAGAGCTTATTATCAAAAAAATGACTAAAGCGCAGAAAATGCAAATGATAGATAAAATATAAGCACAAACGCTAAACTCAATATCACTCACCATTGATCACAATGTACCGATTGATTTCGCTTAAGTAACAAGTAGCTTTTGATGTGCTTGAATGTGCAAAAGAGATAACACTGAAATCTTTTTGATTTATTAGTAGAGCTTGGCAAGGGATATTTGCCAATAGCGCTAACAATTATTGAAGATCAAGAATTGTATAAGAAACTTTCAGATCATGATTTATTCGTATTAGGAGTAAAGCATGTATTAGTAGCTGAAAAATTGATGTATGATAACTTAGTGCCATCCAGACTTTCACCAGAAGCTAAACAGAGATTTGAGTTCTATCGTAGCTACAGTTTACAAGACACACAAAAGGATAGTCAGCCCTTTGGCTTGGAGCTTTATAACAGTAAAATCGCAGCTAGATTGATGCAAGTGACAAGCGAATTAAAAGAAGAAAAAAGTGGCAAGGCGTATCTTCGATAAAATGCTGTTGATTTAACTTGGGAAAAATTAGGGGACATCCCTCAAAAACTCCGGAGCCCTAAGACATCTGTAAAGCGCGCTTTTGTGAACAAGTGGTATAAGGTAAACATTGTCGAAGCTGTATTCGCAATGGTAAGAACATGTGGTTGTCAGAATGCTTGTCGATTTTAGCACTCATCCGTAAACTAGCTTCGTTCGTCCTGAATTGATTTTTCCGCAAGTATTGCTATGTAACAATACCTAAATACAATTAATGGGTGTGGGAGCGTGTACATGCAATTATTCTTTTTTAATAAACTTAAAAAAACTTATCAACAGGCTCAGTTTGAAAAAAAATTGCAGCGTGTTAAAGATAACTTCTATAGTAATATTGTCCAAAATATTTATTGGAACCCCACAGATGAAAATATCTTGAATCAGCTGGGTTCATATTTGGCAGAAGTTAATAAATTAATATCGAAATACAAAATGGATGAAGTGCGCGATGATATTGTTGGTCATGTTGAAAAATCAGCTAAGCAATATATCAATAACTATATTGCAAAAAACATTAACTGTTTGCCAACGCGTGATATAAACAAACCGCTACCTTTCAAAATCTAATTGCTCTCCCTAATAAAAAAGGGGGGGGCACCCCCCAAAGTTATTCTTTTAGTGAAGCGCGCATATGCACATCATATAGTCCAAGATTATCAAATTTTATTTAAAGTTCTGGTTGACATTCAACTGTATGTATAAGAATATTAGTTTAGCTAACTTAAAACAAATCTGGAGCTTAAAATGAGAGATTTAATATTAAACGAGGTTAATACAGTTGCAGGTGGTGCTGATTATGTTGTTAATGTGTTAACGGATTTCAGTCCTCATGGGCAGGATGTGCATGCCAATAGCATTGGAAAGGATCCGAAAGGCAACCTAGTATGGACCATAGACGGCGATTTAAAACAAACTTTGGTTGAAGCAGTCATAATTGGGTTTGAAATTTGGAAAAAATTTCGAAAAAGCGAATAGTTTTTTAGATGGTTATCTAAAGCTATTCATCAGCTAAGATTTCATATTTAAATTGAATCGTAGGAATCGGACGTCATCTATGCAGCTTATCAAAGCAATTAAACTTAAATTTCACATGATCAAGGAAATCTTTGCTCAGAAAAGAAATCCTAATCTGGACTATTACAAGGCAATTGAGGCTGAAATTATAAGTTTAAAAGAACAGCTAACAACTATTGAAAGTAAATATGGTAAAAAATACGATCTAATTCATAATGAATTAAGCTCAGATCCAGAAAATCAATCCTCTATAAATGATTTTCATATGCAAATGCCTAAGAGTATAGAATCAGAAAGAGAAGAAATCTTGAGGAAATTAGATATTTATTGTAGACAAGTTGAAAGAGAAAGTGACCTAAAGACCATTTCAAGAAGGATGACGTTTGGGTTTTTATGGTTATGGCTTATTGATTAATAGAAAGGTAGTGAGCGACATCCCCCAAAGCTATCCTCAATAGAAAGGGACACCCGTCAAATCTTGGGGTTATGCAAAGGATAATTGACAATCTTCATTGATTTGCAGATTAGTGGTAATGTCCTATCATTTTTTACCACATCTAAACTAACCCAAATACCGTAGTATTAAACTTAAATTTTCAAAATTTAATATCTAAATATTATTGAGGGTTATATGCTAGGTGCTTCAGATAAGGTCCGCAAGGTTAAAAAGCGAAAAAGAATTGCTGCTGACACCCCCTCTCAGTTTCAATTTTTTAACGGTAATCTTTTGTCTATGCCACGAGATATTATTGATAAGATTTTTTCCTGGGTGGGTGAGCCCTTAACGCTGACTAATGTGGCTAGAGTATCTAAAAAATTTAAAGAGCAAACCCACACAAATAAAGAAATGTATCGCAATATAGCTAAAAAATATTTTAGACATTTTCTAGAGGAAGATTGGAAACAAGAATTCGATGCAGATCCAAGAAAAGTTATATTGGATTATCTCAAAAAGCACAGCAATGATTTGGCAGCCTTTTCAAAAACAAAAGATAAAAACTATATAAAAAAGAGATGGTTACAAATATGTGCCGGCGAAAAGGACATTGTTAAAAATAAATATAGTAAAAACTATATGAATCCCCGTGTTTATACCATCGCTATGGGGAATTTTATTGATATGATCGGGGGGTTGAATAATACAGAATTTAGTTTTTTAGCAAAAAAACTCATTGAGGATAGAAATCTAAAATTAGTTAAACACCTATTTGAAACGCAAATGCACAAACAAAGAGCCCAAATGATTTTTAGGAGTATTCTTCTTAATGAAAACATCAATTTGCTGGCAAAAAATGCACCCCATCTTCTCGTTTACTTGCTCAGGTACTTCCAACATGATGCTGTTTTGTTAGATCACATTTTTAATCGGCTGATGGTTACAAATCAGCATGACTTTATGCAACTTATTCTAAAAGTTCAACCTGAACACACCATTTCCAGAATTAATAAAATGATCAGCGATCAACCGGCGAGTTTTATATGTTCAGTTTGTATGCATTCTTCATTGGAACAGGTTGAGCTATATTTTAAGCACTTAAGTAAAAAGAATAGATATGTAATGCTAACGGCATATTTAGGCCTTCACCCAGCGCCGCATGAAGTGTTTGCTAAGCTCTTATCTCAAGACTGCACGATAAGTGATGATCAATATTATCACTGTCTTAAAAATCTTGCTTACCGAATAAACGCAGTTGAGGTGTTTGAAGAGTTGACAGCCAAAAGAGAACTTGATCCTAATCATCCCCACTTTGATCAAACGATCTCACGCTTGTTCGTAGCAGGGCTAAATTATCAAATAGAATTGTCTTGCTTTATTTTTCAAAAATACAGAGCCTTTTTTATACCTGAAAAAGTGAGAGAAGTGTTATCTTGTACCAACAAGAATCTAGTACTTTTCCTGTTATTGACTGGTTACAAGTTGTCATTGGCTGAATTAAATACATTTTGTGATGAGCTTTTAGAAAATCAAGACCCGAATAATCATTTGCCTTATTTTATATCAAATTATTCTCAAGAAATCACAGATAAATTTATCACATCTTTTTTAAACTTTCTAATCTCTAAACCTGGTTATGCACAAATAAATATTGGCTGTATTGCTACGCTTTCCTATAGCCGACCTAATGAATTATCTTCGTTTTTTGGCAACATTATTTCAGGGGATGATTCTCGCTTAATAGGCAAAATAAATTCTCTTTTTAAAATTGTGACGTCAATGACAGATGTAGCCCTTAGACCAGTAATAAGTGATGTTTTTCTAAATAACCTATTGATGCAATTAGAAAAAGCGCAACACAGTGAAGAAGCAGAAGAACTTGCTCAGCAAATCAAAGCCATTTTAATGGCAAATGCATCAAGAAAAACAAAACCATTAGTAAGATCATTAGAAGAAAACCAAAATCAATCCCTTATACCTATGCCTGCTATAAGATTTGAGTTACCTAACGAATCATCTCCTCTGACAGTGGTCGCAGTCCATAGTCTTCCCATTTTTGAGTTGCCTGATGAAAATATGGATTTAATGGATGCTGAAGAAGCTAATGCTCTTGTAAACAATATGAGTATGTAACATTTTTCCTTTGTTAGGGGCGCGTCGTGTATCTGAGCGATTTATAAAGTACTCAGTTATACTATAATTTTCTTGAAATTTCGAAAAATGGATTATAATCGAAACTTCACTCAGGAATTGCTAATACGAGATAGTTAAAGCAATGGTAATTCTCTGCAACAGTGTCTTTAAATTTTAGGGTTTATGGTTAGGAAGCTTCAAAAATACCCCTATTTTACACTAAAAACGCTAAATTCATAGGATTTGTCTAGTACCAAAGTCTAATAGGCTTATTTGTGCTTTTTATAAACAATATCTTTATATGAAATGGTTTCAAGTTTCTTGAACCTACACGTTTAAAGGTGTTGTATGAATGGAACAACCAAGAACTCAAATCCAGAAATAGACTCTGAAAACGAAGCAAAAGATATTGTTTTGTATGCATTAAATAATACTAATGAAAAATCAGCAGATATAGCACCGGCTGATGAAAATGAAGCAGATCAAGAAAAAAAGCCCCAAGAAAATTCTCAAGAAGATCTACAAAAAAGCAATGACATACTACATACGGAAAGTGGTCAAGACGTAATACCACCAAATGAAAATCAGCAGAGTGTTAAAGCTGATGAAAATGCTTTACAAAACGAAGCTGACTTCTTTCACCTTAATATTGAACAGTTAATTAAACTTTATACCCAAGATGGTAATCTTTCAGATCTACTATATACTCAATACGGTTCGCCTTATCAGTTGCAATCTGTGCCAAGAGATTTGGGTATTCCAGCTATTACGGTTATGGAAGAAAAAGTATACCTTCCTACTATAACAGAAAAAGTACAGCCGTCGATAACGATTGGTGAAATACCTTCACCCCAAGAAATCTGTTGTAGCAATCCAGTTACGATTATATTTAACCCAATCATTCCTGAAAGTGGTTTGCCAACCGAAAGCATGAGTGATTTGGCAGCACAGTATTCAACATTACTAAATGCCGCTTTTCAATTTACATTTCAAAGTTGCAGTGATAACGATATTGCTCCGCAACTTATTTTTACTACAAGTTTTGAAGGTGTAAATAATTTGGAAATCTTAGAATCTGGAAGTCAATTTGTGCATGCGCCGTTTAACTTTCGGGAACCATCTGAAGCAAACTTTAGTACAGATCCAATTACAATTAGCATCAACAACGATTCAGACTGTGTGCCACCCATAAGCTGTGACAATCCTATTACACAGATTGATATCTTGCCATTTTATGGTACTAGCTATGAAACCATTGACGGCAACATTAATGCTTTAAATGGGAAACAGTTTGATGCTTCAATAGTAGATAAAAACTTGGCAGATATGTCTTTTCAATTTGATTTTGATCAACTCTTTAGTTCAGTAGATGGTTTTGTTACGCATGAAGTGTGGTCGGTATATTTTCTTGATAGTTTAGGTAACATCTATCAGTTATTACCACCGCAGTTTGATAGTACGCCAACGTTGGCATATTTTCCCTGTGCCTTTTCTCCGATTGTGTTAGATCTAAATAATTCGGGATTTGAACTAACCAATTCATTTACTTCGACAGTAACTATTGATGTCAACGGTAAAACTGTACAAACAGGCTGGATTGGAAAGGAGAATGCATTTTTAACATACGATTACTCAGGAGAAGGGGCTATACAAAATAGCAATTTTATCTTGACACAAAATGTCCCAGGTGCGAAAACGGATTTTCAAGCTCTTGTGGTTTTGGCAGGCCTGAATAATGGCATTTTGGATGCCTCTAATCCTATTTGGAATAAACTTGGAGTCTGGCAAGATGCTAACCAAAACGGCCAAATGGATAAAGGGGAATATCATACATTATTACAATTAGGTATTGTTTCGATTAGCTTACAAGAATCAGGATCGATGATGGTTCAAAATGGTAATATCATCAATGGTATGCTTACTTTTAAATATGCCAATGGTTCTGTCGGTCAAGCAGCAGATGTATCATTGAATTATCATGATGTAATTCAACCTCAAAATACGATCCCACAACTGACTACCAATCAACCTAACACTGATAGTTCAGCAAGTCAAAATGCTACGGCATCATCTGTACCATCAGTGCCACTTCAAGTGGATCTGTCAGTGCAGCATGCTTTAGAGCCAACACAGCAAACAACTACGCATACTTAAACTATGAATTAACCAGCAATAAAAATGGCATCCATTTTGTCTTTACTTTTAATAGTAAATGGACTGTTCACATTTTATGGAGACTTTTTACGGCAGATTTATTTTGTTAAATAAGGTTAAATTAGCTAATTAAATTGCCTTAATATGAAATGCTATTTGCTCGTTTTAGTGAAAAAATTAAGATAATATAATAAGGTGTGCCCTTAATGTCATTTAAAAACAAACTTATCAAAAAAGCTTCTAGATTTATACAAACGCTATCGGATTACTTTATTGACAAAAATAGTCTGAATGATTTTTTCAAAGTGACAGATGAAGCTAATTATACTGATAAAGAAAAAGAAATCATTGTCATGGAACATTTAAATCAGGAGCTGGTTGCGCACCCTTCAGAAGAACTATCTGACATAATAAAGAAACTACGTATGTGGCAACAAAGAAGCGTTACTTTTAGGTCAGATTCAAAATATGCCAAAGACATTGATTGCATTCCCCCCACAGATGTAGGTTTTAGATCAAGCGATCCAGTTTTATTGACGCTTAAAAGGAAGGATGTGAGTAGTTTCTTACCCATTGTAAAATTAGAATTAGCAGAAAAATACTTTGAAAGCATAAAAAGTAATGAAAATGATGTAGTGTTTATCTCCTATAATCAAGACGGAAAATATCTAGTTAAAACATTTTTTTATAACGATAAATTAGAAGAAACTAAGACAGAATACAACTCAAGAGAAATAGAAGAAATATGCTCAGTTTATAATTTTATTGAAAACATGAATGAAGTCTTAAGTGTTAAGCTAAAGTTTATATACGTCAACTGTCATAATTACGCCAAATTAACAATAGATCCCTCTTGTAAAGAACATTGTATGTTGATTGCTGCATTTAATAATAGAAATTTATATACAAAAGCTTTGCCTTCTGGGAATGAAATATATATTGATTGCGCGCAAATCATGGAAGTCTATAGTAAAAATCCAAGTATTCTGGATGAGTTGCGTCAAAGTATTACACCTATAACAACACAAACACAAATAATGCGTTATCCTATTTGTTCATTATTATAGATACTTGTAATAGCACTTATTCTTCTAATTGTGACAAAGAAAGCAGAAGATATAAAAATATATTCTTTAACTAAAAGAAGAGGCTTTTAGCCCCTTTTTAAAGACCCATTTATGGACATGGCTGATATGATGCATCGGGAAATTAAAAAGGGGATGTGGGATGTTTTAAAGGGCCTTCACAAAAAACATGATATTAAAAATATTTTCTTATTGTTAAAATTAACTTTTTTGGAAGTATAGGTTATTTTAATGATAAATCTTAATAATGCCCAAACTCAATTAGTTGCTGGAGGCAGTTATTTTACCCAAGAAGAGTATCAAGAGACGTTGAATAACTATGGATTACTTTATAGTGGAGTATTTTCGCTCTTCGGTGGGGGGATCTCATTAGCAGCTGAAGCCAATCCTTTTCTTGCTTTAAGCATCGTAGCCATTGCTGGTGCCTTGGGATACAACTTCGGCTATTCATTGGGAATGCAAATGAATAGCGATCCAAATTCTAATGAATTACATGGTATTTTTATTATAACTAAATATACCTAAATTTTTCCATTAAAATGAAATTAATTTTATAAAATAGAGTTTTCTTGTTTGAATGAGAGGTTTACAGTGTATTTACTCGACAAAATTATTAATATTTATCATGTTTTTATAGGAAGAAATTCGCAGCCACAAGGGGTTCAATCCAGATTTAATCCAATAGGAGCTAGCACAAGTACAGTATTAAATGCTTTAAAATCAGTTGAAACTAGATTTATGGCAAATCCTTCTACTGATAACACCTTTGACTATATTGATGCTTTAGAGACAGCTGTTCAGCAACTAGCAACTGATCTTGAAGATCAGCGTAAACACAATGAGGCAATCAAAAAGCAATTAGATGCGGCGAACAAGGAAAGATCAGAATTGAGATCAAAAAATAGCGAAATTAAGGATAATCAAGCGGCATTAAAAGAAACTGTTGCTTTGTTAAGAACGCAAGTACAGCAAGGACAAAATCCAGCAGTAACTAGCGACCAAATAAAGGAAAGTTCAAGCAGAAAGGCGGCAAGACGGTAACAAACTCGCAGATGTCCCTTTTTGAGAAAAAAAGGGACGTCCCTCAAAGCTACCCTAACTACTGCAAAAGATGCAGCGGCATTTTCCCATGAATATAAAACGACTCCTCTGCATGAGTTATCTAACACATTCTGTGTAAATGAATTTATTAAGAAATATGGCAATCAATCCTTGCATTCTTTATGCTTAGCCCATCTATCGCAATAGGAATGCCCGTAGGATGAATAGAAATCTTAAATGCAGCATTGCTGCCATTTCAGGTAACTTTATTGAATGGTATGATTTTGCGCTCTACCTCTTTTTAGCGCCAGTCATTGCCAAGCAATTTTTTCCTACGGCTTCTGATTTAGCGTCCTCTCAAATCATGACATTAAGCCTATTGGGAACTTTTACCGTTCACGCAGTGAGTTTCTTTTTTCGTCCATTAGGCGCCCTGCTATTTGGTCACATCGGGGATGTGTATGGCCGCTCAATTGCCCTTCGTCTTTCGCTTTCGCTTCTCGCTGCCTTGAGTATTGTGATGTCGCTTTTGCCGAGCTACCAAAGCATCGGGATGATGGCAACAGTGCTGTTGTGCTTATGCCGTATTGGGCAAGGAATTTGTTTGGGCGGTGAATTTGCTGGCAGCATGATTTATCTTGCGGAAACTATTCAACCGCAAAAACGCGCTTTTTTCACTTCTCTGAGTAACAATGCGTCCAATATTGGCATATTAATAGCGGCAGGAAGTGCAAGCATACTTTCCTATTTCATGAGTGATGAAACTTTTTCAACTTATGGTTACCGTATTCTTTTCTTTATAGGGGGGATGATTGGCGTCTTGGGGTTTGCTTTTCGTGCTGATCTCAAAGAAACCAACACATTTATTGAGATGGATCAGCGCGAACGGCTACCGATTTTATCTGTGTTGAAACATCATCGCGCCACATTTTTACGGTTGTTTTTGATTTTAAATATCAGTGCGCTGGGTAGTTATGCATTCATTGGCTTCATGAGCACTTTCTTACATCAAACTATTGGCTTAAACATGAGCAAGGCTTTGCGCTATGAAACATTGTTTATTGCCATTACCCTCATTTTGGTTCCCTTTTTTGCTGCGCGCGCGGATAAGTGCTCTCCCCAGCAAATGTTGAAAAGCGCTTGCTACCGTTATATCGTCCTCGCCATACCCTGTTATTTTTGTTTTTATACTTACCAGCAACCGCTGTTTCTATTACCGTTGGTAGCAGCTTATAGTATGGAGCAGTCTTGTGTCCCAGCTTTAATGATGGAATATTTCCCTACTTCTGTTCGCTATACTGGCGTTTCCATTACTTATAACACTTGCATGGCATTTATCGGTGGGCTTTCTCCTATATTAGGTCTACTTCTTATTAACACCTGGGAGGTTGAGTACGGGATTGCGTGTTTATTAATGTTTGGTGCCATTATTACGTTAATTAGCTTAGGATCTACTGTGACTAATGTATTAAATAAGTTCTCACCTTCATTAAAGACAACCGACTCGTCTCATTTTTAAAATTACTCACGCTTTGTAATTAAAAATTTGGGTTGTTTTGAGAAAAGAAGACAGAGCATATAAAGTTGTAAAATCAGCTTGGTGTTGAACGTTTACATTTTACACTAGGAACGTCAGTCACTACAGCAGCAATATTTGCTTGTATTACAACAACGTTGTTTGCTGGTATTACAGGAGGATTATTTACTGGAGTATGATGATTCTGTGCATTGTGTCTTCGATATATATATCCTGTAAGTCTTGCAAGCGTCATACCAGAGGCAGCTGCAAGAAGGAGGTACTCTTTTGGAGGAAGTCGGGAAGCAGCATCTATTACAGCATCTTTCACTGCGTTTCCCATCCCATAGGTTTTGGCGACTTCATACAGGGAAGTTAATATAACTTCATATCTATCAGATCCATAGCAATAGCATGCTTCTAGAGCATCTTGATGATGAGCCATAAAGCTTTTCGGAAGTTGCTCGTCAATTATCGCTGTTACGACAGACGTACCATTACCAAGAATTTGTTGAACATAAGCTGAAGCATGTTTGGCATAACCTGAAACGAAAGTAATAGCTGTTCCTAACATCATAATCTCTCTTTTCTTTAAAGTTACTTGATTTTAAGAGAAGAGATAGAACTGTTCAATTTTTTTTGGATGAGTTATGAGATGTAACAGATGACTAAACAGGATTATATAAGTAATAATTATGATGGCATTTTATTTGCCACAATCTGAAAAATTCATTAACGATGTATCCCGCAAATCCTCTTAATCCCCGGTTGCGGCAGCAATCGCGTGCAGGGAAAAGCCGTAAGGATCGTCACTTCTTTATTCGCTGCCTTTCATCCTGTATTTTGTACTGCTCATACCATTCCTTCTTGAGTTTATGCCATAAAAATATATATTTTACAGCAATTGATAAACCAATCCAGAAATATAGGAAAAAGTATGAAACTCGGCGCAGCAACTGACAGCAAAATTGTAGATGACCAAGTAATATCTAAAAAAGTAGAGCCAATTACCTATAAAGAATTTATTCAGGCTTGCGAAAATGGAAATTTAGAAAAAGTTGAGGAAGGGATCCATACACTTTCACCTGATGTTATTGCCTCACCTAAAAACGATGCACTACGTGCTGCAGCTAAAAATGGCCATCTTTCAGTGGTTAATCGTTTGCTTGAGATAGCCGAAGTTAGAGAAGCTGCAACAGCACTTGCCAACGTTTATAATTTGGAACTGCTTAAAAAAGACGGTGCTCTTTGGAAGCGGATCCTTGTGTCAGAAAATTATTTTAACAGACCACTTGAAGGAGCAGTTCTCGGATATATGTTGTGCCACGCGGCTAAGGAAGGTCATCTTACTGTTATAAATCGATTGCTTGAAACTGATGAAATGAGAGAGGCTGCAAAAAGATGGGGCAACAAAGCATTAACCTTGGCAGCTAAGAATGGTCATCATTTGGTGGTAAATCGATTGCTTGAAATTGATGAAGTTAGAGAGAGTGAAGTACGTCTCAACAGCGCGCTAAACTTGGCGGCTGAAAATGGCCATCTTTTGGTGGTAAATCGTTTACTTGAAATTCCAGCTGTTAAAGAGAATGCGGCAGCTTTAAAACGTGCGCTATGGAGTGCGGCTGAGAATGGTCATCATTTGGTGGTGAATCGATTGCTTGAAATTGATGCAGTTCTCGATGAGGTTTCTGTAAAACACCCAATATTTCCTCACAGGACTTTGCTAGATTCTGTGGCTGAGAAGGGTCATCTTGCGGTGGTGAGACGTTTACTTGAGATCGATGCCGTTAGGGAGGTTGCAGCTCAAAATGAATTTTCAAATGTGTTGAGTCGGTGTATAGGTTGGGCGGCTGGCGATAATCAGGTCAAAGTAACACTTGGAAACGAACCCGCTAGCAATTGCCTTATAAATGATGTGTTGGGTCGGTTTAAAAATTGGGCAGTCGGCGATAAACCAATTGAAACCGTGATTGGAAAGCTTGCAGAAAAACACCCTAATTTAAAAACCAGCATTGAAAAAGATAAAAGAAAAAATGAGGCTAAGGCGCTTTATTTTGCTTTTAAAGCTGTGAACAGAAGGGTTGCAGAAAAACCCAAGTTACAAAGCCCGCTGCGTGGCGCTCAAAGAGATGTATTAAGAGTGATTTCAAGGATGGTGAAGAACAGTCTGCCACCAGCTGAGCAACCTGAAGGTTTATTGAGCAAGAAGACAAGTATATTATAAACCTTAAGAGCCATTCGTGCCTGGCATGAGATTTTGAGATTTCAAGCCAGGCATGGCAATTTCTGTGTTGAGCCAGGAACTATTAATAGCAAATCTATATCGCCGCCCTTTTTAGGATTACCGGGACACCATCTTTAATTTACATTCTCCAATTTGTTTAATATTTTTCTCCAAATTAGTTTAGCGTATAGGTTAATGCAGATTATCTCTCTTTTATAACAGCCCATCCTAATTTGTTTAATATTTGTGTCATAAAACTGTATAGTTCCGGCAACGATAGATAAGTCTTCTCGATCAAGGAAGGGCCGAGGACTGGCACATTTCATTTGTGCTTAGTTTAAACGATTTAACGGGTTTATCTGATATCACGGGCTTTTACTTTTAAGCCTTTGGTACTCATTTACCTCATCTTTTTAGATTTTATCTGTCTGGTGAAATTATTCCAAGATAGCACTGATGTTAGAGGTGAGTGATGCAGCAAGGCCCCGATAAAGATCAAAATCTAGAAAGTAAAAATGAATCGCAACAAGCGCATTCGGACAACACTGCGCAGACTACTGGCGCTATTTCATTGCTTTATAACCAACCAGGTGTTTTGCAAATGATATTTGACCGTACCTCATGGGAGCCGGACGTTGCGCCTATTTCCGCTTTGGGTGGTGTATCTAGAAGATTTCGTAACGTCAATGGCCCGTTATTGATGCGGCGTCATGAATTATACAATGCTGAACGGATAAACGCCGCGCGTGGCAACCAGCAAAAAGAAATCGAATGCTTGATTAGCAACAAAGAACCTATATTGGCAAGAACAAGCGGTGACCCTGCTGTAGTAAATTGTTTTAAAAAATTGGAAGAAACCAAACAGGCGGATTATCTTCAAATGGACGATGATAGCGCCTTTATGGTAAGAGAAGAGATAATCAATCAGTTAAATGCGGCCATAATTCGTGCGAGAATAAATCAAAGTAATGTAAATACGGTTTTAGAGTGCAGTGGCTGCAATCTTACGCGCTTTCCTGCTTGCGTGCTAAAGGACCCCGCGCTTCAAGCTTATTGGGCAGCCCTTCAAAGGCTTGATCTTAACAACAACCAATTAACCGCTTTGCCTGCACAAATAGGACAGCTGAGAGCACTTCATGACCTTGACCTAAGGTTCAACCAACTTACCACCGTGCCCGCAGAAATAGGACAACTGCAAGCGCTTAGATCGCTTTGCCTTAACAACAACAAATTGCAGATTTTGCCTAAAGAGATTGGTCGCCTGGCGGCGCTTCAATACCTTGGGCTTAATTTTAACCAATTAACTGCATTACCTACAGAAATAGGGCAGCTGGCGGCACTTCGGACCATTGAAATTCGCGCCAATAAATTAACCGAATTGCCAGCAGGGATAGGACAGTTGGTGGCGCTTCAAAACCTTGAGCTTAGCAACAACAAATTAACCACCTTGCCTGTGGAAATAGGGGGTCTTGAGGAGCTTCTCACTCTAGGCCTGTATGATAACAAATTAACCACCTTGCCCACACAAATAGGGCAGCTGGCGAGGCTTGCATTCCTTGATCTTAGTTTCAACCAATTAACTGCACTACCTGCAGAAATAGGGCAACTTGCGGCGCTTGAATCTCTTTTACTTGATAGCAATCAATTAACTACTTTGCCTGCAGGAATAGGGCGGCTGGCAGTGTTACAAAGACTTACAATTAGCGACAACTTATTAACCGTCTTGCCTGAAGAAATAGGTCAGTTGATGAGGCTTCAACATTTGTTGATTAACAACAATCAATTAACCGTTTTGCCAGAAATAGGGCGCCTTATGGCGCTTGTTGTCCTTGAAATTCGCAACAACAAATTAACCGAATTGCCTGCAGGGCTGGAGCAATTGGAGACGCTTCAATTTCTTGACCTTAGCTTTAACCAATTAACCGCATTGCCGCAAGCAATAGGACGATTGGCGTCGCCACTTGGAAGGCTAATCGTGTGTTTCCTTGAGAACAACCAATTAACGGAAATTCCAGGTGATTTGGCAGAAGTTCTTTATCTACACGAACTATATTCAAATAAGAAGATATCCAAAGAAGAAACCATGGCAACACAAAGGCCCCAGCAACCTGTGCAAGATGCTGAGCCACAGATTGTGACAATGCGATTGCGTAATTCATAAAACAGCTGAGAAAATTAAGGTACAAAACATGAAACGTGGCCTTGGATTTCATTGCGACACCTCTTTCAATTTACTTTTACTAAAAGGGGTGTCCCTGCAATTTGCTGGAAGGTTATATCATTGTCATACTGGCTTTTGGGATGCACTCATCAATTATCCGCATTATTACCAAATAAATGTTGGTGATTTAACCGATGTGAGCGTCAAAATGATTGTTAATCCTAATGCGGCAGCTCACTATATACAAACGCGCATATAGTCAATAAAATGGTAGTTCTATACTTGGGCCCTTTATAGCTACCATTTATCAGGGAATGATGTGGCTGAGTTGACACATTTGCAATGGACATTGTATGGTCGAAGAAATCCTGATTCATTTATGAGCAAGAACGTGTTAGCAAATAGTTATCAACATCTTTCCCAAACAAATGCTTGCGTGCAAAGCCTCACCCATTCTTTTTATTGCTTTAGCTTTTATTTTATCCATAAGAGCTGGGCATAATCTAAGTATTCACTAGTATCAACCCCAGCTCTTAAGCTGGGGTTTTTCTTTTGGTTTTGAAAAATCCTGGTTTAAAGGCAGGATAACCAAAGGAGAATTTTTACAACAAAAACCAAATACAATTTATTTATAGTAACTTATTTTTAAGAGGAAATTTTTATGAAAAACGGTCCACTAATCATTAAAACCGTAAGCACAGCAGCAGCTGGTGCAAGTGTCCTTTATGCTTGGAAAATAGCCCCACAGACACAGCCAACTGAAAGTAAAATCTCTAGGGAAATGATGGTGTTACCTCCACCTGGAAGTAATGATCGCCCATGGAAGAAATATGGCATTTTGTAGCAAGGATTACAAAATGCGGGTTAAGCTTCTAAAGAGGCTTGACCCGCACCGTTAGATGAGTATTTCTAGGGGTATCTCCAGGACACCCCAATTCAGAAAGCGTCATGCGCCTTGTTTATAAAGATATTGCTTTAATGATTGTCAAAATGGTAAAAAACAGTCCGCCGCCAGTCGAGGAACACGAAGGGTTATCGAGCAGGAGATCGCGGATAACTTAAATACTTGCTATACGGGGCGCTAAATGAGTGTGGTTTGATGCCCCTAAAAGCCAGATGCATTAACGTATACAATATTTCTTGAAAAAAAGCTTACAATATGAACGAAAAAAAGGGATTATTTATGGCATATTTTGCTTCTCATCTATGCAAAGATTGCACTTTTCATATTTAGCATAGCAAGTGTTCAATTAGGAAGGAGGCGAGAGAATCTATATGCCATTTCAAGATTATAAAAATGCTTTGAGCTCGGGTGTAATAGCTGGTGGAATTGCTTTTGTAATGAGTGGCGGAAATCCCTTGTTATCCTTAACTGCCTTTATTGCAACGACAGGGGGCTATAAAGTTTTACCTACAGTCTTTGAAAGAACGGGAATAAAAGGTGTTGTGAAAAGCCTTGTTCATCGTGCTAATTTTATACAAAATGATAATTCAAACACCCTAACACTCGCAACAACAGGCGCAGGTATTGGATATGCTTTGGGTGGTGATCTTGGCGCGGGGGTTGGCGCAGCAACTGGTGCTGCGGCAGGAACAGCTATTCAAGACGATGAAGTTCTGCGCTGTGGAAAAAAGACAAGAAAAGGATGTGGTGGGGTCTTAATCAGATGGGGACATAGAATACAAGGCACCCCAATTCCTAATCCGAAGACAGCCGCTGAAATTGCAGAGCCCATAGTTGCTGATCAAGGCGTTCAAGCAGCTGACGATGATACAGCAGATAGAACAAAACGACGACGATGTGGTTGTTTTTAATTGTTGAAATTTACTTGACTCAATCGACATCCCCTTGCGACGCCCCTTTTAATTTACTTTTACTAAATGGGGTGTCCCCGCAATTCTCCCCGCAATTCCCACTTTCTAATGCGCTAACAATTTCCAGTGTTGAGCAACAAAGAGCGTAATTATGCATCTGCAACTACTGGGGCTTGCGTCTGAAGATGCTATACCGCAGCCTTTGAAGAAATTTGTGAACAAATAGCAGGGAATACCTTCTAAATATGTTTTACAGATAACATTCGCGTCTCAAATTGAGTCTTATGAGATATTTTATAGAAGAATTAAGGAAATTTAAGAAAATCCATTTATTTTAATAATAAATATGTCATAATTATTCCCAACAAATTAAGTTGTTAACTAACAAAAAGTTAACTCTATCAAAATTAATTCATCCTAATTAATTTAATGAGACGGTAGTATGATTGGATCACTTGTTACTTCTGCTGCGTCGGCGGCAAGTTCTGCGGCAACTTCTGTTTTAGCTCCAGTAGTAACGGTTGGCGTTGGAACGTTTTGCTTTTTGGGCTACAAATATCCAAATGAAGTTCGAAGTTTTACGAATCAAAAACTTATTGCTTTAGTTAAATCAGAATGGATTGACAAAGGTCGTTTAAATGACGATATCAGATATATTCTCGAGTTTGATGAAAGAATGGCACAAGTTGAGAAAACGCTATCCAAAGAAAGAAAAGAGGCCTTAAGTTGTTTAATTAAACACTATGTTCGTTTGTTAAATGAAGGCCAATCTTCGCAGTTTTTGAACAATTTTCGACAAGGCATTAACTTATTATTCGATTTAACTATTGATTTTCATGAACCCATTAAAGATGAAGTTAAACGAAGATTAAAAGAGACAGTATCTCATGATTATCCACAAGTGGATGTTGATATAAATGTTTTTATCGAACAGCTTGCTCAATATATTAATGATAGAGAAAGCAATCCTAAACCAAATCCACTATTGTTAATTGGTCCTCCAGGAGTTGGAAAAACACGATTTGTTGAGGAAATATTGAGCGCGGGTTTAAATTTGCCTGTTTTTAGGTTTTCGTTTGCGAAGGAAAGATCAGAGCATCTTGCTGGAGAAAAAAACGCCAATCTTTGTAATAAATTTGATGAAGGTGTTATTGTTCAAGCTTTGGTTAAAGCGGTAAGAAACAAAAAGCGTGCACCTGTCGTTATATTTTTAGATGATATTTGCGCTGCCTTTACCAAGGAAGGCAATAAAGTTGAAGAAAGTAAGATAATTAGTTGGTTAACAGAAGTGCTAGATCCAGATCTAGAAGAAGTGACTTTAGAACTATTCAATAGATACAGCACCGCAGAACATACTATTAATGGATTAAAAATCTCACCAGCTGATTTTGTATTTGTCGTCGCTGCGAATTCAGAACATTTTGTCTTAACGGAAGGTTTGCAGCGAAGATTACGATCAAGAGTGCGGTTTCCTGCTATGACAGAAGACAAAAAGATAGAGATTGCACAAACCCATAGTGAAAATTTGGAACGTAAAGCTAAAGTGAAATTATCTGAAAGTGACAAAGCAGAAGTTCGACAAATTGCAATAAGAGATCCTTACCCTGGCGCTGGAACCATGAAAGATACCATTAATAAATGGTATGCTGCTAAAAAAGGGGGCGATAAGTTTAATATAGAAGCTTATTATCAAAGACTTGAAGAAAGTTCAAAGAGTGTTGTAACGAAGGCTCCCATGATGTTTACCCCAGGCTTTGATGGGCAAAGAGCACAAGCAGAGTTGTCCATTGATCAATTATCAGAATTACTTAATCAAAGACTTTCGATGGCTGATCCAAAACAAAGGGAAGAATTCATTAGGAAATTAGCGAATAAATAGTAATTTTTATTGAATAAACATGGTATTGCGATACAAACCTGCTAATGGAAACCATGGTAAGCAAGTAACTTACATAGGTGGGTTATCATAACCCTAGAACAGCTTTAGTGTTTTTTTGACTTACTCAGGTGATTAAAATGACTGCAAATAAGAAACCATCAGAAGATATCTTATTTCAATTTAAAAAAGCAATTAAAGGGAAAGAAAATTCAATTTCAAGCAGTGATAGCACTAAAATAATCGAAAAGCATATAGAGGAAGGTCAACGAAAAAGTAGAGCAGATCATACTGAAACGACACATTCTGATCACCATACGGATTGTTATGAAGCAGTCAATAAATGTCTCAAGTAATGTCAAAGCCAACGGCACATTTATATAGCAAGCCCCACTTATTGATAAACCGATTCCAAACTTTATAATTTGAACAGCTTACATGGGCGGACCTGATGACTATAAATAGTAAAACAGCAGAAAATCTTTTATTTCAATTTGAAAAAGCAGTTCAAGGAAAAAAAAAACCAGCTTCAAGAAGGGATTGCAGTAAAATCATAGAAAATCATTTAACGGAAAAACAACAAAATAGTATGTCATATCATACTGAAAGCAAACACGTTAACCAACATCGTGATCATTCTGACGGCCATCGTGACCACTGGTGTTCGCGCATTAAAAAATCTCAAGTAATTAAATAAAGAAATTAAGTGACTAATCATGTCTAACGATGAACAAAATGAAAATAAAAGTAAACAACAGAATATTTTGATTAACCAATTTAGAGAAGTGATGTCAAAAAAGAGAGCTAATCTGCAAGGTTCTGATGTTTCAAGCAATCTTGCCAAAGCGCTTAAAAAGATTATTTCTTGTCCACCAGCAGACCATCTCGAAGGCTTTGGGCATGTAGATAAGCACGTCGATCACAGTGATTCACAAAAAAGAATACCATGTGCGCCACAGAAGCCTTAAAAAAATGAACAAGAATAATAAGATCAGTTGTGTTTATAAGATCGTTGAAAGATGCAATATTAATTGTACTTATTGCTATTTTTTTTACGGTGGAGATGAAAGTTATAAAGAGCACCCACCTTATGCCTCTTTTGATGTGACACAAGATTTTGCAAATTTTCTTAAACAAGGATGCCTTGATTTGAATTTGTCAAAAGTGACTATTGGCTATCATGGCGGTGAGCCTTTAATGATAGGCCCAAAAAACCTGGCAAAAATGTGTGATATATTCAATGAAACGCTCAGAGATATTGCAGAAGTAGAATATACTCTTCAAACCAATGGTATTCTCATCAACGATGAATGGATTGAGGTATTTGATAAGTATCATATTTATCCTGGAATCAGTTTAGATGGTCCCGCTATTTATAATGACATTTATCGATTGGATAAAAAAGGTAAAAGTACTTACGAAAGAACAGTTCGAGGAATAAAGAAGCTTATTGAAAGCAAATTAAATTATTATCCTGGTGTGTTATGTGTTATCAACCCGAACGCGAATCCACGAAAAATTTATCGGCACTTCGTTGATGAGTTAAACTTAACAGGAATAGATTTTTTATTACCCCATACCCCACATGGTAAACCATTACCGGGAACTCCTGAGCAATATGGAAAATTTTTATGTGAATTATTTGATGAATGGGCAAACGAAGATAACCCCAATATCAGAATTCGATTATTCAAAGATGCAATGCATAGCCTTTCAGGCGGATATTCTTCAGTCTATGGTCGTGGCTTTAACGATCGCAGAGAGGAGGATTTTTCTCATCATCTTCTCAATGTATCAAGTAACGGGGATCTAGGTCCTGTTTCTGAATTGATGACCACTTCATCCGATGTGATGCATACCGGATATAATGTTAAAACACATACGCTCTCGGATTTGCTGAATTTGCCTGTTTTTAGACAAATATCTGAGGCATTAAAAACGGTTCCCGATGCATGTAAAACGTGTTGTTGGCAGCGTGTTTGTGGTGGCGGTGACTTGGTAACGCGTTTTAGTAAAGAAAGAGGTTTTAACAATCCTTCAACGTTATGTACAGGGTTATATGAGTTTTATTCTCATGTTGCCGCGTACATGTTGAGTAATGGGATTGATGAAAATGAAATGTTGAAAAACATAAACATTGAGCCTAGTCATGCAACTGTATAGGCTTGCTGAATTCATATTTTTTCTATTTCAAATTGTTCACTCAAAAATTTTATGGCTTTATCAAAATCATCTTGTTGTATCAATGGAAAGGGTGGAAAAGGGACATCCCTCAAGGTGGAAAAGGGACATCCCTCAAGGTGGAAAAGGGGTGGAAAAGGGACATCCCTCAAAGGGGTGGAAAAGGGACATCCCTCAAAGCTATCCTGACAACTGCAAAATATGCGTTAACGCATACGATATTTCTTAGTGTGTTAAAAATTCTGAGTTGAATTTGCTACCCCCCTTTTAGTTTTATTATTACTCAAAGGGGTGTCCTGACAATTTCGCTAAAAAAGAGAAATAATTTTTAAAAGGTTGCGAGATTGAGTTCAATTATCTCAATTTTTGGTGCAATTTTTCTAATCCTTCTTCAATTAAAGTTTCAAGCGTCTCAATTTCAGCGCCATCATTAATTGGCCTTTGTTGCTGTTGCGCTGAGCTTATTATTGCCAATTGATTAAACTGTAAAGTAAAACGTCTTTCCCAGGTGAAGTGAACATATTGCTCAGAATATAGGTCCAAAACGCCAAAATATTCTTCAGCATCTGATCTCATGAATTGACGTCTGATATAATTCCATGCATGCTTGAAACCAGAAAGTCTTGCTTTAAACGCTAATTTTAAATTTTCTAAGCTCCAGTATATGCCTTGTCCATGGCTATATTGTTGCTCAATGCTTTGCCAGGCATTGATTTTGCCACATTTTAATTCGCATAAGGCTATACCTAAGGGATCGCTCATTAAGGAAGCTTCTGGTCTGTATTGTTTAGTGCAAGTTTTATCATCAGGACTATCTTCAAGATCATCCTCATCATTGCCAAATAGTTTATGGACCCCTCTTTTCATGGTGGAACTCTCCTAAGCAGGGTTAAAATTTAAAACCGCAAATAGTATGCTAGAGATAGTTATGGAGTCAAATAATTATGAAAGAAGTGAAAGAAGGGACACCCCCCCAAAAAAATAAAGGGACATTCCCTAAAGCTATCACTACAACTGTAAAAGATGCATTAATGCATATGATATTTCTTGATTTGCTAAAATTCTCTGTGCAAAAATAAAATGTTTTTGTAACATTGAAGTATCACTATGACAGCTCCTCGCTATACTAAAATTGATTTAGACGCTACACGTTATTATCACTGCATGACACGCTGTGTTCGCAGAAGTTATTTGTGTGGTCGTGACATGCACACAGGTCAAGATTTTGAGCATCGAAAAGGCTGGTTGGTGACGCGCATCAAACAATTAAGTAGCATCTTTGCTATTAAAATTTGTGCTTATGCTGTGATGAGTAATCATTATCATCTTGTGCTATATGTAAATGAAAGTGAAGCCAAGGCTTGGAAAAATAACGATATTATCGAACGTTGGGCTGCACTATTTCCTCGTGATGCGGCTAAGTTAGATGGCCCCTTCGTGACTGAGCATCTAGTTGATAGCAAAGTAGCTCTCTGGCGCGAAAGATTGATGAGCATCAGCTGGTTTATGCGTTGCATTAATGAAACTATCGCTAAGTTTTCAAATGAAGAAGATAATTGCACTGGAAGATTTTGGGAAGGGCGCTTTAAATCACAAGCGTTATTAGATGAAGGCGCTTTGTTAGCAACCATGGCGTATGTCGATCTTAACCCTATTCGCGCTAAAATTGCTTCTACGCCTGAAGAGTCTGAATTTACTTCTATTTATGAAAGAATTAAAGAAGCAGCAAAAAGCATTAATAAAAAGAAAGATTCAGTAAAAGCATCTAAACAAGTTTCACCATCTGAAGCTGTGGCTAAATTATGTGACAAAGCAAAACAGCCCTCTAGTTTAGTACCATTTGCTAATGGAAACCCGCTAAATGATTTTCCTGCAATTGATTTTCGATTATCCGACTATTTGCAGCTTGTTGATACTACAGGGCGCATTTTAAGAGAAAATAAAAGGGGAGTTATCCCTGAACATCTTTCGCCTATACTCACAAGACTTAAATTAACTTCTACAGGCTGGTTTGAGATGGTGAAGAATCTTGAGCAGCATTTTTATCATGCTGTCGGACACATTGTGATATTAGCTGAATTTGGTAGTCAATACAGAATGCGCAAGCCTAGAGGAACAAAAGCAGCTAAGAAATGTTATTTGCATGCTGCTTGATAATTACATGGCACGGTTCCGAACTATATAACTTTTCATTCTTTAAGATAACACCTCTGATTCTAAATTTAAGTTTTTTACCATTGATTTGTTCAAGATGATTTTAATTATCAATGAAATTGTTGTTTAGTTAAAAGAAGGGTGTCCTGCTATGTCTTCAACCAGATATGATAGATGAATGTATACCGCGAGTGAACCATAAAAAAGCAATTATTTATGGCATATTTATTGGATATAATAAAAATATAAAGTGCATTCTCATGGAAAATATATGGATTTTTGACCTAATCGCACCGAATTGAGTTGTTTTTCCTTGCCTTGTTTTCAAACTTGTGCGATGTTATTTAACTTCAAAATTATTGATATGAGGTTATTAAATATGAGGATTTTAACTGAAAAAGAAATACACTCTAATGTGATTAGTGGTGGCAGTGACATCGGTATGGCAGCAGGAATTGGCCCAATTATTTTGGCATTTTTAGGTGTTGTAACTGTTGGAGGTGGTCTTGTTTTAGGATTGGGTGGCTATACAGCCTATGCAGCTTATCAATATTTCAACGCTAAATCAGAATAGATCTAATTGGTGAAGGAAAGAAGGAAAGGGACATCCCCCAAATCTATACTAAAAACTTCAAAAGATGCATTAACGCATACGATATTTCTTGATTTTTTAGAATTTATCAGATGAATTTGCGACACCTCTATTAATTTACTTTTGCTAAAAGGGGTGTCCCGGCAATTCCTACTTTTACTAAAAGGGGTGTCCCCGCAATTCCTACCTGAAGAATCAGTTGATAGTGTAACAAATGCAATAGCTCGTGTGACTATAAACTAAAATGATAATAGGACTGATTCGGGTTAGGCACTTATTCACTGCCTTTTATCCTGAATTTTATACTGCTCATACCAGTCCTTCTTGAGTTTATGTCATAAAGTCATATTATTTGCAATAACAGATAACTCTTCTCGCCCAAAAAAATAAACAACTTTTAGGGCTTAAAATCAAGGGAATAAAAACCATGCTAGCAAATAATATACATACTGTCATTTTTGCCGATCAAGTTACGATAGATATAGATGTCGATTCACTATATGAAGATCAAATAATAGACTCAATAATTGAAAAAAAATTTAATGGTAGACAATACAAAGGTCTGCCTATAGTTACTTCTACAGGCATTACCACTTATGACATTAAAGATCCTAAAACGGCATCAAAACAAGGTGTTGCCAAAAAACAACAAAGCGATGAACAAGCTCAGCTAGTATTGGATAGCATTTTGACAAATACAAAACGCCCTTTCTGTTTAGTAACTTATTTAAATGGTGGATCACATTACCAAGGTCTTATTGCTGAATTTAAAGCGAATAAAACAATTGATGTGCAGGTTATTAATTCAATTTTAAGAGCAGAAGATGTCAAGCTTATTCAAGAGGAACTACGACGCAATTTAACTATTTTTGAAAAGCTTGGATTTGAAATAAGTAAATTAGAATACTCCCAATGCTTGCTTCAAGAACACAGGCATGACTGTGGCGTGGTATTAATTGAAAACTTAGCACAAGCCTTGTCAGAACAAGTAGAAAAAGTACCTTCAAGACGCTTAACTAAAGAAGAGAGCATTATTTTAAGAGCGAAGCAGAAATACGAATTTCAACATAAAAGAAAAGCGCCAGAAGTAATACTTATCGACGGNNGTAAGACCTTTACCTGCGAGTCCCCTGAAAGTGCAAATTGCACGGCAATGTATTGCGATCTTTGGCGCGAACACCAATCAAGCCACTAGAATTGCTGAGCTTGTTTGTGTCCATCCAAATATGAGTTTAGAAGAACATATAAGTGATTTAACAGCGAAATGGTCAAATCTAAATTGCGACCCCCAAAAACTATTAGAAAGACTTGAAGCTACAATGTCTAAAGGTCCCTTGCTGTTAAGTCGCAATAATGCCTTGCCTACAGTTTTAGCACCTGCGAAACCTGCACCCAAAGAAGATGCTGAACAAGAAATAATTCAATTGTGTTTAGAATTATTTGGAGCAAATAAAGAACAGGCTCATAAGCTGCTGCCTTTTATTCTTCATCGAGGAAATCAAACGCTTGAAAATAGGATAGCAGAGTTACAGACCTTATATTTTAATTCTAATGAAGATGTAGTCAGATTAATTGATAGGTTAAACAATAATGCAAGTAAAAAATTGGGCGCCAATTTGTAGGACGGCACTTTACTGCCTAACTCTTTTATCTTTGTTCAACTTTGCTAGAGGGTTATGAAAGAAAGGGATATCCCCCAAAGCTTACCCTATAGCTATCCTAACAACTGCAAAAGAGGCATTACCTTATTACTTAAAGAGCCGTCGCCGCAACTCGCTTGCGCACTGATGCAAGCAGTGGCGCCTTTGATTTAGTGTAGGTTCTTCATTCCCTGCATTCTATCTTAATAATTGTACTGCTCATACTAGTCTTTCTTGAGTTTGTGCCATAAAAACATATAATTTTCTCAGCAATAAATAAGCTTTAGTCCACCGCCAGCGTCTAAGGTGTTGGTTGATAGGTAGCAGATGCGTTAGTTTCTAGAAAGCAGAAAAATTATAGCATTCAGTTCTGGGGAGGTTAAAGATAGTGAGCGCAATCAAAGAAGAATTAAAAGACTTAGATGGTCAAAGAGAACGTAAAATAGTTCGTCCCCTCTCATATGATGATTTTTTAGATTTCTGCGAGAGTGGTGATATAAATGGCGTTAATGAAGCCATTGCAACCCTTTCAATAGTGCAAATAACGCAAGATTATAATGGAGGGTTTAGAATAGCAGCTTTAAACGGCCACCTTGCTGTGGTCAATCGCTTGCTAGATCTTCCAGCAGTTCAAGCTAATATAGCAGTTGATAGCAATGGTGCGCTTCGAGGGGCAGCCAGTAATGGCCACCTTGCTGTGGTCAATCGCTTGCTAGCGTTTGAAGCAGTTCGAGATAATATTGCCGCTTTGGACAATGCTGCGCTTCGACAGACAGCCAGAAAAGGCCATCTTGCTGTGGTCAATCGCTTGCTAGCGTTTGAAGCAGTTCGAGATAATATTGCCGCTTCCGAAAATGTTGCGCTTCGTTGGGCAGCTGAAGAAGGCCGCCTTGCTGTGGTGAAACGTTTACTCAAGGAAAATGCTGTAAGAGAAACAGCAATCAGAAATTTACGCCTGAATTTGGGTGCGGATGTAAACGTGGATGATCAAATCAATATCCTGATTCATGCTCTTGCTGAAAACAACCCAAATCTAAAGAGAAGCATACAAAGAGAACAAAGAAATAACGAAGCCCTGGCTCTGTATTCTCTTCGTCTGAAACGAAAAAGTAATGACACATGGATAATACCAAAAGATGTCCTAAAAATGATCGCAATGATGGTAAAGACAAGCCCGCCGCCAGCAGTACAATCTAAAGGTTTGTTTAGAAAAAGTCGTGGCTAAGCTAAGGAGAAAGCCAAACAAGCTAAACTGGTAAATATGCTTTGTGCGGTTTAAATCCTGTGGGATAATTTGCTATCAGGTTGCAGGTGACAAACTGCTAATTCATCAGGGCATATTTGTAACCAAAATTTCTAACTAACAAAATATTAAAGTCTATTCATCTCGAAGATCACTTCTTAAACCCGTAAGTCCCCAAAAATGCAATGAGTGTTCAATTAAATAATCAGTCGCGATTAATGCACCAGGGCCTAGCAAAGCTGTTCCTAACACACCGCCAATACCACCCGCTATGCCACCAGCTAAACCATAGCTAGCATAGGCTAAATTGGCACCATAGTAACCACCGGCGACAGAACCACATAAGCACATAAATCTCAAAAGTTCTTCTCCATCATCAAAATAGGGTAATATATCTTCTATGAGATTTGCTCCGCTCACAGCGTATGTTTCGTGAAAAAATAAAGTTCTCATCGTGCTTATACCTGGTCTTTAATTAAGCGCCAAATGTTAGCATCATGGCTTTCCTAAATCAACGATATAGACATTGGCGTATATACAAGCTCTTCGAGTCAGATAGGAAGTTTTACGCGCAAATCATAGAGTAATATCCCATTAATACTCGCTATTTTTGTAATTGTGATAAACCTTCCATTTGCTGGGAAAATCTTAGTTCTGCATATTTTGGTATTGGAAAGGCCTCTAAAGAAAAAATAATGCATGTGACTTCTGATTCACTTAATCGCATTAATTTTTTAGTGAGATTGGATCTGCATTGGGTATGTGCGTACGCATTTAAAGTAAGATATCCAAATTGTCTCTGACTGATATTTTAGTCTTGAAAATTCTGTATAATGGTCAAATTTCTTCACAGTAGTCTTTGTCATGCAAAAAAAAATTAAAACAGCCTTAGTTGGTTTTGGGTTTTCTGGTTCAACTTTTCATGCTCCTTTCTTGAACTCTCTCCCTCAATTTCAAGTTACTCACGTTGTGTCCGATAATCCAGAATTGGTACGAAAAACCTACCCAACTACGCAAATTATTTCAAAGCAATCAATATTAGAATGTTTAGCTAATGAACAGATTGACTTAATCATTATTTCGGCTCCGAACAGTGAACACTGCTCAATAGCCAAACAAGCACTTAAGCAAAACAAGCACGTGCTCTTAGAAAAACCTTTTGTTTTGGATCCAATTCAGGGGCACGAACTGATTGATCTGGCGAAGGAAAGACAAAAAATTCTAACTGTTTACCATAACCGTCGATGGGACAGTGATTTTTTAACCCTCAAAGAAGTGATAAAGCAAGGTGAATTGGGTGATATCAATTTATTTATTAATCGATATGATCGCTATCGACCAGAAGTAAAATATCAACGATGGAAAGAATCAGAACAACTTGGCTCTGGCACATTATGGGACTTAGGTTCTCATCTTATTGATCAAACCTTAACTCTTTTCGGAATTCCAGACACTATTTACGCAGAACTCTTGCCACAACGCAAAGGCGCTAAGGCAATAGATTATTTTGAGCTACAATTTGGCTATAAAAGCGGGCTACGCGCAAGGTTATCTTCCAGCTCATTATGTTATTCGCCAGGCCCAAAATATGAAGTTCATGGTTCAAAAGGGTCTTTTATTAAGTTTGGACAAGACCCTCAAGAAAGCTCATTAATTCGCAATGAAAGCCCCTTGAATGATAACTTTGGTCAAGAATCATCTTCAACTTATGGGCATTTAAGCACCGCCTTAGGTTCAAAGCAGATCCCTTCTTTAACGGGGACTTACATTACCTTTTTTAAACAATTATACAATGCAATATTGGGGAAACAAGAACCCCCAGTTTCTCCCTATGAGGCCTTAAATGTTATCAAAATGATACATCTTTGCGAAAAGAGTAATGATTTACAAAAACTGATTGAAGTGAAATAGAAGAAAAGAAAGGTATACTCTTTTTTACAAAACGTGGTATGCGCTGCAGGTATTGCAGCTGCGGCATTCGCTGAAGCAGCGAAAAGAAAGGGACATCCCCCAAATCTATACTAACAACTTTAAAAGATGCTTTAACGCAGTACGATACTTCTTGATTTGTTAATAATTTCTGGGATGAACTTGCGGCACCCTTTTAATTTTCTTCACTAAAAGGGGTGTCCCCGCAATTCCGTTCCTTAGATTTTTTTATGATGCGTAGTATAGCGATAATCAAATGGAATGCCACGCATTTGTGGTTAAGGAATATTGTAGTTTGCTAGCCAAAGTAAAATTTACCCCCATACCCAGCATCCTTCTGGTTATGGGACCTAAAGTTAGTTTGGTTTAGCTTTCTTTTGACGTGCTTCTTGCTGATCTAGCTGTGACTGCGCTAAGCTTGCTTGTTGAGCCTGTTGTGATTCAAGCTGTTTTAAAAAAGCATTTCTTCTTTCACGCACATCTTCAGGTTTTGCAACTATTGGTGATTCAGGGTTGGCAACAACTTCAGGTTCAGCTGGCACGTTTGTAATTGATGGTTCTTGGACCTTAGTGATAGTTTTTTCTACTGATACCGCTCCTTTTTCAGCTTCTTCCAGTGCTTCAATTTGGCTGAGTTCAATAAATTCTCTTAATCTATTTAAGTAGTCTCTTTCAAATTGTAAAAAGAAATTAAATTGGTTTACAAAAGAGCCCTGTAGGGAGGCAAATTGTTGTGGAACAAAAAAGGCTAATAATGCTTGTTCATCTTCTGTTAAGCTAGCATGTGCTTTAATTAAGTCTGCAAAATTAATTGCTTGAAACACTTGTTTATTATTAGGGCATTCATCAACATATTTATCATAATTTTGCGCTAAAAAAGCATACTGTTCTTCTGTTAGACCAAAGCTAAGACAAAGTTTGTGAAAATGATCAATAAATTGTCCATTTTCTTGAGATGGCGCTTGAGTGGCTAATGAAGCTTGAACGGCTCTTAAAAAGTCTGGATCATTGTCATCATCCGGAATATGATATTGTGGTGCTTGTGCTTCGTTAGCTAATGCTTGAGCGAGCTCAAAATCTTCTTGTTCTTGCGCAGCTCGTATTGCTGCTTCGTCGTCATTTTGCGCTGATTTATGTTTTTTTACATTTCCAGGGTTTTGGTCTTTTTCATCTTCTCCTCGCACTTGTTTACGCTCTTCAGAGTCTTTTTCATCTTCATTGAGAGGCTCAAGGAAATCATCTTCATCTTCGGGTGGCCATATTGTAGATATGACTGCTGCTGCTGCTATGGTTAATCTTTTGAACACACCACCTTCATTACTAGCTTGCTCATCGTTATTACGCTTATTGCCGTTTTTAGCCTTAGAACCATTACTACCGAGCATGTTTTAACCCTCACAAAAAATAGTACTGGTATTATATAAATTTATGACGCCTATGTTAATTAAGCATGGATAAAAGGCATATAAACAGAGATAGATGGTATATTTGTGGTGAAAATTTCAATGCTAAAGTTCAAGCGTAGCCAAGGGAGCGGGGAAACGTAGTTTTCCAGCATTGATCTTTCCTGAAAGCTAGGGTCGTTGATCTATTACTATAAAAGAAAGGGACATCCCCAAATCTATACTAACAACTTTAAAAGATGCATTAACGCAATACGATATTTCTTGATTTGTTAATAATTTCTGAGATGAACTTGCGGCACCCTTTTAATTTTCTTCACTAAAAGGGGTGTCCCCGCAATTCTTTTGATAGCGGCCCAAATCAGAGGGGTTCTACCATCGATATCGACGGTAATATTAGGATCAACGCCATCCTTTAAAATTGATACAACCTGATCAAGTTTACCCTCTTGGCAAGCTGTAATAAGTAAATCGCTTTTGGAACCATCTAACATACCGTAAACCTTTCAGTGCTTCATGTTATTCGGACAGTATCCATTAGCTAAAGTTCATTTTGTAATAACGGTCTGTAGCGGCCACGAATTGCCCCAAATAAAGGGTAACTTTAGGGAGGCAAAAAACGTGAAGATCCCCCATATTTAAAGTAACCACGGAAGATCAGGCGAACTTTTTTACATAAGTCTGGGACTAACACTGATAGATAAGGCGATAAAACCCTTGAGGTCAATCATGATCCCTTCAGAAAAGGCACCTGATTTGCTCAAAAAACTTGAGCATGAGCTTGTTAAACAATCACAACGGGCAAATAAAGATTACACTAAAGCAAGTAAGTATTTCGATAGGCTGTTTAGGACGTTAATTGAAAAGCCTGAAGGGTATGAATTACTGATAAACAAATTGTATAAATTGTGTCACGAACAATATGGGTTAGAAGTACTTGGTATTAATATCCCTTCCTGCCCCCCTAAAAAAGACGGCTCTAGTGTCACAGTTGACGATATATACAGTCAAAACTTTGATGAAATTGTAAAGCTCGAAGCTATGATTGAATTAACCACAACGGATGGGGATGTTATTACTCTCGATCTTGAAAGATTAAGTAAAGAGCCTTCATATTTAGAGGAACTAAAAGAAATAGAAAATTTAGATGCGCAAAGCATTGAGCGGGTAAAATATTTTGAAGGGTTGAAAGATGTTAAAGAAAAGCTAGATTTTATCTTAAAGTTTGATCTTGGTGATTTGGCCTTTTTTAAAGGAATGAATGAACAAGTTGAAATTGCAAAAATGAAAAAAAGAACATTTTCTCCAATGGGTTTAACGGTTGATCTTACCACACAAGATCTACTTCAACTACCTCCCCAAATGGCTGGCCTTTTAACAAGATTGACAACGCTTTGTCACTGGGGTACCCGAGGTCCCGAACGTATTATTTTTGCTAATACTAAAGAAAATATTGATGATATGTGTGAAGTGTTGAAAAATGAGAATGTATACTCAAATTTAAAACGATTTACAATACTTGGTTGTTCAACAACGAGCCGCGAGGTACCTGAGGAAAATAGTGCACGATTATTTGTTTATAATGGTCCATTACAAGCATCATTTTTAGAAAAAATGAATAATAATATAAATGAACAAGAGCCAAATTATTTATTTAATTTTTACGTGGACGATAAAACGAAAAATGTGAAATTAACCTTAATCAGGTTACCCTACTTAGAAAAGAAGGATGTTTTGTTAGATCTTGATATAGATATAAGAGAATTTTATAGTGAAATTTATTCAAACTTACCCCCAAAATCGCAAAAGCAATCACCCGCGCCGGATAAAGACATGAGTAAAATAGCGGGGACTGTAAAAAACATGTTTAACATGTTAAGCCCCAAAAATAGTATAAACACGCCAGCCGTCCCACCTAAGAGCATGAACCCGTTATTTGCTATTTTACAAGTGCCAGAAGTACATAGACTAATTTACAAAGATTGTGGCAAAAAAACAGTTAATGGTGAAATAAATTTACATGTGGGCACCAAGAAGCAAAAGGCTATAGTTCATAGAAAAAATATTCTTAAGGAAAAGGAAAATAGGGTCGAGGCTTACCAAGCAGGGTTGTCTAAAAAGGAAGAACGCCAGCAACTTAGGCAATTATTTCCTGCATTAGGAAAAACGACAGTTGAATTTTCTGAACTTGGTTCGATTTCTTCTGAAACTTTAGATTTGGCAAGGTTAGCAGAATCAACGATTAATGCGCAAAGAAGAAATACGCCCATTGAAGTAAAGGGGTATACAGTTCCTGTTACTAAAGCTAAGGATGGAGATTATATTGTAGCATTTGGCGCTAAAGAAAAAATGGCAGAGATCCTTGCTGAAGATATCCCAAAAAGTATTACCATTAAAACTCGCCCCAGACATTAAGGGAAAAATCAGACGAGAAGAAAGGGACATCCCCCAAAGCTATCCTAACAACTTCAAAAGATGCATTAAAGCATACTTTATTTCTTGATTTGTTAAGAAGTTCTGAGATGAATTTGCGATACCTCTTTTAATTTACTTATTACCTAAAGGAGTGTCCCCGCAACTCCACCCGAAACCGCACCCGAAACTGTAATAGGGGATATCCCGCAATTCTTTAAATATGGGGCAACGACACGCTTTTTGCTTCCCCCACGGTTACCTTTTATTTTGGGCGATTCGGGGTCAATTTGTGGGGTAATTCTTTCAATTTTATTTATGAACTAATTTGCTGAAATACATGTCATAGTAACTAAGTACAGTATAGTTGTTAACTGAGGGATCTATGGATAAAGAATTAGAGCTTGCTATTAAAAAGGGTGATTTAAATATAATAAAAGTTCTAATGCAAGAAAAAGATGAAAAATATAAATTAACCAGCGCAGATATTCAAGAAGGGATTAATTATGTGCTAGAACGTTTTAAAACCTACGATCCTTATTTTGTAAATCATATTGAACTCGGCATGATATTAGAGATGATGCTAGAAGATGCTCGTAATACTGTAGACAAAGGAGCTTTAAAGGTAATATTAGAAAAGGCTAGAACGTATCAGTCGGATACTTTAGTTACAGCTCTTTGTAAATATGCAATTAAACAAAAATATAATGATCTTGTTAAAGAAATAATTGAACCTAAACAAAAAAATCCATATGCACAAATCAATTATCAGTTGGTCTATGGCATGTTAGCAGCTGCTCTCAAACATCGCAATAATGAAGTGAAAGATTTAATTCTTAACAAAATGACGAAAAGTGATATCCAAAAGGCGTTTAATAATGTCTTTGCAAGGGCGGCAGCAAGTGGCGATATTGAATTAATTCGCTTATTACTCCCAACTAGCACTTCTGCACTCTATAATTATTTATATCCACCAGCGATAGCTGTTAATGATGTTGATCTAGCTAATGCTGCAAACGAAGCTATTGGTGAAGCGGCAAGAAATGGTCAGTTGGATGTCGTTAAATTATTGTTGCAAGACAAGCGAGTTGATCCTACTGCAAAAGAGAACCAAGCTATTCGTAATGCGGCAAAAAATGGTCATTTGGATGTCGTTAAATTATTGTTAGACGACAAGCGAGCTGATCCTTCCTCGCAAAATAATGAAGCTATTCTCGAAGCTGCAAAAAATGGCCATGCTGATGTCGTCGATTTATTACTTCAAGACAATCGTGTTAAAGTAGATAAACACAAAGTCTTTAATGTCGCGTTACAGTACGGAAAGAGCAAGGTAATAAAATTCTTTTTACAAGACAGAGAGTTTGCTCGCACAATTAACCACAAAGATGCTATCAATTACGCTGTAAGAAATAATGATCTTGAGGTCGTAAAAATATTGCTGGAAGATGATCGGCTTAAACTCGATGTCTTTGTTCTTGCTTTCCATTATAAAAATGCGGCAGTTAAGGAATTATTGCTGAATGATAAAACATTTAACCCTTATAATAACAACATCTTTTGTAATGCAGCAAATAATGGTCAAACCGACTTTGTCAGTTTTATGATAAAGGATGAGCGTATTGATCCTACGACACAAAACAGCTTTGCTCTTCGGTCGGCTGCAAGAAATGGTAGCACTGGGGTCGTAAAGCTATTATTAGAGGACAAGCGCGCTGATCCGACTGCAAATAATAACGAGGCTTTTTTTCTTGCCCTGCAAAATGATCACTATGGCGTCGTCAAATTATTTTTAGAAGATAAGCGTGTAACGCCTTCAACTGAGTCGCTTATTTTTGCCACACGGAATGAACGCACTGATATGGTTGAGTTATTGTTGGCAGATAAGCGTGTTGATCCTTGTGTAAATAATAATGAGGTTCTTTATGATGCAGTAAATAGGCGCGATTTTAGTTTGGTCAAATTATTGTTAGAAGATGAGCGCGTTATTCGTTCATTGAGCAAAACACTTCTTTGGGCAGAAAATAACAACCCTAGATTTTTAGAATTGTGCTGCAATTCCCCCATTAAAGTTTATGGTATTCCATTAAATGATTTACTAAAAGATGTTTCCAATAAAGACAAAATAAGAGAGTTAAAAAGATACCTTGAAAATCCGATCCCATATCTAGAGGATAGAAAATTTCCAACACCTACTATCAGTGCAGTACGAATTGAATACAGAAAGAAATGTATTGAAGACTACAAACAAAAAATTGCTCAAGCTGAACAAAATCGTGAACGTTTTGACAATGTGGATGACGAAGCGCGAATTGGTGCGGTAAGAGATCACTACAGAAAAACAATTCAGCCTCACTTTAGCAAAGAATTTGATAGCTATGGTGATACAGATATGAAAAAAATTGAAGGGATTGAGTATGAGATGCGTTCAATGTTTTTGGACGAGATTAGGCAAGAAGCGAAAGGGAAAGGGAATGATGAAAGTGCAAAAGCTGTGATCGAGTATATTGACTCATTAAATCCTGAAGATAAAAAGAAACTATTGCAAGGAAACGATGAGAAGGTAATGGAAAAAGTGAGCAAACTATTTAGTGACACAGCCAGTGTTGCTCAAACTGCTTGGCGAGCCTATGATAAATGGGCTTCTGTGGGGGGCGAGTGGCCAAACCTGCTTACTCCTCCGCTTACAGATCCTGACAAAGCAGTTTATACTGTCACAACAGTGGGTCTTCAAGCCCCATCGACTCAAATGGCCAGTGACTTATCAAGAGAAATGATGGCATATAGCTACCTGCTTGCAACAGATAAAAATGATGGAGATGAAGAAACCAGAGCAACACGCAAAACAGCTTTTATTGCTAAAATAGCTGAAATCCGAAGAGCGCATAATGCGAGTTCCATAGGAACGGACGATCCTTCCTGCTTACCAGGCACCATTTCTCGAGCTGGCGATATGTGGATAGCGCACAGCAAAAGCATCATACCGGATGCGCCAAAATTAATGGAAGAAGAATTAAGAAGTATTGTTATTGGAAAATTTAGTAGCTCCCCTGAAAACAAGGATGATCTTTATAACGCTCTGGTTATGCTGAGCAGCTATAATCTAGAGGATGTTGTTTCAGGGAAAGCGAAGTTTTCTGACGAATTGGTTAATATTCGTCAACGTTTTATTGATAGTTTAGGTAATGAATATCAAATAATGCAAATGTTAAATGACCGCTTAGTAGGCCGCGGTTCTAGAGCCCTGTCGAATGATGAATACAATGCCTATGTGCTTGCCTTACTTGCCGATATCGGCGGGCCTTGGATGGCACCATATCTGACCGCTATTTACAGAAAGGAAGCACAGCTTGAAAATCCCTTCGTTGATGTTTTAGAACTAAAGGGGCTACCGCAACAAAAAGTCTTCATGATGCTCAGAAAGGAATTACAAGAGACAGATATTAATGAAAAGAACACCTTCATCATGAAAGTGGCAAATTTATTTTCTCAAGGAAAAACTCAAGAAGCTTATGGTGCACTTAAAGAGAAAGCTGTTCCTGAAAATACTGTGGAGTCTATAGAAAGGGCAGTTGATGGTATAGAGAAAGACCAATTAGAAATACAAAAACGGGCTGTAGAAAAAAGAATGAAGAAAGCGGAATTATGGGAAGAACTATATCAACACTATAAAAATGAGTCTATTGAAAATAAGGCAGAAATATTAAAGGAAATTGTTGACAAGATCATTGATGACAAAGAAGACAGAAATGAAGTTTTAAAAGAATATAATCTACCACCAATGCATCAGCCTACTAGCCCGACTCAACCAGAGCACAAATCTATTGCTAAAAGAGCTGTTGAACGAATAGCCGAAGAAGCCGCTTCTCAAATTGTTGAAGAAAAACCCGCTGTTGCTCCAATTGTTCAACAAAAATCCGCTGCTCCAACCGTCGAAGAAAAAGTCGCTACTACTGAAATGCATCAATCTTCTGAAGATGTCAAGAGAAGTAATCCATTACTATTACATCAACCTATGACACCTCAAACAAAATCACCAAAGGGAATAAAAAATGAACCAGAAAAGGAAACAAAAAATCAAACAGAAAAGTCGGATGAAACACATAGAATCCACTAGATTGTAGAACTCAATATCAAGAGAGCGAAAGGGACATCCCCCAAAGCTATCCTAACAACTGCAAAAGATGCATTAAAGCATACTTTATTTCTTGATTTGTTAAGAAGTTCTGAGATGAATTTGCGATACCTCTTTTAATTTACTTATTACCTAAAGGGGTGTCCCCGCAATTCCCTCACCCGCAATTCCCGCATTTCACCCTCACGGTACGCTAAAAAAAGGGGGATGTCCCCGACCGTACTTTAGCAACTAACACTTTCCCATCTATCGCTTATTAAATACCACTCATCTATGAAACTATGGTTCAAATTGACATAAAAATTCTTATTCTTTAATGTGCTAGCTAGTTTAGTGATAGGCTTTAATGGGTTTGCTACGAGGTAATTGCGTACCTTGTGATAGTTAATTAAGAGTACTTAATGATGAAATTGGGTAGCAGTACAAATCAATATGAACTTTATGAACGAGCAAAAGCAATATGGCAAGCGTTTAATCATAAATGTAAAAACTTAACTGAAAATCAGGCGACACTTGAGGAAAAACTGAATTTTCATTTAAAAAAGCATAAAAGATCGCTTGCTTTATATCAGGATGATGAAATTGAAGTAGCAAAAACTATAGTTGATTGGTGGCGATATCAAAATCCTAATGACGTGCTCTTAGGGAATGAACTTGAACAAAATCCTTGGCAGTCTGCCCTTTTTAGAGATCCAGAAACTCATTACAATGGACTTAATCTCTTTGCTGCTGGGAATATCACATGGCAGCAACAAGCAACTTTATCAATGATCATTGAAACTAAGCAAGTTTTTGGCGATTTTGAAGCAATTCCGCTGTTAAACGCTGAAGGTACTGACTTTTCAGAAAAAGCCAAACCTTTAATTCAAGATTTTATTCGGTATTCACCATTACATTTTGCATCATCTTATCGTCATCCATCTAATTGTTATTTAGCAGACGAAGAAACACAACTCTTATTTGCGCTTGTTCGCCAGTTACCAAAGTCTGAGCAATTTTTATTTCATTTTAAAGAGCAGCATTGTAATGAAATAGATCCGCAAGGTGCACCTTCTAAAGATGTTATTGCAAGGTATCTGTACTCTAGATTATTGCACCGAAGTGGCAATGATTATCAAGGGGTTCTGGTACTATCACATGGCATTCGTAATGCCATAGGATTATCTCATTATGATGTTGATGATTGGGCGCCACTTATTCCACGTTTAGGACCACAAAGTATTGATGACGTTGATTTTCATGTTGTAAATGGCGCCAGGCCAACCGTAAGCGGTGAATCACAGCATTTAGGTTTCATAGCTAAAGAAGTCAATATTCATGGTTCTTTGAAGGAGAGTCCAGATCAATTTGCCCATGATGAATATCACTCCTGGGTTGCTTCCATTTTAGGGAATAAGGTATTAAAAGCGATTGATGAGCTTATTTGTTTAACAAGAGGGACATTTGGTGTTCGATGGAGTAAAGATATTTGGATTTTAAGAGATGGAGACTTAAGCAAACTTCAAAATCATGATCGGGACGTAAAAGATAACTCGCCACAATATACTACAAGGCTGTTTGCCGATTGTCTTAACTTCCAATATGCCTCGGTAGAGCTTCTCAATTGCACGCAAGAGGTTCAGAGGTTTATGGAAGGTAGGCCTTTATTATTAGGCACTGATAAATATCCAAGTCAGATATTACTTAATTTCGCCTTAGATTTAGTACTTAATGCAGAAAAATGGAAAAGGATTAATATTCTAGACGATGAAAAGCTCTATTTGGGCGTGATGCCAAGATTAATCCAAATGGTTAAATATTTGAGAAAACTCGGGTTTATTAGCGAACATAATTCAATGAACAATAAACGAAATATTTTAATGTTTGATTATTTCGTTAGAAGTCAGGGGCCATGCTATAGTGAAACACCCTTAGAGACTGGTCAGATAAGCTTAGCTTGGAATAATTGGCAAGAACCAGCACAGGTGCCCAAAGATATTATTTGCCAAATGCAGCAAATGGGTTTAACGGCCGATGAATATGTTCCAACAGTGTATAACAAAGAGTTGATATTTGGTTTTAAAAAGGGTGAAAAAGGTGCTCAAAAACCAGAAAATAAAAAAACTAATAAAAAGCGAGACCGCCAAGGTGAGATAGAAGTGCTGATTGAGCAAAATCCTGAATTACGTCACAATAAATCATGGCTGAATGCACAATTTATAATAGCTTGTGAAACAGAAAATACAGACGATGTAGAATATGTTTTAGACAATTTAAGAAATGTTATAGATTATGAGCTTTTGTTTGAAAGCCTTTCCAAAGTAAAGTCGATGAGGTTTTTCGATTGGTATATCAATAGATTGAAAATATTAAAAGATAGTCATGACAAAAGATTTCCTGTTGATTATATGGATATTACTGTCGATGATAAAATGGAATGTAGTGATGATGGTCCGCGAGCATGGACGAGTGATTACTTGTTATCTTTAAAAGAAAGTGATAACGAAGATGCGCAAATAAAATTGAACCAGATGGAAAAACAATTTGTTGCATACCTTCACACAAAACGAGAATCGATTATAGCTGAAGAAAAATCATCATACAGTTTAAAGAAAAACAAAACATAAGGGGGAAACGGTCATCTCCCAAAGTTTTCCTGACAACTGCAAAAGAGGCATTATCGCATACGTTATTTCATGATTCGTTAAGAATTTCATGGATGAATTTGCGACGCCCCCTTTTAATTTCCTTATTACTTAAAGAGCCGTCCCCGCAACTCGCTGGCGCATTGATTCAAGCAGTGGCGCCTTTGATTTAGTGTAGGTTCTTCATTCCCTGCATTCTATCTTGATTATTGTACTACTCATACTAGTCTTTCTTGAGTTTATGCCATAAAAACATATAATTTCATCAGCAATAGATAAGCTTCCCCAATTTGCGACTAAAGGTACAAAACATGAAACGTGGCCCAGATGACGTCGAAAATTTACCAGACCAAGTAAAGCCTAAAAGAGCAGCGCCTATCACCTATGATGATTTTATTGATGCTTGTGAAAATGGAAATTTAGAAGAAGTTGAGGAAGGGATTAATTCACTTTCCCCTGATATTATTGCCTCAAATGAAAACGATGCTTTATGTGCGGCGGCTGAAAATGGACATCTTGCTATAGTGAATCGCCTCCTTGAAATTGATGAAGTTCGAGAGGATGCAACAGCAGATAACAACAATGCGCTAAGCTTGGCGGCCGCAAATGGACATCTTGCTATAGTGAATCGCCTCCTTGAAATTGATGAAGTTCGAGAGGATGCAACAGCGGATGGCTACAATGTGCTTAACCTTGCAGCCCGAAATGGTCATCTTCCTGTAGTGAATCGCCTCCTTGAAATTGATGTGGCTAGAGACAGAGCGACAGCGGAGAATCATCGCGTACTTCTAAAGGCAGCCAAACATGGCCATTTCGCTGTAGTGAATCGTTTGCTTGATATTCATGCGTTTAGACAGGCTGCAGCAGCAAGAAACAAAGTGCTATACTGGGCAGCCTTTTATAATGATCTTGATGTGGTGAATCGTTTACTTGAAATTGATGCGGTTAGGCAGGTTTTAAATTATTATGAAAATACTGCCCTATGGTGTGCAGCCGAACGTGGACATCTTGCTGTAGTGAATCGTTTACTTGAGATTGATGCAACAATTAGGTATCCACATAAATATTGGTATTGTGGTAGCATTGCGGTACACAGTGCGGCTGAAAATGGTCATCTTGAAGTGGTGAGACGATTGCTAGAAATTGTTCCCATTAGAAAGTGTGCCGCTCCCAGGAATTTAAATCTACCTTTTGGTATTGACCTCTTTTATGAAATTTTGAAACTCTCTGTAGGCTTGGTCTACGAAAAAGTCGAAACAATCGAAACCGTGATTGAAAGGCTTGCTGAAAAATACCCAAGACTAAAAACCAGCATTGAAAAGGAAAAAAGAAAAAATGAGGCCACAGCTTTTCTTGTTGCATATAATGCTTTAAGAAAGAGACATCCTGAAAGTCCTCTAAAAAAGTACGGATGTAAAGATATGGCTGTATTGATTGCTAAAATGGTAAAAAACAGCCCGCCACCAGCAGAGCAACCTGAAGGGTTATCAAGCAAGAAGGCGCGGGTATTGTAAAGTTTAAAGAGCCATTGGTGCCTGGCTTGAGGTTTTGATATTTCAAGCTTGGTGGCATGGCTCTCTACGCTCAGTACATCTTCACCAAATTTTGGCGGTGTTTACAGAGTTTTAAATTTTTGATACTAAATATCTAGCGCGCATAGCAGGCACTTCAAGCAATTACTGTAATGGTATGAGGTATAAAACATGAAACGTGGTCCAGGTGATATAGAGCAACTACCAGAGCAATCTAACCTTAAAAGAGCAGATGAAGCTTGTAAAACCGTAAATTTAAAAGAAGTTGAGCAAGGGATTAAATCACTCAGACTATCACCAAAACGTTTTGCAAAGTATTTTGGTCTTATAGTGGCAGCAATATATTGGCTATTATGCATCCTGGCCATTTCACGCTCAACAAATTCCACTGCAGCAATTGGCTACATTTTTATACCTGTTACAGCCCTTATTGTATTTTGTATTTCTGCATTTATAGGGTTTTGGATAGGCGTAATTGTGCGAGGTATTCTAGATAGAAGCTATCGTTACAATTTTTCATTCGTGCTGGCGTTTGTGATTGTTATTCCTATCATTTTATATTTTGCTAGTATGGGATTAGAAATTGCTATTACCTATCGTGATGTCAATCGAATCAGCCTTATGAATAGCGCTGAATTGGATGATGCATTTTTAAATCGTCCTAAGTGGTCCTTGCATGGTTACGATATATATTATCTCGCCGCCATAGCACAAAACCCCAATTCGAATAGCAAATTGCTCGATCGAATCGCTCATCTTGATCATCCACAAATAAACGACAGAATTGGATCGATATTTAATTTAACGTATAAAAACACCAAAGGGCTCGCAGTAATACGCCTTGTAGAGCAAAATCCCAATGTGAGTGTTAACACGCTCGAATTTCTGACCGACTCAACTAATTACTATGTTTTGGGTGATATTGCTGCGAATAAAAAACTGTCCGTTGAATGTCTGCGTAAGTTGTATGCTAAATCTCAAGATAATTCAAAGGGATATTTAATAGAGTGGGGGCTTAAAAACAATCCTAATACATCGCCAGATATATTGCTTGAGCTCTCTGGAAAAAAATAAAAGCGACAGAACCGTTTGATTAGAACTAACGCACAAATGCATTATAAGTTGGCTCCCCATCGTTAGAAGCTGTAATCAAAAAGCTAGCAGAAAAATATCCTAAACTAGAAAGCAGCCTAGAAAAAGAAAAAAGAAAAAATGAGACCACATAGTTAATTTAGGGATAAAATTCAGACCAGAGGGAAAAGGGACACCCCCGAAAGCTATCATATCAACTGCAAAAGATGCATTAATGCATATGATTTTTCTTGATTTATTAAGAATTTCTGAGATGAATTTGTGACGACCCCTTTAATTTCCTTATTATTTAAAGGGTATTTAAAGGGGGTGTCCTCGCAATTCCACGTCCAATTTAATCTTAATGATAATCAGATAAGTTATGGGCGGCCCGCTAAGCCTTTTCAAACTTCTTGGGACTATTTTCATGAATAAGCTAGAATAAATAACTTTTTTGCAATGATATGCCTTATCATTGCTAGTTGTTTATTGATGAGCGGGGTGTCGCTAATTGCAGTTCGAGTACTGTAGGACAACACCAATTTTTAAGTTGATTTTGAGATATGCACATTTGGCGCTGGCGCAGAAAGAAAAAGCGGTGGCTATGTTGGATAGGGTAGGTTAAAAACTGTCAGCAGTGCTGACAGTTTTAATGATATGCATAATAAGGACAGTGGCTCGCGATGACTAAAGAATTATCTAGTAAAAATCACTTGGATTTCCATGAGATATATAAAATTATAATAGATGCTAAAGAAACGGCATGGCATCAAGTCAATACAACTTTAATCAAGCTATATTGGACTGTCGGAGAATATATTAGCCGAAAGTTTGAATTAGATGGTTGGGGGAAAGGTGTAGTTGATGAACTTTCCAACTATGTTCTCGCTCAGGAATCAGGAATAAAGGGTTTTTCTGCTAGAAATATTTGGCGAATGAAGCAATTTTATGAAGCGTACAAGGGGCAAGAAAAACTGTCAGCAGTGTTGACAGAAATATCCTGGACCAATCATTTGCATATTCTTTCAAAAACTAAAACTATTGAGGAGAAGGTTTTTTATTTAGAACTTGCCTCAAAACACCCTTATTCAGAGAGAGCTTTCGCAAGGTTGATTGATAGCGCAACCTATGAGAGAGCCCTATTGGCAGATAAAACTGCCCCTATCGCTATTAAAGATTTTCCTGGTCAAACGAAAGGTGTATTTAAAGATAGTTACTTTTTTGAATTTTTAGGGTTGCCTAAGGAACATAAAGAAGATGATTTAAGAAAAGCCTTACTTAGAAATTTTAAACTATTTCTGCTAGAAATGGGGTATGACTTCTCTCTCATTGGAGAAGAATATGTTGTTCAAGTGGGTATGAAGGATTTTCGTATTGATCTTTTGATGCATCACCGTGGTCTTAATTGCCTCGTGGCCATAGAGCTTAAAGTGACAGAGTTTCAGCCTGAACATCTTGGAAAACTACAATTCTATTTAGAAGCACTTGATCATGATGTTAAGAAACCACATGAGAATCCCTCAATCGGAATTCTTATTTGTAAAACTAAAGATGATGAAGTAGTCAAATACGCATTAAACCGAAATGTCTCTCCTGCGATGATTGCAGAATATGAAACCAAACTTATTGATAAGAGATTGTTGCAGAAGAAGTTACATGAATTATTAATTGAATCTGAAGATCAACTCGATGATGAAAAATGTTCTATGGAAGTTAGGTGAACACAGGGCCTCTGCTGCCAGATGCATACTTTGTAACTGAAGGAGTTTTTAATTCTCCCACGACTTGTTGGAGATTTGTTTTTGGCTATCAACTGAACTTTTGTAACTGCGGCTATCAGGCGGCTATTGGAAAATGCTTGGCAGCTATTTGATACAATCCGCCTTCGCTGTTTCAGTTAGTGCAGGGTTTATTATATAGTGGTAAAGCTACGGCGGACATAAGATTTTGTAACGTTCGCTACAGGCGAATGAACAAAATCTAATGGTGGCTACGGGTGGACTCGAACCACCGACCTCAGCATTATGAGTGCCGCGCTCTAACC
>JAFECS010000018.1 GCA_018241965.1 Pseudomonadota bacterium | reverse complement strand
GGCTTGGGCTTCTTGTTTTGCTTGCTCTGCTTGGGCTTTAGCTTTAGCTTTAGCTTTAGCTTGTGCTTCTTGCTCAGCTTTTTGTGCTGCAGCTTTGGCTTGGGCTTCTTGTTTTGCTTGTTCTGCTTGCTCAGCTTGGGCTTTGGCGAGAGCTTCTTGCTCCGCCTTTAGTGCTTGCGCTTTGGCTAAGGCTTCTTGTTTTGCTTGCTCTTGAGCTTTTGCTTGGGCTTCTTGCTCAGCTTTTTGCGCTGCCGCTTTGGCTAAGGCTTCTTGTTTTTCTTGCTGTTCTTGTTCTTCTTTTACTTTCGCCTGACTTATAGCTTCTTCGTTTGTTTTATCCCTTACAACTTCTTGCGTTGCAATTTGTTCTTTTTGTTTATCGATTTGTTGTTTGAGTTGCGTTAATACTTCTGGTTGTGCAGAGCTTGTGTTTGCTGCCAACTGAGGTTTGTCGGGCGCTGTTTTGGCCAAGTGCATTTTTTTGTGCGAACTTGTAAATAACATCGGAATAAAAATAATACCCAGTGCAATAACGACAATGAACAAGAAGATTTTTTCTTTCAGCTTTTCCATGTCAATACTCACTTATCACAACGGCGTTTTCCCTAGGATAATTTTGTGGGCACTTTACCACCCCCACGTTGTTCATATCGATTTGCGCAATATTACTTTGCATTATTTGTGATACAGTATAAAACGAACCAAAAACAACAATAAGATCTTGCTCATTAGCACTCATTTTGGCTTGTTCAAAGGCTTCTAATAAGGTGTCATAAGCATGTATATTTTGAACTTTTTGCGTTAAAAGCGTTTCCTTCAATACATTACTTTTAGCACATCGGGTATTGTTGCTTATTTGACCTATATACCACTGGTTTACAAGCGCTATCATTGGCTTAACTATCCCGGCAAGATCTTTATCTGCCATACTTGCCCAAACGGCGATTACCTGTCCTTGAATGGCTTTCTTTTCAAGATTATGAGCAAGCCACTGACTGCCGTCCGGATTATGCCCCACATCAAAAATAACTTGGGTGTTGTTCAAAAACACAGGGTAACACCTACCCACCATTACCATCTCTTCAAGGCTCAGTACCACCTGCGCTAAAGATGGCAAAGAAAAATAATGCTCACCCAAAATAGTATAAGCAGCCATTGCTAAGGAAACACTATTTGGTGGCAAATAATGTTTAGGTATTATGTTAGCTTTATTTCCAAATTGCCATTGCGAGCCTTCATAATCAAAGTGCTCCCCTTCTATAAAAAGCGTTACATCAAGATCTTTGGCACAAGACAATAAAGTAGAAATTTTGGCAGTTTTACCAATAATGGCAGGACATCTTGCGCGGAATATTCCAGCTTTTTCCGCTGCAATGCTTTCAAGGGTATCCCCTAGGTAAAATTGATGATCAAGACCAATGGAGGTCACAATGCTAAGCGTTGGATTAATTAAGTTAACCGCATCGAGTCGTCCACCAAGACCTACTTCTAAAATCACAACATCCAGCTTAACAGGTGATTGCAAAAATAATTCAAAAGCAGCTAAGGTGGTAAATTCAAAGAAGGTTAAAGGTACGTCGCCCCGATATCTTTCTATTTTTTCAAATGCTTTACAATAAACACCTTCCGCAAAGCTTTGGCCATTAATTTGTATTCTTTCTTTGAAATCAAATAAATGTGGGGAAAGATAAGTTCCTACATTTAATCCTGCTGTTTGTAACAAATACGACAATGTTGCAACTGTTGATCCCTTACCATTGGTTCCACCAACAGTAATTACAGGACAATGAAAATTCAATAAATTCGCTTTTTGAGCAACTTCGTTTACACGTGTTAGCCCCATCTCAATTTCTTGTGGATGGCAGGATTCTATATATCTTTGCCATTGACTGAAATTGAATGAAGAGGTTGTCATACTTTTGGTTTTTCCACTATTAAATGACTTTCAACTTTATCGAGATCTTTTGGATAGGGTTCATGCATCATCTTATTAATAAGACAGGCAATTTTTGATCGCATATTTCTTCTATCAACAATCATATCAATAGCCCCATGTTCCAATAAAAATTCACTACGTTGAAAACCTTCCGGTAATGTCTGGCGTACAGTTTGTTCAATAACGCGTGGACCGGCAAATCCTATTAAAGCTTTTGGCTCTGCGATATTGATATCGCCCAACATCGCTAAGCTCGCCGAAACGCCACCCATACAGGGATCTAATAAAACAGAAATATAGGGTAACTTTGCAGCAGAGAGTTTAGTTAACACAGCGCTGGTTTTCGCCATTTGCATCAATGAAAAAAGTGATTCTTGCATTCTTGCGCCACCGCTTGTGGCAAAACAAATAAAAGGAACTTTACTGGCAATGGCACTTTCAACAGCCATGATAAATCGCTTACCAACAACGCGTCCCATCGAGCCGCCAATAAAGCCAAATTCAAATGCAGCAACAACCACTGGGATCCCATGAACGGTACCTTTCATCGCAACAAGTGCATCTTTTTCTTGTGTTTCCTTTTGAGCACTGGTTAATCTATCGCGATACTTTTTAGTGTCTTTAAATTTCAATTTATCCTGTGGTTCAATGTCTTGTCCGATTTCTTCACAAAGCGCTTTATCTAAAAACCAAGAAAGCCGGGTTCGGGCACTGATCCGATTGTGATAGTCACACTTTGGACATACATCCAAATTCCTTTCAAGTTCTGCTCTAAACAATACCGCAAGACATGAATTACATTTGGTCCACAAACCTTCTGGAATAGATTTCTTTTTTTGATTCGATGCACGAATTTTGGATGGAAATAATTTTTGAAACCAACTCATTTTTAGGTATTCCTAGAATGAAAACGCAGATATTATATACTCATTCCCTTTTGAAATTATTATAAATACTCACTTAAATTTAGTCATCTATAATATGTTTGCTTTATAGCTTTATTGTGGCGTTCATGCACCGTGTGGTGTTTTCGCTCATGCAATTGTCGATAGTTTTGTTGCGCACTATCAGATCCTGTTAGCGTAAATAATTTATAAGAAACCAACCATACAAAATTATCAAAACGATATTGATTGTTAGCCACCCTATTCTTATCAAGACGCTGCTCAAACTTGCTCATCATAAATGGCATTTCTTCTGTTGCCGTTTTCACTAACACATAAAACAAAAGCCAACCAAAAAAAGCTTGAAAACAAGAAGCAATAAATTGCGGAATTTTTCCAATAAAATGAAGTAAAACAACTTCCATTGCCAATCTTTTAGATAAATTTTTTGCTTCAGTTTTCGCAGAAGATGAGACATTGCCGATATTGCTTAAGAAAGACCACTCGGCTGATTTTTTTTTGTAAACTATCATGTTAGCGGTGTGATTAATTATTTTCCCCCCCCAAAATGAAGCTACCATAAAGATGTAAAGTTCCGGAATAATCCCAAACCCATATACCCAAGCACAACCTGATATTAAAAATAACGGCAAGACGCCATACCAAACGATTTGATTGCGGTTATCACTTAACCAATTAGCGAACGGTGCCACTTTGGGTAATATTTTTTGCAACAGACTTTGCAAAAACCTATTCATTTTTCTTAATTTGTCATTTGCAAATCCCCGCTTTAAAAGCGATATTGACCAGACTATCGACTCGTGAATATGCTCTCTCAGAAAATGTTCGATAGAATTAAAAATGCGAAGAACAAAGAAGCTAAAATTACCCTTGGCGTTTTTAGGTGGCAATACCTGTCGATGGCAATATACGCAGGCAATTTGATCGTGCTTTAAAAGCTCAGCAGTATCAGATATGCCTTTGAGAAGTGGCAAAACGATGCCGCGGGGTATAAACAATAACCAATCTGCAAGCGCGCGCGCAATTTTTTTAGGTGTAACTGAACGTGGCATGCTAAAAGAGGCACTTCTTGTTGAAAAATGTAACTTAGTTTATCAAATTAACCAATAAATATTAAGTCATAAACCAAGGTTCAGACTCTAATAAGGGCAAAACAAAGTTAGTTGGATAGCACGCTTTGAGCAAATACAAGCCATTTGCCGCCGCCATCATGCCGGCTTTTCGTCTATCTTTTGCTTCTAAGACTTCTTTTATCCAGGCCGTAGACACTTTGTGCTGACCAACCGCAATCAAGGAGCCAGCAATATTACGCACCATATGATGTAAAAAAGCATTCGCGGTAACATCGATTAATACCCTGTCTCCCCGGCGTAAAATATCTAATCTATGGATGGTGCGGATCGGGGTTTTTGCTTGGCACTGTGTTCCTCTAAAAGAGGTAAAATCATGTTTTCCTACTAAAAAATGAGCCGCTTCTTGCATAGCGTTGATACATAATTTTCCCTGAACCCAGGTCATGGCATTATGCATAATCCCCGGACTTACCTCACGATTACTAATAACATAGCAATAACGTCTTTGGGTAGCGGATTTTCGGGCATCAAATTCTGGTGGAACGAATTTACACCATAACACCCGCACATCCTTCGGCAAATAAGTGTTTACACCTCTTAACCAGGCGTATTCTGTGCGTAAGGCTTGCGTATCAAAATGAATCACTTGCCCAAAAGCGTGTACACCTGCGTCTGTCCTGCCCGCACAAAAAACAGATACCGGATGATTTGCCACTTTGCTGATGGCTGCCTCTACAACAGCTTGTATAGAAGGACTGTGATTTTGCCGTTGCCAGCCACAATAGGCTGACCCATCGTATTCTATGCCAAAAGCGAGTCTTTGCATGGGTTAACTAAGTTTGAGACCAATAGGCCCTGATTTTAGCAAATTTGCCCCATATCGTCGATGATGCTTACTTGCTGGGCTATTAAATTTCTTCTCTGCGTAGGGGCCAGCCTGTCTGCGCCCATCAAATCTTAATTTTATAGGGCGCAGACAGGATGCGCCCCTACAACGATTTCATCAGAGCGGATTTTAACGAGTTGTATGGATATGTGAGGGATCTATTTCAACCACCGTAAAAGGCTGAACTTGCACTTGTGTGCTCGTTTCAAATTGTTCTCCGTTCACTTCAGTGACTTTGAGAGAAATGTTTTCACCCTCTTTGGTTGTTTCAAGAAGTGGTGTCCAAGCGATATGGGGAGTTAGCATGTGACTAAGATCTTTGGCTTTAGCAACTTTGCGCGCCAAGGGTGGTTCGTGGGTCATACTTTCAATGTCGACAGCTACTTGAGGCAAAACACCGCCTAAACCGGTGGCTGTGATGCCAAAAGTTTCCATGATTTGTGGATAGGCGACATCTTTGGCAGACATTAACAATTGTTGCAAAGCGTCTAAGCGTCCTTCAGAAAGCTCGATTGCGATTTGTTCTAACACAATACTGTCATGAAAGTCTGCTTGCAATGCTGTTATATCTAAGGCCATTAAACGTTCTTTAGGAACTCTATCAAAGAAATAACTGCCTAGCATTTTTTGGTTCACAAGATCATGGACAATAACATCGTAAAAGCGACCTAACGCTTCGGGCATCAACAGAAAATTATTATAACCCTTCTCTTGTGACAGATTAAAAAGATCGCCTTTGAGAATATCTTTCGTAAAATCGTACTCAGAGTACAAATAACGTATTAATGAGGTTAACCCTTTAACACTTAACCCAATATGTTTAGTGAAAACGTTATGTTGTGTAGGATGCCGTAACCAACCATGTGACGCTTGAGGGATCTTTATTTTATCAAGGTTCGAATCCAAACTATAGTGAACCCCTTTTAGGGGATCCAATGAGATACTGGTCGTAAATGGAAGATGTTTGGTTAAAGGCAACAGTAAAGTAAGTGACAGCGTTACATTCAATTTATCATAGCCTTCATGCGCTTCACGTTGAACAATTACATTCGATTGATACTGTTTTTTTGAAATGTTAGGATAAGTTACTTTTATTGTACGAATGGTATCAACTATTCTTTGATGACGTTCATTAATATGGCTCAAGGTGACCCGAACATCGAAACCTTCTATATTCTCCTGTGGCGGCAGGAGTAGAATTTTTTGTTCATGCATTGGATTTTTAATGCGTTCTAATCCTTGCCCCTCAACAATCTGATGGTAAGAATATATAAAAGTAATGGCCGTTATTAACGAAAATAATCCTGTACCTTCTTGTGGTAGTTCTATCGTGCCATCTTGATTCACGATAAGCTCATACTGATTTCCAATCAAATCAGTAATCAATACAAACTCTGGGAATGGATAATGGGGTTGTTCATTATTTGATTTCGCACAAAATCCATTAAGCGCAATTGGGCTAGCAAAGTGTCTTTTGTTGTTATTAGTTTTTTCTAATAGATCGGTTAACCCCACAACAGGAACTGTAATTTCCAAGGAATTATACTCTTGCATCACTTTTAATTCATGTGCAATATCTATCGCTAAACACGATGGCAACAATGATGCTTGTTCATGTAAATTCGCTAATTGCGCAAAACGACTATGAAAAAGTCCAAACTGGGCAGAAAGTTCATTGCCGTGACACACCGTTGAATGTAATTGGAGTGTTGGGAAAATCGTGGGCACCACACAGGCTGATTTTGTATTTTTTTTAACTGGAAAAATCACTAGGATGCTCCTACGAAGTACTACTAATATAGTTAAGGTTACTAACTATACTTTTAGCACAAAGTGGACGCTTAAGAGAACACAAGGATAAATAAAGAAGACGTCCTAGATAATTATCTAGGACGTGTATGTTTGTTTTTGTTATTTCCCTTTACTTCTTATACTTATTTATTATTATTTTTCCCCCACTGGGAACGTTACGCCGTCAGTTTTTACTGACTTAAGTTTATTAAACCATAATAAAACACTTGTGTTTATTGTCCCAAAGAACAATGTCCTGCGAGGCAAGTTTGGTGGTAGGTCAGGCTAAGAGATTAGCCTCTTGCTTTGTTAATTTGAATTATTAAATTCTCAACTTGTGTCTTTTGCTCGCCTTGAGTTACCTTTAATAGCTTTTCAAGTACCTCTTTTGCCGCGTTAAGATCACCTACTTCTTTGTATGTTTTAGCAAGTGTTATTTGAGCATCAAAATCTTCATCGGTTAACGAAACCAAAGTTAAATTGGATGCAGGGAAAGGGCTTTCAGTAACTTGAGGCGTGGGTAATTGCCCCTCTTCAAGGTGATGCGTTGCAAGGATCATTCCTTCATCTTCTTTTGATTTTCCGGACACCTCTTTAGACAATGATATGGCTTTTTCTGCTTGCACTTTTTCTTGTAGCAACGCTATTTTAGACCATACTTGAGGAGAGAGCTCTTTAAGCTCCGACGGTACAGTCGCATACCATTTCTCATAATCGCTGTATTTTTCCGTTAATACATAAAGCTCTAATAATTTTAGCAATGCATCCCAATAAATAGGATCTTGGGAATTATCATGCGTTAGCATATCTTGAAGGATTTTTTCCGCCTGTTGATAGCGTTCATAAGCAATGTAGATCTCAGCATCTTCTAACGAAGCTTGAGATTTTTTATGTGTAGTCTCTTTTTCATCTTTATTTTGAACAACATTCACAGTGGGTTTTAAAAATTTTCGCTCTTCACTTGTAACAGCATTTAGCGCTTTGTCTAAATCAAATTGCAATCCATAATTTACTTGTATTTCTTCTTGGGGTAAATCAGAAATGTCGGCAATCACCTTTGCCGGTCGATGTTTTTTAATATTGTTTATTTTATGCGTAATCTGATTAAACCATTTAGCGACAAATACCAAACGATGCCTAGTGAACCATAACCAACCCAGTAACGAACTGGTGAATGCAAACATAAATACTATAAATACGAAATTTCTTTTCATTACCTCAGAATGCTTTGTATTTGAGGTGGTAAATTCACTTGCGCTCTCATGCTGTGGTTCTTGGAGCTTGGTTTTTTTAAGCGTTGCATCCTCAGGAGGCTTATTATGCAACTGTCTTCTTTCTGCTTCTGTAGGATCGGGGGTCACTACGGCATAATCATGTGATGGCATCGTCGTTTTTGTTGGTACTTCTCTTGGCAATTGCGCCGTATGTAAAGAGCCATTCCCGACGCCCATTTTTAAACGATTAATTTCAGCAACCAAAGCATCATTTTGAGTTTGGAGCTGATGATATTTTTGTGTCATCTCTTCATGGGTTCGCTTCATGGTATCAAGCGCTTCATCCGCTAAGATCTTTTGCGAAGCTTCTTTAAGTGATGAATCAGAGAAAGATGACAAGTTTTGATCTTTTTTCACTTGTGCATGAATTTCATCAATTGGGGCCACAATTTTTAATGCTTTTTGAGTTTGCTCTGGCGCTGGCGTTGGCGCCGTTTGTTGCTTATCGCTCACTTCTTCATGATAAACAGGTTGTTTATGTTTACGTTCAACTGCTTTTTCTGCATGCACAACTAAAGGATGACCATATTGAATTTGATTCTCGACAAAATGTTTCGCTTTTTCAGGAGAATATTTTTTAAGTTCATTTTGGGAAGGAAGCCTTAAAACAGCCCCTTGTTTTATTTGATTGATATTACCGTTAACAAATGCATCTGGATTTTTGTACGCAATAGCCATGACAGCTTGGTGAATTGAAAAATGTGTATTTTCAACTAATCTTCTGGCGATACTCCATAGCGTTTCCCCCTGTACAGGCCCAAATTGGCCACCAAACTGCAGCGGCTCATTATTTTGAGCATCCGTAAGGACGGCGTTAAATTGCTGCTTTACCAGCGAGGCGACCTGCCTTGGCGCCTGTTGTGGAGTATCTTGTGCAAGTGCTTTAAAAATTGCTTGGGCTTTGTGAGAAGAAACTCTGGGTTGTGTCATCACCACACTCGGGGGATCCAATAACACAGTATATTCTCTTACTATTTTTCCGCCCGGCCAGTTAACTTGAATTAATAAATCAGCAAAGGGATCTTGCACTGGATGTTGTGTGGTTAATTTTATTACTGTTTTGCCCTGTTTATCTGTCAAGATGGAAAATTGAATGTGATATATCCAATTGGCTGGCTCAAGGCCTGCTTTAGCAAATGCACTCGTATCAGCCAAAGAAGTAACAATATCGCTGTGATCAATCCCTTTAATATCTTCAAGTGGTATTTGTGCAACCAAGGGTTCGTTTAAATGAGATTCAATTTTAATTTCACCCAGACCCAAGGCATAAGAGAGTGATGGTATGAGACCGAAAAGCAAAGACGACAAGCATGTCGAAGCAAGTTTCGGCATTTTGCGCACACTACCCTCCCTTGTGAAATCCTTTGTTGGTTAATTGCCTAACTTCATCAGTTAGATCCCTCTACCAACGCCTACCTAATACTATAGGTTCATAAATAATCTCTTACCAGTATTTGTGCAATTTGTACACTATTGAGCGCGGCCCCCTTTCGAATATTATCGGAAACAACCCAGAGATTAAGACCCAAGGGGTGGGAAATATCTTCTCTAATCCTTCCCACGTAAACGGGGTTGGTGCCGCTGGCTTCTACTGCAGGACTTGGGTACCCCTTATTCTCAGGGTCATCTTTAACAATTATCCCGGGGGCATTCTTCAACAGATCTCTTGCCTGATTGGCGCTTATCTTTTGTTTTGTTTCAATATGCAGCGCTTCAGAATGTCCATAAAATACTGGCACTCGTACGGCTGTTGGATTTACCACAATGTCACTGTCGTGTAATATTTTTTTGGTTTCTCGCACCATCTTCATTTCTTCACGGGTATAACCATTTGGCTCAAACACATCAATATGCGGAATAACATTAAAAGCAATTTGAATCGGATATACTTCGCTTGATGTCGGGCGACCACTTAAGAGATCTTGCGTTTGCTTTGCTAATTCATCAATGGCAGCTTTACCGGTACCCGATACAGATTGATACGTTGCCACATTTATTCTGCTAATACCAACGGCATCATAGATGGGTTTTAAAGCAACCAACATTTGCATCGTTGAGCAATTTGGGTTTGCTATTATATTTTTGTTTTTATATTGGGCAATATCGCCTGGATTAACTTCTGTAATAACGAGCGGAATGTCATTCTCATTCCGAAATTGAGAGGTATTATCAATAACCACACAACCTTTGTTTGCAGCTATTGGGGCATATTTCGCAGAAACACTCGCTCCAGCTGAAAATAAAGCTATTTGCACTTTTGAAAAATCGAATTTTTCTACATCTTGAACTGCCAATGATTGGCCATTAAACAATACTTTCTCTCCGGCTGAGCGATGGCTTGCTAAGGGAAAAAGATTATTTACTGGAAATTCTAGTTCACTAAGAATTTCCATCATACTTTGCCCTACAGTTCCTGTAGCGCCTAAAATGGCAATATCGTATTTTTTCACGAAATTTTTACCTTAGTGTTTCAACATAAAAACCAACAATGCCACAAAGCCTATTAAGATTAAGGCTAAAAAGCCCATGGTAGTGAAACTTTTACTCACATTTTCTTTACTTAATAATTCTGGGTTAGCTTGCAGTGTTTTATAAATTCTCCAAACGATAAATAAACATAATACTGCGATAGCTATTTGCAAAAACATATTCATAATTAACTATCCTTTTGACCATAAACAATTAACCAGTGGTCCATCAGCACACAAGCCATCATTGCACTTGCAACAGGAACAGCACGAATACCGACGCAAACATCATGTCGTCCTTTGGTTACCACTTCTACGGCGTTCCCTTCGTCATCAATACTTTTAGCGGGGATCCTAATACTAGAAGCTGGCTTTAAAGCAATGCTTGCTAAAATAGGTTGTCCTGTTGAAATACCAGCTAAAATACCACCGCTTTTGTTGCCCAGAAACCCTGTCGGTGTTATTTCATCACGATGCGTTGAGCCACGCTGTTCAACCACTTTAAAACCATCACCAATTTCTACTCCTTTGACTGCGTTAATGCTCATCAGGGCTTTAGCCAAATCGGCATCGAGTTTGTCATAAAGAGGTTCCCCAAGGCCTGCAGGAACATTATTAGCAATAATATTTACTTTTGCGCCAATAGAATCACCTTCGCGACGCGTTATTTCTATTAGTTTAGCCATCTGTGGTACTTTGGTTGGATCGGGGCAAAAAAAGGGGTTTTTATTTACTTCTTCCCATGAAAAAAATTGAGGCTCAATCTCGATATTACCCATTTTAGCTAAATAGGCACCGATTTCGATTCCTTTTGTTTTTAAAAATTTTTTGGCAACAGCCCCCGCGCCTACACGCGCTGCTGTTTCTCTGGCCGAAGCTCTGCCCCCACCTCGATGATCGCGCCAGCCATATTTTTTATGGTAGGTATAATCACCATGACCTGGTCTAAAAACATGCTGCAAATAATCATAATCTTTGGATTTTTGATCGGTATTTTGAATAACTAAGGTAATGGGTGCCCCGGTGGTTTTACCATTGAATACACCAGAAAGTATTTGCACAATGTCAGATTCTTTACGTTGTGTCGTAAAAGATGATTGACCTGGTTTGCGTTTGTTAAGCTCTTGTTGAATATCTTCATCAGCTAATAAAAGTCCTGCAGGACAACCATCTATCACACAGCCAATAGCAGGACCATGACTTTCACCAAAGGTTGTTATGCAAAACAATTTTCCAAACGTGTTACTCATTCGTTTCTTAAAAGATGGCCAAATTCTCTTAATTCTTCAGCATTTAACAAAAATACACCTTCTCCGCCATTTTCAAACTGCAACCAGGTAAAAGGGACTCCGGAAAATTCAGTTTCAACACGTTCTTGGCTAAAACCTACTTCAACAACAAGAATACCATTGGGGGTAAGATGATCGGCCGCCTTGGCTAAAATACGTCGAATGATATCTAACCCATCGTCACCACAAAGCAAAGATTGTTCAGGCTCGGCGGCATATTCAGGAGGAAGTGAATCGTATTCAGCTTTACTAACATAAGGTGGGTTTGAAATAATAATATCGTATTTTTTACCGGCTAACCCAGTAAAAAGATCTGATTGTAGTAATGTTACGTTTTCTTCAAGCCCGAAACGTTCAACGTTAATTTTTGCTACTTCTAATGCACGAGGACTAATATCCACGGCATCTACTTTAGCATTAGGGAAAGTAAACGCGGCACTGATAGCAATACAACCTGAACCTGTGCATAGATCAAGCACAGCATGCACATTTTCTTGTTCTACCCACGGGCTAAACTCATCTTCTAATAATTCGGCTATAGGAGAACGCGGAATAATCACTCTTTCATCAACATAAAAATTAAGACCCGCAAACCATGCTTCATTGACCAAATAAGGTACGGGGATCCTATCAATAACTCTTTTTTTGACGCGCTCTGCTATCAAAGCTTTTTCTTTGGCAACTAATTTTGCATCAAGTACATTCGTGTCAATATCGGGGGGCAAATGCAAAGAAGTCAGTACCAGATTAACAGCTTCATCCCAACCATTATCTGTTCCATGGCCATAAACTAAATCGGCTTGATTAAAGTGTGTGACAGCCCAACGAATAAAATCGCGAACAGTGACCATTTCTTGTATTGCTTCATCAACGCGCACTTCTGTCATCACATTACTCATCCAAGATTAAATAGTTCACTCATTCTGCTTAGAAAAGCCGCTAAAATCAATTATCTGTGTAGCTGAATGATTTAATAATGTAAAATATTTTATAGTTATTTCAATGGCTTATGCGATGGCACTCTTTCCTTTAAGGCCTAAGACTAAAGTCCAGTATACACATCCAGCGCTACATGGTTTGATCTCATCAGGGTGTTCATAAATCTAAAAAAATACCGTGTAATTACCCTAGAGGATATTCTATGAGTGAAAGTGACATTAAATTTAATATCACAATGGACTCAGATAGTATTGATTTTTCTCACAAAGCCCCCCATGAGGAAAGCACTTCTTTTGTGCATGAAGAAAGTCTCTTACCAGGAACCAATGAATCAAGAGAAACAACAGGATTTCTTCCCATCTCACACAGCCAACAGAGCATCCATGGACTTGAATTTTCACCATTAGAAGATCAACCCTCACTGATGCAGCTAGGACTAAAATCTAAAGGGGTCGATTTGCATTATGAGTTAACACACAATAACCAATTGTTAATAGCCACGGCAGGAGACACTGATGTTGCGGTATTCACTGTTTATTTAGATCAAAATGGTGCTTATACCTTTACATTACATAACCATATAGACAGAGCACCACCTGCCAATCTACTAACCTTAACAAAAGATGCAACAACAAACCAAGCTATCCCTGATTGGACGTTTATACATGATACTAATAAAACAAATTTTTCGTTGTTTCAAGACATTAATACCCAACCACATGAAGCTTATAATCTCACTTTTCATTTTCAACCAAATCAAACTCAGGAGCCGCTGCAAGATATCCAAGTCTTGTGGGGAAATAAATTGCTTTATACCTTAAGTGGTGAAGAAGCGGCTAAAGGCTATACCTTTTCTGTTGAAGGACAACCTGAAGAAAACAGCACCAAATTACAATTTACCAGCCAAGGTTCTGAGGGTTATTTAAAAGACGCTATTGCTAATATTTCTGTCACCAGCGGCGCACAACTTAAATTACCGATTGATTTAAGTTATTGCATTTTTGATAATGAAGGCAATGCGCTACATCATCAATTCACCGTTAATGTTACTACCACCCCCCCCATACAATTAACCTCACATGAGCCCTTTGATGTGATTTACGACCAAGCCGTTTATCAAACAATTATTGTGAATGAAGAAAATAATCAAGCCACCATTAATTTAGATAATCTCTTTAAAAATATGGCTATTTCCTCAGAAAACAGACTGGTAGAAGTTGTTCAACGTGAAGAAAATGGCAGTGCAACTAATGTTTATGAAGTAAAAATTTCAGATAAGAGTCAAGCGTTAGATCCCATCACTGTAGCAGATGTGCAACTGTCCTTTCCAGGTGGGGATGGTGGTATCCATGTATTTCAAAGACATATCACAATCCAGGAAGGTGGAGGTGATCTTATATCACCTCACGATCCCAGTTTTGTTTAATCACTATAAGTGAGCATCAACATGCGTTTGTTCAACATGCGGTGGTTGCAATAATGCTCCAGAAACAACCGCATTTGCCACTAAATCAACTACACCACTATCAGACAAAGGCTTCGCTGATGTAGGATTAGATGCTGGATTTGCTCCTAATAATGCACCAGAAACAACAGTATCAGCCACTAAATCAACTAAACCACTAGCAGATAAAGGCTTCCCTGAATCTGGCTTGGCAGAGTTTTCTAACCCTGGAATTTCGTCTGCTTGCTGCACCACACCTTGTAATGTAACAGGTTCAGGTTTAGCACCACCGAAAAAGCCACCAAACAGATTTTTACCAAAATCAAGTCCTTGGTGAGCTAAATTGGCCAGTCCACCGAATATGCCACCACCAGTTTGCTGCGTCTGTGCAGGTTCGGCAAAGATGGGGGACTCTTGCACAATCAGATCGGCAAGTGAATCAGGTGTTACAGAATGCTTATCGTCAACTGGTTTTGAATCTTTAGTTCCTAAAACCGAACCTACTGGTGAAGCAACCGGCGTATGGAAACTGCCCACACTGGAAGTATCACTTTCTGAGGTTGATGAACTATGAACGCTTTTATCTAATTTCTTAGAAGCGCCATCTTGATCATGATTGTCACTTACAATTGCATCAGCAACTTTAGTGACAAGTGAATCCGCTTTTTTAACTGCCGGTTTTGAATCGTCAGTATCAGTATCAGCTTTTTTATCCGCTCCATCAATGCCTTTACGGCGCTCAGCCATAATTGCAGCCATATCAATGCCTACAACAGCTGAAGAAGCCTTAAAAGCCGCCTTCACCTCTTGTGGATGCAATGCACTCACTTCTTTTCTGATAACGCTGATGTCCGCTGAAAGTGCTTTATTTAAGTTTTCAACAGCAGCATCTAAGTGCAGCTCATGGACTCGATCTTTATTGGCATCAGTTAAAGATTTCGTTTCTTCAGCTAAAATTTGCTGCATGCTGTTTCGTAAAGATGTTTCTACATAATCAAACAAATCGGTACCTTTGGTTAATTTATCCAAGGCAGTGGCCATGGCAGCAGGCGGAATTTCTTGATCTAATGTAAATTGCTTTTGTAAACCACGGGCCAAAGCATCTTGGTAAAGCATACCGGCCGTTTTGGCAGCATGTTGGCTAAGCTGTTGACTAATCGCCAAAAATGCCTTTTCAGATAACTCTTGTACTTTGCCTTGCAAGGGCGCTTGATCAGCAGCAGGAATAGCGGCTTTTAATTTATTCGCATAAAGGTCGCTTACTCTTTGAATTTCGCTCATCATAGTACTGGTTGCTTTTGTGCCAGCTTCAATCAAGCCAAGCTTAACATCATCAGTAACCGCTTTATCTGCTGCAAGATTTTGAATTGCAGCTTTATTACTATCTTTTAATGCCTCAAGTCTTGCTTCTTTGTCAAAGTCACTTTCTTCCTCTTCCACTTGAACTTGTGAAGTAGCAACAGACTTCTTTGACCCTGCTATCGCATTGGCAAGAATTTCGACTAACCCTGATCTAGTGGGTTTTTGGGATATCTTTTCACCCATCGCATCGGCAAGCTTTCCCAATATTCCTTTATCTGATCCAGATCCAGAGGTTCTTTCAGAGAACTGTTTTGGTTGATGTAATTCACCAGCAGCATCTAAACCTGTTTTCTTTAATGCTGTACCTTTAGTAATAGCAGCAAGCAAATCAGCAGGTTGTTGTTTCACGTTGGGCGCTTTGGCTGCAACGGAAGCATCTTTTTTGCCAGACGCACTAACATCACCTACTTGTACCGCATCCCACTTCTTTTTCTCGCCATTAGCGGCTGAGGTGGGTGCTACCATTGGTGGTGGCGGTGGTGGTGGTGGGAGCACAACAGCTGGTGCTGGCTCACTAGTCACAGTGGCGGTAATCAAATCAGCCACATCATTTACCTTTTTCGCATCAGGATGATCAACAGCAAGAATTGCTGCGGCTACATCATCAACCAATTTATCATTCTTAACTTGTTCTTGTGACGATTGTTGAGCAACCGCATCAGCAACAACTGTCGTTAAATCAACCGCGGGTGCAGATTTTTGAACAACCGCATCAGCAACAACTGACGTTAAATCAACTGCTGGTGCTGCAGGTTTAATTGCTGGAGCTGTATTAGCTTGATCATGTGCTGGCTTTTGGGCAATAGCTTCACCCACAATTGTTGACAAATCAGCCGCAGGCTTATCTTGTACAACAGCGGGAGCTTTTTTACCAAACGGTAACAGTCCAAGCAATTTCCCAGCCATATTCTTAAAGGAGTAATCTTCAGCTGGTTCTTGTGCAGGATTTTGAGCAAGAGCATCAGCAACAACTG
>JAFECS010000017.1 GCA_018241965.1 Pseudomonadota bacterium | reverse complement strand
CCCACAAGGGGAGAGGGAATAAGATCTAAAATTTTGGTTTCTTCCCTTCTCCCCTTGAGGGAGAAGGTGGCCAACGGCCGGATGAGGGGAATCTCTTAAGCCAGGGCTAGGGTGAGGGGGACTTTAATTTACCAAAACATATTGAGGAATTCTTTTTTGAACCACCTTTGGTTTGAATTTAATTATTTTTTCAGCGCCATCTTCAATGGCAGTTATTGTTACTATTTTATCTTTGGCTCTTGGATTGATATCGTAAGATTTAACTTTCTGACCATTTCTCAAGCCAGCCTGATAAGCATTACTATTTACCTCCACTTGAGAAATTGAATTATTAAAATATAAATCACTCAAGTTGAAACCAAATTCAGGAACATCCAGTTGCTTTTCAACCAATTTTGCATAAGGTAAAAAAACTGTTGGCGAGAAAGTAATGTCTTTTCCACTATTCACTAAGTTCTTAAACTCTTCCCATGCCTTGGCACCGACATGTTCTTGAAATACTGCATCTATTCTGGCCTCCGTTAAATTGGGCCACTTTTGTTCTTGATAGCGTAAAAATAAATCTCTCATAGCCTTATCAAATTTATTTTCTCCGTTGTTTTCGTATTCATTTCTTAATTGATTTGCTAAAAAATGACCACGGATCTGCGCAATCTGAGCAAAGGGGCCAAAAAATTGATATTTTTCTTTAATAGTTTGATTAGAAACATTTTTTAAAGGGGATAATAAGTATTCCTGCATATATAAATTATATATTTCAATGTATTCTTTCAAAGAAATTAAATTACTTTTTTGGGATATATACAAACCATAGTAGTCATTGAACCCTTCTAGAAACCATTGCAACCCACCCTGAGGTTGCTCGATTTTCATTTTTTCACCCACCCATGCATGAAACACTTCATGTGACAAAGAATATAACAGCAATGAAAAAAGCTCTTTTTCTTCAGGAGCGTTAATGATAGCAACGTTATGCCAATGTTTTCCCGTTATATGCTTGGGTACCCAAAAGTGCTTGTTCTGTTTCACTAAAAATACTACATAATGTGGAAAATGATGATCATTCCAAAAATTCCTTTGGGCTTTAAGAACTTCTTTTACATAATCACTTGGAGAATGTTCAAAGTAAGACCAGGTTCCATTTGTTACAACCAAAACATCATTTTCATTGATATTTATTTTATCTAAATTAAAATCACCTATCGCAAAAACAGAATCTCTAAAATCATTAATCGTTGTTGCAACTTGGAATTTACGCTGACTGTGGTTATAACTCGTAACCGTTTTTAAATCATCAGGGAAAGCTGTTAAATCAATGTTTATCAATGCCAAAGCTGAAGGTTCTTCATCAGGCGTTAATAGCATCAGCTCTGAAATAATCTCTATAAATTCGCCTTCAATAATCGGCGTTCTGACGTTTCTGTAAGGATTATTTATACAAACATCATAACTAAAATTTATATCTTCACCAGGATAATGGATCAACCTAACAGTTTTTGGATCATATGTTTTAGCTAATGATATTTTTTTACTGTCCGCATTAAATTGAAGGTTAGAAAAACTTGCAGGAAGACGTAATAGATATTCACCAGAAGTTTTACCTTTGAGCGAACCTTTTACCTTTATACAATTAGTTTGAGGGGCCAAAAAGGGTTCCATTTTGAAGGATAGTATGTGAACCGGACTTTCATGTCCTATACATAATGAAGGCATAAAAAGCGCATTAACTAAATATAAGAGAACGAACACTGGCTTAATGAGTGGCTTAATGCCCATTTGAAACTCCATTTATAATTAATGCGCTACTAAATATTAGGGTAGACCTATAGTAAAGCCAATTCCTGCAGCCATTGGCGCAATCTCAGTTCCCATTATACTTGCGCCAATATGAAAATTATCATTCACCGGCACATTGACCACAAACTGATATTGATATTGAGGAGCACTATGCAAATTTGACCCACCATTCCCAAATAAAAACGCAGGCGGAATGTTGGCATATGGATTTGGCGCAGGGTAATTTGGAGACACCCCACCACCCACCGTCTTTAACAATTCTTTGGTTAACATTAAACTTCCTGTTTTCATAACAATCTCCATATATTTATAATTTTCTAATCCTAGTGGCGCAGTAGCGAGTGCTCTTTAGCACACACCCACGATATCTCACCGCAAGCACTCATCCTTAAGCACAAAGCGTTTTCAAAGAGCACTCCTACTGCGCCACCGGGTTGACGGTTATCGCAGCTTTGCAATCGTCGCAAACTGCGATTTGCAGGATGTTATTTTAATCTAATTCGAATTGCAAGCCTTGAAATGAAACATTTATTTGGATTATATTTAACAAACTTTAAAATGAGCTGGAATAACAGTGATCCTTGATAACCCCATCTCCCTGAAATCACAAATTTGTGAGCGTTTAAAAGCTGCGCGCTATGAAGCAGGCTTTCGCTCTTCCAAAGAATTTGCACTAACGCATGAATTAAAGGTGTCGACCTATAACTTACATGAAGCGGGTACGCGCAGCATGGGAATTGAGGTTATTGAACATTATGCCGCTTTATTAAATCTAAACGTCAGCTGGTTAATTTCTGGTATTGGGCCTAAACATAAATCCCAAGTTCGCAGCGTGCCGATCATCAGCTGGGAAGAAGTAGCTCATTATCCTCAGAACATTAAAACTGAAACCAAAGACTGGACAACTTCTGATATAGACTTAAGCCCCCTTTCTTTTGCTTTAGTCATGGATAACGATTCCATGGAGCCTCGTTACCCAGAAGGCACTATTATTATTATTGATAAAATGCAAAAGCCTAAGACAAAAGACTATGCCGTTATCCAACTCAAAGATAAAAAGGTTCCCGTGTTTAAGCAGCTAGTTCTTGTCGATGGCGAACTTTACGCTAAATCTCTAAACCCTGACTATAAGCCTATACGCTTAGCTAAGGGTACTCATATCATTGGTAGAGTCGTGCAAGCAAAGCTTGTTTGTTGACATTATCTAATTAACTTCAATGCTAGTTTAATTTAAGCAACAGGCCACTTGTAGGCAATTTTTGCCCCAAATAATGGTGTATAGGTCGTTAAGCCAGTATTTTGAATCGGTCCCCAATATGCATTAAAACTGGGTTCATGACTAGACACGATAAGTTGTATATAAGGAATAAACGTCAAACATTTGCTAAGTTTATACGTGGCGCCCATTTCAAAAGTAGAAGAAAGCTCGTTAATATCAAGATCACTTGGGACTATTGTGTAGTAACCAGAAACATCAAAATTAACATTCTGAATACCTCCATAATAGTCGACATAGATACCGAAAATATCATTAATGTCCATTCCTACCTTCATACCTAAAAAGTAGCCATATACATCTGACTCAATTTTATTGCCGAGGTCATCTTTATAAGGCGTACTATTATTTTTGTACCACTGCAATCGTAAATAGGGTAATACAGTTACATGTCCGCTCGGGCGGAAAAGCCAACCCAATTTACCAACAACCCCAAACCCATCAAGGTTATCTTGATCATCTGCAGTTGGCGCTGGAACTGCTGCTGTAACGGGTGTATTTGTCAGCGCAGAAATTATCGGGCCATCTGGCAAGGCACCCGGGGTCTTGGGGGGGGAGGTGACTATAAAATTTCTTACGTAATTACCGCGCACTTCCCAGTAAAACTTATCGTAAATAACCTGATTAAAATACACAAAGGCACTGGCATTAGTGTTGCGTTCTTCAAGTGCAACACCTAATTGATTAACAAAAGTAAATTTATCTTGTTGATTATAATGAACTATATCATGGGCGAATGAACCGGTACTCATTAAAGAGACTAACAAAAGAGCAGTGAGCCGTTTCTTCATTTTGCAGACCTATTTAAAGAGTTAACTATTGAGATATTTAATATAAACTAAAATAAATTTACTGGCATTATGCTATCAGTTTTGATTTCATCCTAAAAGCAACTAAATTAACAAAATTAATCTCCACTAAGTGCCGCAGCTTATCTGCGACACCCGCGCTCAGGATTTAAAAGGACTTCGCAAAAGAATCTTCAGCCAACAGATAGCCCAATAAGAATGCATCTTGCGCGGATAATTGTTTAATCAATTTCTTTTGCCGCGCAAGGCTTTGGATATCTTGGGTGATTTTTTTACCTTTACTGTCTTGAATTAAAACCTGGATGGTTTGTCCTTGATAAAAATGAGAAACGATGAAGAGTCTTGGATGCTGCCATGAGCCACTTTGAGCCGCTTCGGGCGGTTTGCTTTTTTTGCTAAAAAATTCAGATGATTTTCTTAAAATTGATTGAACGTACTGCTTCATATTACTTATCCATGTACTAAAATTTATGTAAATTCCGGACTATAAATAATCCTGTCCTGGTCCTAATTAAACACAAAGTGCAAAATTTTTACATCCTACTACCTCCTTATAGTGTCTGAGATTATATCAGCCTCAGTATTACGTTAAAACTTTCAGAAAACCTCTTCTGCTATTATTGGTTTTTTATCTTTATCTATAAATGCTGCAATCATGCTGCCTGTTAAAAGACATTCGTTTTTTTCATTGAATATTTCTTGCTCGAATTTAATTTTAAGTTTTGACTCTTGCCGCAATTTGCATGTCACGCTAAATGTCTGCCCAAATGAAAGCGATTTTTTATATTCAATTTCTGCTTTTATAGCAACTAAGTAGATGCCCCTATCAATCAGAGCCTTCCAGTTTAAACCATGGTGCTTCAAAAACTCATGTCTGGCATGCTCGAGATAATGCATATACACAGTATTGTTTACAATACCTTGCATATCACATTCATAGTCTCTCACTTTTAAATCAATTTTAAATACTTCATCTTCGCTATTTTTAACAATTTTATTAAAAATACTCAATTTTCCAGCCCTCTGCAAAATGCTATATTTTGGGAGTTAAGCAAGGATATTTATATGACAGTAAAATTATCCTGCCTAACGCAAATTCCTTTTACGATTTCAGAAACTTAAAAGCATAGCGTCAATCAAATTGCGTGTATATTCCAACGCTTTTACCAATTCAGTAAATTTTGCACTATAGAACACTATTTATACGAGAATCAAACAAGCCAAAAACAATATTACAGGCTAGATAAAGCTAACTTAGTTATTATTTGAATGATTATAAAATGCACTTTGACATTCACAATGTTATGCGACTAAAATGCCATTAATATTTGCATTAACTTCATATCAATCATGGCTAAAGACGTAAAATCAGATTATATCGCTACCCCAGCGGTACAGCACACCACCCTTTTGAAAATAACACTGGAAGCAGTCTCCAGCACTTTCCAATGGTTAATGGGTGAAAATACACCAAATCAAAACGTGAGACCAAAACGTGTTTCTTCAAAACCAAAATCCAAAAGACCTGTTGTTATTGATTTAACAACAGACGATGAAGACAATTCAAATGATGAAATAACCCATCTTTATACAATTAAGCGCAAACCTGTCGAACCTAAACCATTGCAAAAAACGACTAAAAAGTTAACCTCAACTTATGCATCGCGGTATTCCACAAAAGAAACTAAAGAAACCTTGTGCAAAGCAATTTCCAAAAAAGGCGAACTTCACACAACCCAGGTAAACAGTTTAATTAGTAATGAGGAAATCAGTTGTTTTGTGATCGACTCTTATCTTCAAAAACTATGCGAAGAAGATCCTCGGTTAGCTTATATTGAAACCTCACGTAATGTACAAGCAGATTTGATAGAGCGCTTAAATAAAAAACCTCAATATCTGAGTAATACACGAAAGGCGCTGCAAAAGGCTGATACCATTTTTGTGCCTATGTGCACAGGCAAGCCCGGCACAGCGGGAAATCATTTTTACCTGGTTATACTTAAGAAAACCCCCTCAAATAAATTTAGCTTGTTCTGCTTAGATGGGTTCAATAGCTTAGACAGAGTTAAACACCTCAAAAAAGCAAAGGCCATGCTTGCAAGCTACTTTGGCGATCCAGCGTTCGAGTCACGGATTGAGAAAAGTACTTGCTTAGACATTCCCACTCAAACCAACTTTGTTGATTGTGGCGCCGTTATCGCCTATTGGGCTTCGCAATTAGCGCATCAACTTCCCCCTTTCAGCATTCCTCAAGGAAAATGTGATTATTCTGCTTTTAGGTGGGATATTGCACAAAAACTGCTTGAGGATAATAATAAACCCCGCAAGTTATTAATAACTTAGAAATATCTCTGTTTTATTCAAAGGTTAGTTAATTTAATAATAAAAATTAAGGAAAGACTATGCTAAAGGTACTTAACCCAGCAGAACTGCTCGCCGTTTCTGGCGGATGCCCCAATAATTGCAAAGATGCCACCTTAGTGTTTTTAAATACTTGCACCATGGAACAAATGATCGAAATTAATAAAATTTTTAAAACAATTTTATTAAGCGATGAAATGAAAAATGTAGATAACGACACTAAAATTGCTGCTCTGATTGCTGCCATTGAAGCAAGCAATATTTAATGCACCATGTGCTTTTTCTCAAGGGGCTGATTATTGGCTTTTCTATTGCTGCGCCAGTTGGCCCTATTGGGATTTTATGTATTAATCGCACCCTTTCTCAGGGGCTTTGGGCAGGGTTATTCTCAGGGGTAGGCGCTGCGGTAGCAGATGCGGCTTACGGATGTATCGCTGGCTTTGGGTTAGTTTCGCTGAGTGCGTTTTTACTTTCTTGGCAAAACAGCATTACCTTAATAGGCGGTGCCTTCTTAATCTATTTAAGTATTCGCACTTTTTTATCATCCAGCGCGCCTAAACCACTATCAGATAACGCTAACTCTTTATGGCGAGATTTTAGCTCCACTTTTTTGCTCACGATGACTAACCCCGCAACTATCATATCTTTCCTTGCCATCTATGCAAGTTTGGGGATAGTTGAACCTGGCGCCGATTACCTTGAAGCTTCAATGATTGTGCTAGGAGTATTCGTAGGCTCACTAATATGGTGGTGCATTTTAAGTTTTGGCGTTCATCAAGTTAGACACAAACTAAGCGCCTCAACCCTAACATGGATAAATCGTTTAAGCAGTTTGGTTTTATTTACTTTTGGCGTTTTTGCTCTTATAAAAACAATTTAGGAACTCAGGGTTAAAATTCATGAAATCATTAATAAAAAATATTTCAAAACTGATTACGGTAATGGCTTTGATTTCTTTTTCGAACATTTTGAATGCTCATATCAACGATAATATTTCAATCGAAGAGAAATTAAAAAAACTTGAAAATACTACTGAAGGACGCATCGGAATATTTGCAGTTAATACAGAAAATGGACAAATTATAGAGTATCGTGCGAATGAAACTTTTCCAACCGGATGCACTTCAAAAGTAATTGGTGTCTCAGCAGTTTTGAAAAAAAGCATGGATGATTCTTCTTTACTGGCAACAAGTATCAAATATGCAAAAGAAGATCTTGCCCCATGGAGTCCGATTACGGAAAAAAATATTTCCCAAGGATTAACAATACAGGAACTTTGCGCAGCATCCATTAGTTATTCAGACAATACTGCAATGAATCTTCTCTTGAAACAAATTGGAGGAGTTCAAGGAATGAACCAATTTGCTCGTACTATAGAAGATCCTACATTTAGACAAGATCATGATTGGCCTCTTGAGGCTTATTCAGGTGGTCCTAATAATTTAAACGACACATCGACGCCTAAAGCAATGGTAGAAAGTTTACGTAAATTAACTCTGGGGAATGTTTTAGATAAACCTCAGAAAGATTTATTAATCACCTGGTTAAAAGATACTACTACGGGTGCAGCTCGTATTCGATCGGGAGTTCCTCAAGGTTGGGTAGTTGGCAACAAAACAGGAACAGGTGGAATATATGGTTCAACCAATGATCTAGCCATTATTTGGCCAACAAAGCATGAACCTCTTTTGCTTGGTGTCTACTATACCAGTGACAATAAAAAGGCAATGAAAAGGGAAGATATCGTATCAACTGCAACTAAGCTGGTAGTAGAAGAATTTATTAACAATGATAAAAAGTTATTAAACTAAAATTTATCTTAAGATTTTATTGCCTCAGGGACGGGTACCACCGCCTTGGGGCTTTCTAACACTTGAATACGCTTAGTAAAATCATTGAATTCTGCGCCAGCAAGCGAAAGATTGGTATTGGTAACATATTTAATATAAAAAGCTTTAGAATCGGCAAATAAACTCATAATAACGATATTATAGTTATCTAATGAAGCAATGCCTTTAACATACTCATAGCCACGCCAAGAGCCTTTGCTCAACAATGGCTCAGCAATTTTGTAGCCAGCAAATTGCTCTCTAACAAACTCTTGAATATAAATTTGCCGCTCTTCTGGTGAAAAGTTAACAAAACGCTTATCGCCTTTTTGATAATCTACTGAGCCAAGTTCATATATGGCATTTTTATCAACACACAATTGAGCGATGTGTATATCTATTTGCTCATCACCATGTTGTATTACTTCATGGTATTCATCTGGGGCATACAAAGAAAGCAAGGAAACATTGACTAAAGGCAAAGTATATTCTTTATACTCTTCTTTCCACGTTGGCATGAGCAACAGTTTTAATCTGTCATAACTGCCCTTAATGCCAATCAGGTTCTCTTCAATTAATTCAGGGGTGATATAAAATTTACCTGCCCCTAAGTCTAGGGCGCTATGCGCACTTGATGCCGCAATGATTTTTTCAGAATTTTCAATAATGATCTGAGGAGAGAAATACTGAGAATGCTGTTTTTCGAGCTTTTCCTTTACATGCTGATATTCACTATCTTTGACTATCGATTTTGCAAAGTAGCTATCTTTAGCACTTTTCCAGGTTAAAGCTTGAAACTCTTTTAGCACTTCTAAGGTTGCTTGAATATCACGAACAATTTGATTTTGTTGGTCTTGGTTATATTTTTGTTGCATGAGGCGCCAAAAATCATGATGCAACGTTGCTGTTATGTAACCACCCGTTTCATTAACGATGGCAAAAAATTCGGTTTCATCCTGTACTTGAGGCTGAGTTGCTTGGTTTGCCGCGGCTGATTGCATCAGTAATAAACAAAAGCAAGCCAAAATCGCTTTCTTAAAAAGGGTGCTAAACATGGTTCACATACACGTAGTCAAATATCTACCATATGATATCTGCTTTACACCGGGCAATAAAGCACAAATAATGGGGGATCCCCCCATTATTTGTTATTTAGCTGTCACATTATTCTGCAACAGCCCTTTTTTTGTTCTTTATCATCAAGTTTTGAAGCTCTTGTGGCCAAATCACTTCTGACAGGGGGAGAAGCTTGCAGGGCATCGGAACTACCATCAATCGTGGGTGTCCCAGTGGCAGCCCCATGGATCGGTGATGAAGCTTGGAGTGGAATATCATGAGGCGCTGTTGCTATGGGATTAGTTCGATAATCTCGTGCAGGAGAAGGAGGGATCCCAGCAGAAAAAACCAGCGGCGCTGATGCTGTGCTGCCAGCGGGTTGCTCTGCTGCCAAAGCAGGCGTACCTGATGTGCTTTGCTGTCTTTTCCATTGATTGTAACGCGGCAAATCTGCTTTGTATTTATCAAGCGCTGAGCCACCAATTGTTATGGCTGCATCAATCTTAGCAAATGTTTCTAATTCACTCTCTGTAAACGGACCAGTTTGTAACATGTTAGCTCCACTAAGCTATGTAAAAATTTAGACAGCTGATTGTACAGATTTTCATAGTTAGATGATGTCATAAATTTATCGATCTAGTGGTGCTTGATTTCAATGCTCAATGCTGGCTTAATTGACCCCACCTTAACAACTTATAGGGAAGTATCATGAGAGAGTGGAGTCTTGCGTTAACCTTGTTAATCGTCACGCCCTTTGCCTTGGCCAATGAACTGTCTGATGAATGCATGAAATCTATGCAAAATGTATACAAATTTTATTACCACGAAATCTTACCAAAAGAGAATTCAAATAAACCAGATAAGTTAGGTACCCTTGAAGCGGTGCAAATGCAAGAAGTGATAGGTAACCTGAAAACGAATTGTTCAACTGAAACCGTTGCCCAAATGAACAAGCTATTACAATCTGAAGATGTAAAGCAAGGCTAAAAAAATCATCGAGAGAAAAAACTACGATTTCTCTCGATGGTGTTCACTCAACTTTAACCAAGTGCTTTTTTTGATCAAAAGTGATCTTAAGGCGTTTCATTACACCCAATCCCATAACCCCAAAATTAACATTGGAATCATATAAGCCCGTATTATAAACCACGGTAGGGTCCTCAAACTCTTTATCTTCCCACATGGCATTGGCGGTAATTTTTACTTTCATGGCAGCTTTTTCGCCATAATGCGAACCCGTTAAAATTTTTTGACTACTGATTTTCTTAAAGGGTAAGGTCTTCACCGTAGGCGGCAAAGTAAATTGCTCATTTGAGCCCGTATCAACCACAAAAGACATTTTTTTAGAATGCTTAGGATCTTTAAAAACAACAGAGACAATGGGAATTTTTTCTTGATTTTGATATGTTTTAGTATCTTTATCAGCACTCAGCTCACCTGAATGCAATGTCAGTTCTTTCTCAGGTAAATTTAACGTTAACAAATAATGATAAAATGCGCCAATTCCTAAAACACCATCAATATCTTCATTAAAAGATTTTTTCATGTAACCAATAAATGAAGGCTCTGGATAGACTAACACATCATAATCAAAAATTTGTGCATCGTTTAACGTCATTTTAGGAATGCGATATAAACTGGCATTATATTTTTTATCGTCACGGGTATATTTAACTTGCTTGATTTTAGTGAGGTTTAACTTGTTCGCCAGGCGCTGGGAAATCACACTCACAGCCGATCCTGTGTCAATCATGAACTTATATGGCCCTTTATCATTAATCATCACTTCAACAGCATAGTGCTTGCTTTTTAACGGCAATAAAGTGAGATTGGTAGGGCTTGCCAGATCACTTGCGCGTGCAGGCATATCATAGTTTTGAGCAAATACTGTTTGAAAAACAAGCAGTAATGTAAGTAACAATGGAGAACGACGCATTGAAAACCTTATTGCATGATTAGTCTGACTCTTTTAATATCGTACGCAAGAGAAATTTTTGAATGTGTATATACAGGATAACGCCATGCGCTACCGCTTCTTTAGAGAACACAAATACGTCAGCTTTATGCTCACTGAATTTGAAAGACAGGTAGCTAAAACTGATTTTAGTTCCACGGTGGCCGTGAATGCCCTCAAAGAACCCCTATTTGCTCTTTGGGAATTGATGAAAGGCCACGCCGCTTATGAACAAGAAGCCATTTTTTCACTACTCGCCAAAAAAGGGCAAACACTTCATCAGGAAGTTGAACAAGATCATTTACAGCACGAAAAATATTTCCAAGAATTTATGCAAGGTTTAGAAAATATTATTAAAGAAGAAAATAAGAATAACCGTATCGAGCTCGGTTATATCTTCTATTTATCTTATCGTTTTTTTGTGGCTGATAATTTACGACATTTGCATTTGGAAGAAGCGCTTATCATGCCTGCTTTGCAAAAGCTTTACACAGATGAAGAATTAAGCAAAGTGGAAGCACACACTTATGAACATATGAGCGCAACACAAATGGTTCAAATGATGGAACATTTATTCCCTCAAATGGATATTAACGACAAAATATTCTTTCTTGAAGATATCAAAAAAACACAGCCAGATAAATTTAAAGAAGCTTACAAAGGCATTGTTTATTTATTAACCGATGAAGAAAAGGCTACGGTGAACGCATATTTTTCAAAAACTGAATTAGCGTTATCTTGCTGAAATAACAAAGCTTAACCTTATTTATTCATGACAGATTTACTTCTTGTCTCTTTTGGCTGTTCATCTTCTGGTTTGCGAAATGGTTGTTGAGACGAGTCAGAAACTTTTCTTGCACTGGTAACTGCGCGTGTGCTGTCATGTCCATCTATTGCCAAAGCGCCATGATCACGTGTATCTGGCGTTGAAGAAGATAGCATTCCATCTAACTTTCCTTGTAACTCAACAGATACTGTATGTTGCGCAGTCAATCCATCAACGTTGGTCAAAACTCTTACTTTGTTATTCTGATAAGCGCTCGTTATTTCTTTTTCTTGTTGTTTGGCTTGTTTTTCCGCATCCTTCTTCTTTTTATAATCATATATCGCATTTGCACCAGCAACTATGCCCACGACAACTAAACCCACCCCTATCAGGGCTTGAGCAGGAGGTATGCAGGCTGCTACCGCAATGCCAAACCCTAGCAACCCAAGGCCTATGTTTTTCCATTTTTTGTTGCGTTCAATTTTACTTTTCTTTAAATCACTTTCGAGTTTTGCTCTTTGCAAGGTTTTATCAAAATTATCATCAAGGCGCTTTTCAATTTCTACACGCGGTTTTTCTAAAAATTTTGGTCCCAAAAAAAGCTCTGTGAATTTCTTACGTTCCTTTAATGAGGATTCATTTTCTTTTCTTTGTTCTGTAGCAGAATCCAAGCGGGATTGAAGATGTTGCTCAAATATTTCAGAATGCTTTTCAGGATCGGACTTTTGATAATGTTCTAGCTCTGTTTGTGCTTTTTTATTTTCATCTTTTCTGCTTTCTGGAGATTTTAATTCGCCTAATTTTTTTTCAAAGTCTATTTTTCTTTCACCTAAAAAAGTCATCTCCATTTCAATTAATCTAGTTTTTTCTTTGGTGGGTAACTTATTCAGCGGGGGTTTGTTATATTTATTATTAACTTGCGCAATGCTCAAATTAACCTCATTCACTTTTTCTTGCAGATCTCTTACTTTAGTGACAAAACCTATGGATGCTTCAACTTGTACAAGCTCTTTAGTTAAGGGGTCGATTTTATCTTTATTTGCTTGTTCGTTTACCAACAAAGGGGCTAATTGAATTTTTAGCGCCTCTCTCTTTTTTTGCAGTTCATCTAAAGATTTATTTAAAAAAGGGATATCATTCAATTTTGACTGATTAGCTTTAACAAAGCTATCTATCGCTTCATTTCCAATAATAGATTTTTCAAGCTCAGCAACTCGATTTTGCACAAGCTTGCTTTTTTCATCCGGGGTTGCTTTGGCAAACTTTTTCTTTATGTTTGAAAGTGCTTGTTCTTCTTGTTTTAAACCTTCTATTTTTGCTTGGCGCTCACCAAGATCGCTCAGTAATTCAATATTTTGCGCCACATGAATATCTTGTTCATTAAGCTCTTTCTCGCGTTTCTCTATATCTATTTTGATTTTATTACTTTTTCGATACTCAGCAGCCAAATCAAATGAATTTTTAACAACAGTAATTCCGCCAAGCACAGCGCCAAATACGGGCGCTGCTACCACAGTGGCGCCAAAAGCAACTGCTGCAGCTACACCTGATAAGGCAATAATGCCAAGATTACCAACCACTCTTAAGCCACGTAGTGCCTTGTCACCCAAGGTCCCGGTATTACCTTCTTTATAGATTTTATAAATATTATAAATGGCATCTAACCCATTAAATATCCTAAAAACGCCTGCGCCTGCCACAGCCACTTCTTTGATAATAGGCACTACATGAGACGGCACTTCCTCAAGTGCCTGTTTAGCTGCTTTTATGCTGGCTAGCGTAGCGTCGAGCTCTTGTTGGGGACCGGAGCCACTCATCTTTTACTCACTTAGGGCGGGCACTCATTAAACACTCCCATTTAATTATTTTACCCCCGGCATGGTTAATATACAGCGTAGATCATCCCTTTTTTAGGCTTTGTATATCAATAACAAATCGATATTTCACATCCGACTTTATTGTTCGTTCATAAGCTTCATTGACTTTTTCAATAGGAATAATCTCAACATCGCTGGTAATGTTATGCATACCACAAAAATTAAGCATTTCTTGTGTCTCAGGAATACCGCCAATTAATGATCCTGCGAGTGATTTTCTGCCAAAAATTAACCGGTTCATTTCTAATTTGGCATCTTTAGAGGCTATCCCTACAGAACACATTACCCCATCTCTCTTTAACAAAGACAAATACGCATTAATATCAATTGGCGCTGAAATAGTGTTAAGTAAAAAGTCAAAAGAACCAATATGTTGTTTCATCTGTGCTTCATCTTTAGACAATACAACTTCATTGGCACCTAGACGTTTGGCATCGGCAACTTTTGAAGGGGATGTCGTAAAAACGACAACCTGTGCACCCATGGCATGGGCAATTTTCACGCCCATATGCCCAAGCCCTCCTAAGCCCATAATGCCAACTTTTTTTCCTTCTTTTACGTGCCAATGCTTTAGGGGAGAATAGGTAGTTATGCCAGCACAAAGCAAAGGGGCAACGCCTGGGAGACTTAAATTACTGGGAACAGACAATACAAACGCTTCATTGACTACAATATTTGTGGAATAGCCACCAAAGGTAATTGTTTTACCATCTTTTTCATGATCGTTATACGTGCCTACAAATCCTTTAAAGCAATATTGCTCTAAGCCATCTTTACAATTTGGACATTGTCTGCAAGAATCCACCATGCATCCCACGCCAACAACTTCGCCTACTTTAAATTTTCTAACTTTACTACCAACTTTGAGCACCTTGCCAACAATCTCATGCCCCGGCACCATCGGATAAATTGCATTATTCCATTCATTTCTTACTTGATGTATATCAGAATGACAAATGCCACAGTACAAAATATCGATACACACATCATTTTCACCAACCTCACGCCTTGCAAATTCAAAGGGACCCAAAGGTGTAGTGGCGTTCGTTGCTGCATATCCAAAAGATTTCATAGGCTCTCCCGACGATACATATGTATATATTTAGGCTACTAGTTAATAATATAGTGATTGCATAATGCATCCAATTAGATATAAATGTAGATGTTTACTATCAAAAATGGGATTTGAATAAATAAAGGATTTTGCCATGAGTGCCACTTTGCTTGCTGAAGAAATGGGTTTTTATCATGAAGCATTAAAGGAGGCCAAAAAAGGGCTTGCTGAGGGGGGGATCCCCATCGGCGCTGTTCTGGTTTATGAACATAAAATTATAGGGCGCGGTCATAATCGACGTATACAAAAAGGCAGCGCTATTTTACATGGTGAAATGGATGCGTTTGAAAATGCAGGCAGATTACCTGCAAAAATCTATCAACATTGTACGCTTTACACCACCCTTTCTCCTTGTGCCATGTGTAGCGGCACTTCAATGCTTTACAATATTCCTCGTATTATCATTGGTGAAAATATAAACTTTAAAGGCGATGAAGTCCTGCTAGCCTCTCGTGGGGTACAATTGATAATACTGCAAGATCAACAAACAATTCAGATGATGGCCAATTTTATTAAAGAAAACCCAATGTTATGGAACGAAGACATTGGTGTATATCCCAGCACATAGGCATACTCCCAATAGCTATATTCAATAGTGTAGAGTTTATGATTTAAATAGATTCTTAACATCATTTTTCGAACTGTTGATAATGGCGGTATGCTATGAAAATATCAATACCTCATCCTGTTACTTGTAGTATGGCCACACAAAGTGATATTGAATTTATTTATGATTGTTTATTTAATCTTTTCGATGAAGATAACCAATTAGAAAATTTTTCACAAACACAAGAAACGCTGTTTGAAGCACTTTTTTCGAGCAAAGCATTTGCCGAGTGTATTGTTGCACAAATTAATAATAAACCGGTTGGCATATTACTATTCTCTGTTACACAACTTAATTTTACGCATTTTCCTAGCCCTGGCGTTTATGTACATGATATTTATGTCTTTCCTGAATATCGACGCATGGGTGTAGCAAGACACTTGGGTGATTATATTAAAAAAATTGCACTCGAAAGAAATTTTTGCAGAATAGATGGCATCATATTAAAAAATAATCAAAACGCACTGGCGTTTTATCAAAACATTCAAGATCTGAACGTTCTAGATTATATTTACTATACTCGGTTAAAATTAAAATAATGGCAAACTCAAAAATAAAAGACACCTTCAAATGGTTTCTTATTTTTCTACTATCTTTGAATATTATTGTTATTTTTATCGACATGATAAATATAACTCCTCAATTTCAAAAGACATTCAGGGCAATTATATTTTTTAATGCCATTATTTTTACACTTTATTTTTTAAAAAAGGCAAGGCTTGATCAGGCGCTGACTTATATTATCGTTTGTGTTTTATTTAACCCTTATTATGCTATTTATTTCGAAAACCAAATTTGGTTAGTGCTTGAATTTCCCATTCTATGTTTGTTTATACACCGTATGTACTTTTTATTGTTTGAAAAACAGTTATCACAAGTTGAGAAAGATGCAGACAAAATTGATCAATATTTTAAAGAACTAGAACATACCATTGCTACTTTAACTTATCATCAAATTTCAATCTATATTAAAAGAAAATACCCCCAAAGCAGCCAAATAGGCACTGAAAGCATTACCTGGACCATCCCAGGGCTAGATGATGTTGAATTTGAAATATTAAGAGAATTTTATTCATTAGGAAAAAATAGCAAAGGTGGCGTCAATGCTAAGCTAATGAATAAATACCACAATATGGAAGCACATCTTAACTTTAACTTAACGGAGGAAGTTAAATATACGATCATTGAAGGAAAAGGTAAAAATAAGCCGAATCGCCTTGCTAAACATATAAAAACTGTTTTAGTGACTAAGTATCACTATCTTGATATTTAAGAAAAGGTAAACAAAGTGAGTACACAAGGTGTCTCTAAAAAAACGAGTAGGCGCATCAACATTGTTGTGTTTTTAATTTTATCCTTAGTAGGACTTTTTAGCGCTTATCATTTAACATACCTTACTCTGGCAAAAATGAGTGACGCTAAAAAATGGGCGCAAGTCACCTGTGAAGTTATCTCAAGCCAAGTGTTAACCAGCACCTCACATGGGAGCCATTCTAGCACAACTTATAAAGCACAAATTAATTACCGCTATGAATATGAAGGTAAAAGCTATACTAATAATACTTATCATTTTCAAGAATATTATACCTCTGCGTATAACCACGAATATCAATTAACCAGAGAATATCCGCCTGGGCGTAAATTTAGTTGTTTTGTAAACCCCCAAAACCCGCGTGAAGCAGTTATTGATCCAAAGCCTGGATTTTATTTAATCATTTGCTTATTCCCACTAATCTTTTTCTTTGTTGGCATTGTCGGACTCTATGCTACTTTTAAAAAACCTCAAGATGAGCAAAAAACCATAGACAAACAAACAGGTAATATTATCCTCAAAGAAAAATCAACACCATTGAATAGTTTTATTATTATTTTGCTAATTTGTGTTTTTTGGAATGGCATGGTTTTGTTAATGGCTTCCCAACTTTTAGTGCCCAATGAGCGTGGCTCCATTGCGCTATTTGATTTATTATTTGCATCGGTTTTTATCATTGCTGGTCTGTTACTCATATTTGGCGTGTGTTACAGTTTTTTAGCACTGTTTAACCCAAAAATCAGCATGGAACTCAACACAGCACACTTAGTGCTCGATGAACGTTATCAATTAAATTTCAAACTAATCGAAAATTTTACCAGACTTCGTGATCTTAAAATTGATTTAATAGCAACTGAAAAAGTAACAACCATTTCAGGCGGGAAGACCCGAACTGAAGATAAAATAGTCTTTCAAAAGAATATCTATCAAACCAATCGTGTCATTCAAAACTCAAGCATTAGTTTTGATACCCCCGCCAAATCAGCGCTCAACTTTTTAGACACCAAAAACTCCATTATCTGGTCATTGAAAGCTACCGGCAACATTGCTTTTTGGCCTGATATGGTGCATGAATTTGAAATTAGTATTTATCAAGATAAAATGGAAGTTGAATCTTTACTATCGCTGTAATTGCACATTTCCAACCATCTTAAAAATCAAGGTCCTTGTCTGAAAACACTATGTTTTCTTATGCAGTCAATATTACGCTAACACCACAAATTTTTTATTACTATATATTAAGAGGAAATGAACATGGCTAATGAAGGTCCTGTCAGTCAAGCCGGGCAATTTGCATTAAATGCAGACGCCGTTAAAACACTAAGAGGTGGGTTAAGAAAAGTTGGTTTTAAAAAAGACCAAGCCTTAACTGATATTGTTAACGCTAAAGTTGAAGAAGATTTAAAATCTGTTCAAACAGCGCCTGCTGCTCCTATGCAAGCAGTAAAGCCTGCCCCTGTTGCAGTTGCTGTTAAAATACCTGCAAAGGCGCCGGTGAAGAATCTCAATGCTGGTCGTCCCTTACCTGTTGCTCCCAAGAAAGTAGCTGATGTACCACCACCACCACCGCCAAGAACAGATGTAGATGAACAATTTATAATGAAGCACATGCCGCCGGCTCCTCCTGTTAGAACAGTATCTTTACCAGTTACTGAACAAGCACAAGTTGCTACAACTGGCGCGGCTGTTCCACCACCCCCACCACCGCCTCCAGCACCTGCTGCTCCAGCACCTGTTGTTGTAAAAAATACAGATGCGGCGCGTGGTGCTTTGTTAACGAGTATTAACACCTTTAAAGCAGGTGCTTTAAAGAAAGTCACTACCGTTGAGAAAGGCGGTTTAGCTGCTAAAGCTGCTATTACAGCTCCTGCTAATGTTGGCGCTCCTATTTTACCTGCAAGAACACTGGCTGCTGAACAAGCAACTAAGCCACGTGCGCAAAGTGAACCAGCAGCGCAACCAACCATGACTGCTGCACAAGCAACTAAGCAACGCACTCAAAGTGAACCAGCGCAACCAACTATGGCTGCTGCCGGTTTTGGCGCCAATGATGAATTGAAAGCAAAATTAGCTAAAAGACTCAATGGTCTCAAACAGTAATTTTATTTTCTGTCATTACACTCATCTTTGTCCTCTTTGATGAAAAGGGGACAAAGATTTACACTGCATATCTTTACAATAATTATCAAAATTTTTTTGAAACTTTTATGAATAGCCCCAAGTCATAGATTCGGATCCCATTAACATTGTGGAGACGTATTATGAGAGCTTTATTATGTGCAGCATTATTGATCTTTACTTCAGCTTCCTTTGCCCATGATTATCATCATCGTCACTATCGCCATTATTATGGCCCTAGTTATTATTACTATTATGGCCCTGGATATTACTCAGATTATTACTATGTACGCAGACACCATTATAGAAATTGGTATTATGATCCGTACACCGATACCTATTATCGCTACAGACCAATGCGATATAGATACGACTGGTAATACAATCAAGTAATGAATGACATTGCGATCTTAATTGATCGCAATGTCTTGTTGCCCTAATTCAGCATGGCCAAAAGCTCATCTGCTTTATAGATCCCTTTATCAAAAATAAAGCCAGAGATCAGCGAGCCAGGGGTTACATCAAAGGAAGGATTGTACACAGATGCTTTTTGGGGAGCGAAGTTTATTTTTCCCATAAAGCCTTTTACTTCTTCAGGGGCGCGTTGTTCTATAACGATGCTTTTGGCACCATCACAAGCAGGATCGAAGGTGGTGTAAGGCGCAACTACATAAAATGGAATTTGATGATGCTTGCATAAAATGGCCACTTGGTAAGTACCAATTTTATTCGCCGTATCCCCATTCATGGCTATTCTATCAGCGCCCACCAACGCGCAATCAATTTTTTGTGATCTCATTAAAGATCCTGCCATATTGTCGCAAATCAGAGTATAAGGAATTTTGGCTTGTTCAAGCTCCCATGCCGTTAGTCTAGCGCCCTGCAATAAGGGGCGAGTTTCACAAGCATAGACATGTTTTATTTTACCTGCCTGATGCGCTTTTTTTATCACCCCTAGCGCAGTACCCATGCCAGCTGTGGCCAAGCTTCCGGTATTGCAATAGGTTAATACGGTTGCCTCAAAAGGTAACATGTTGGCGCCATGGGTGGCCATTTTTTCGCATAGCTCAATATCCTCTAAAAAAATAGCTTTAGCCATTTCTGCTACAACAAGATTGCCTTGCGCAAGTTGTTTATCGATGGCATCCATATAATTTTTTAAATTAACAGCGGTTGGCCTTGTAGTCACTAAAATTTGAATGGCTTTTCTGAGCTCTTGTATGGAAGCACCTTGAAAGGCGTATTGCGCTAAAGATAAAACGGCTGCGATGCCAATTAATGGCGCTCCGCGCACTTTTAAGCTGATGATGCAATCGCACATATCTTGAATGGTGTGGCAATTAATCCAAACTTCTTCCAAAGGGAGCGCTTGTTGATCAAGTATGGATAATTCACCATCATGATATTTAATAGCTAAAGATTCTAATTTCATTTTAGTGCCCTATTTTACTAATATTTGCATCCACTCTTGTATGTCTTTTGGCAAGGAGGCTAAGGGGGTTAATAAACCGGTTTTTAACCCTTGTTCGCTACAGCCACTAAAGTGGGCGGTGGGTGGGATGATTTGCTTTAATAATTCAAACGCTTTGTGGTTATTGTTGCGCATCACTTCTATGACTTGTTCTAAAGTCACATGGGCAATAGCATCATCCCAGCTATCATAATCAGTAACAAAAGAAAGCGGCAGGTAATGCATTCCTGCTTCTCTGGCTAAGGCATACTCAGGAAAACTGGTCATGCCAATAATATCTGCCCCCATTTGTCTATACCAATGCGATTCTGCCTGAGTGGAAAATGCCGGGCCTTCCATACAAATAGCTGTTTTATCAAAATGTATTTTAAAACCATTTGCTTTTAAAATTTCTTTGGCCTGTTTAGCTAAATCTACCGAAACCGGATGCGCTAAAGAAACATGTCCAACGACCCCTTTTTCACAAAATGTCACCTCACGCACGGATTTGGTGCGGTCAATAAATTGGGTAGGAACAACACAATCCCCCGGCGCTAGCTCTTTGCGCAAGCTGCCAACGGCAGATAGCGACAAAAGCTTATTGGCGCCGCTTTTTTTAAGCGCAAATATATTTGCGCGGTAATTGATATGCGATGGCGTATATTCATGCTTTTTACCATGACGAGATAAAAAGAGAGCTTGTTGCCCACTGATTTTAATACTTTGTATCTGTGCAGAAGGTTCCCCAAAAGGTGTGTCGACGCTGAATTCGTCTTGCACTTCAAAACCTTCAAATTTTTCAAAACCCGAGCCACCGATGATTGCCCACATGACTAAACTCCTCATCATCATTTAAAACAGAGATTTTTTAGGACGCTATTATAGGAAAATCTCTATTTTATGGACACCTTCGTTTCATAAATTTATCTGAAAATATATTGTCAGTTAACTTAGTCCCAGAAACATTCCCAAAGCTAGCTCTTTAAGTTAAAATAGTGCATCAAATCAAACATCTGAGAATTTTTATGGGAACAAACACGCGCATTCATCATTGTGAAAAAATACAAAAATTCCTTTTACTTTGTTTAACGCCTACTTTTTTCGATGTCAAAGCTGAGCTGATTTTTCGCAAAACTGCAAATTCAGAACAATTGACTGATGTCATCACCACACTGGACGCCATAGATTGGCAACAAGATATTGACACCCTACGTGCTTCGATGAAAGATTGCGCTTACGATCCCCATCTTTTAGCTTCTGCTGTTAAACAATATATGCAACATGGTGCTATTATCCCCCATAACTTTACAACCAAAATTACCTGGGAACTTTTTTTACAGCAATTAAAAGCAAATCAAAATGATGATCAAAAAGTACATTACCTCTTGGCTTTTATTGGCCAGCTGATCGAAGAGGATGATGTCGATGCTGCCATGGTTATTCATAATTTTCTCCATCTAGGAAAATGTGTCGCGAATTATTCATCTACAAACAAAATGGATGAAAATGCGATAGGGCAATTATTTGGATCTATCCTTTTAGATGCGCTTGAATTGGATGGTTGTATTTTTAAAAAGGAAGATAAAGACATATATGGCTCAAAAGCATTGGCTGATGAAATGAAAATGATTGGCCAACTTGTGACTTCGCTTTTAAAAACAGAACTTTTTAGTAACGCATTTAGCAGAGAAAAATATACTCATTTCAAGCAAGAGAAAGACCACCGGGAATTAATAAGAGCAGAACTTGGCCGACAAATTTGGACATTACCTCCCCTTGATAAAAGCCCGCTCTCAACTTTAGTTGAAAAATTTACTCAATTGAGCCTTGAGCCAACAGCAGAAAAAAAACAAGCTTCAAGTGGCTCTTTATCTGTGCCACGTTTAACTTTACCGGATGCTTCTGGATATGTCAGTGGCGATGAAAGAGAAGAGCAACCTGCTATTGTTCGACAATTTTCAACAACCAGAGATCGCTCTAAAAAACTTCAAAAAAGAAAATCCTTTGAAGATATCAGTAGTAGCTCACTCACATCAGGGGATAAAAGAGCGTCAAAAGCACTATTAGAAAAGAAAAAATAGACTACTCGTCATCTAAAGGACCAGTTTCCTCTATCTTTGCATTACTATAATCGGTAGCATTATTATAATTGGAAGGGGTTTCATTATAATAATGCATCGCATCGCTTTCGTAAAAAGAATAATATAATAGATTATCATTATCATAAAAACCTGCATAATATCCATAAAAAGAAGGGTTCACGTACATATAGGGGTGCATACTTTGCGCCGCTCTGTCAGGAAAGCTCTGGTAATGATTAACTAAATCGGTCTGTCTGTCTCTGGCGCTCATATAAACAGAATCTTGGGCCTGACAGTTTAAAGTGATAAAACATAATAACATCAACAAACGCTGCATAGGATATGGCCTACTATTCATGCTAATACTGATAGGACTTGCGCTGTTTAGCAAAAGTTCCAAAGCAAAAAAAGCTATATAAATCAAAGCGCTAGCATTTGGGTAATTTTTGTTTAATGGCAAAAAAACCCTGCCATGGGTCTTGGGTTAGGTTTCGCATTCTATTTTCAACTTTAGCCATTGTGTAATCAGCAGATTTTATATCTCTTGATAATTCTTCCCACCGCAAAGGAATGGCAATACTGGCATTTTCTCTTGCCCGAGTGGAATAAGGGCAGATGGCTGTGGCTTTTGGCTGGTTTCTTAAATAATCAATATAGATTTTGCCTTGACGCTTATATTTTGTCATCACATTGATATAATCTTTAGGATATTTAGCCGCAAGATAATGCGCGAAAGTCTTAGCAAAAGAGCCTATCGTTGCCCAATTATACCGCCTTGCAATAGGTACAACCACGTGTAACCCATTACCACCAGTTGCCTTGACAAAAGACTGCAAATTATAATTTTCTAGCTCTTTCTTAATTAAAAAGGCTGTGTCTACGACTTTCTTCCAAGAAACATCTTTGCCGGGATCTAAGTCAAAAGTAACCATATCTGGTTTGGCAAGATTATCGATGCGTGCGCCATTTGTATGAAATTCTAAGACGCCTAATTGTAATAGTTGTATTAGCCCATCTATATCTTCAATGTACAAAAATTTATCGCTCTCATATATATGCTTTATTTTTTTACTATTGACAATATGCTTTTGAAAAAAGCAGGCACCATTTAGCCCTTGTGGGCAACGTACCACTGCGAGTGGGCGTGCGGTAATATGTGGCAATATCCACTCCTGAATATCATAATAAAAAGCCGCCACCTCTAATTTTGTAATATTTTCTTCAGGATAAACAATTCTTGTCGGATGGGTGATTTCATAAGGTATTTCTTTTTCTAACAATGATTTTTCTTGTGAAATTTCACGGGCTTTTTTATCTTCTCGAATTCCCTTAAAGCTGGGATGACGTAACAACCCTTCTTGCGTCCATTCGGTAAATTCAATCTCTACCACCAGGCTTGGTTTTATCCAAACAATCTCTTTACCTTTGGGGCCATCAACAAAGGGGCTCTTTTGCGTTATTTTATCTTTCAAAACAAGATGTAACTGACGCAGCGTGACGCTACTAAATCCGGTTCCCACTTTGCCACAATAATGTAACTTATTATCTTGGTAGTAGCCTAATAATAAAGCCCCCACTCCACGATTTTCTTGCGACTTGGTAAACCCGCCAACGACAAATTCTTGCCGATGGGTACATTTTACTTTCAACCAGGATTTGGTTCTTTTTTGCACATAACGACTGTGAATATTTTTTGAAATGATACCTTCAAAACCAAGCGCACAAGCATTATCGTAAACACTTTGCCCATCCCCTTGAATATGTTCGCTAAAACGAATTACCCCACCTTTTTTGGGGATAATGTTTTCCAGAATTTTTTTTCGCTCAAGCAGTGTTAAGGAAGAGACATTTTTACCTTGGTAAAAAATAATATCAAACACATAGTAAACCATAGGGAAAGCTAGTTTTTCTTTTAAGACATTTTGCATAAGCTGAAAATTTGGTTTGCCTTTGTTGTCTAACACAACCACTTCACCATCTAAAATAGTATCTTTCAACTTTAGTTTTGCAACTTCATTTGCAATATTTTCAAATTTGTTCGTCCAATCATGACCATTTCTGGTCAGCAAGGTGATATTTTTGTTTATCTTGCTTATCAAGCGATAACCATCATATTTCATCTCATGAAGCCATTCATCGCCCACAGGGGCTTTATCAACAAGTGTGGCTAATTGCGGTTTGATAGTTTGAGGAAGTTTTGATTTTTTAATATTCAGCGCATCTGATTTAATTTTAGTTTTTTTAGCAAGCGCTTTATTTTCTGCGATTTCATTCATGGTGCGACCTGAAAGCACACTTTTATCCGCTTGTAAGACATCATACGCTTCTTGCGCTATTGCTTGTTCATCCTTGCCTTTTATGAGCAGCCAATTTTTGGGATCGTCCTTTATTTGAATTAACTTCCAATAACCTTTTAGCTTTTCACCGTGTAATTCAAAACTAAAAGCTCCCTTTTTTTTATCTTTGGTATCATCCTGTATTTCATGCCAAGTCCCTTTGTCCCAGATCATTACTGTCCCGCCCCCATAGTGACCTTGGGGAATAACGCCTTCAAAGTCGCCATATTCAATAGGATGATCTTCCACTTGCACCGCCAAGCGTTTCACTTTGGGATCTAAACAGGGCCCTTTAGGCACCGCCCAGCTTTTTAACACGCCATTAATTTCCAAACGAAAATCATAATGCAGATGTTTGGCATCATGTTTTTGCACTACAAATAAGTGATCAGTGGAAGATTTCTTTACTTTACCTTTAGGCTCTGGGGTGTGCTGAAATTTTCTCTTTTGGTGATAGGTTGCAAGTTTCATTGCAGATCACCTTGATTTCTTTTTAGAGCCTGACTTGCTGCTTTTAGTAGGGGGCGATTTTGTGCTTTTTTGCTTTTGGATGCTCTTTTTCAGTAAATCCATAAAATCAACCACATTGGTTTGTTTAAATTCGGCTTTTTCAATATGCTTAATCACCTTTTTGCCTTTGGTGGCGATTTTTTCTTCGATGAGTTTTAATAATTCTTGGCGGTATTCGTTTGTATATCGTTTAGGATCCCAATTGATTGTCATGGTATCTACTAATTGCTTGGCTATGTCGAATTCTTTTTTGGATATTTTATAGTTACTCACGGGTTCACTTGGCACACCCACTTCGGTGGCTTTTTTGACTTCTTGCGGATAGCGCAGGGTGTTAATAATCAGCGCATTATCTTGCACAAGTAGTGCTGCCAAGTACTGATGCGAACGGATCATCACCCGCGCAATACCCACTTTATTGGTGTTTTTTAACGTTTCACGCAACAAGACATACCCTTTTGCACCACCTTTATTGGGTAATAGATAATAAGGCTTTTCAAAATACATCGTTCCCAGTTTTTCTCTGTCGACAAAATCTTCAATCTCTATCACTTTTTGGTTTTCTTTGGCGATTTCATTAAAGTCTTCTTCGGTTAAAATTGCATAATTGCCAGGCTCATATTCATAACCTTTAACAATATCTTCCCAGGGGACTTCTTTTTGGGTAATTTCATTAATGCGTGCGTATTTGATACCTGCTAAATTATCTTTGGCAAGTAATTTAAAATGCACTTCTTCGGTTGGCATTTGTGCTGAATAAAGCATCACTGGGATATTCACTAATCCAAAGCTAATGTAGCCTTTCCAGAGGGCGCGTTTATCGCTGACGATTTCTTCCTCTGGTTTGGCTTGCTTTGTTGGTGATTTTTTTTGATGCTTTCTTTGCGCCATAAAACACCCCCTTTTCACCCCTATTGGGGGGATACTACTTATAGAGAGTGCCTTTAGAAGCAAAAAGTTCAAACTATTTGGTTACCTGTAAAAATAGACAAAAGGGGTAGCCAAAGCTAATTTGACAGCTGAATTTAATAGAAGGATAATTCCCGGGCCTTTATGCGCCCGTAGCTCAGTTGGATAGAGTAACTGGCTTCGAACCAGTTGGTCGGGAGTTCGAGTCTCTCCGGGCGCGCCACAGCACTTAGACTGAGGGGCGATTGAAAATCGCAGCCTCTCTACTCAAAAATACCCTACTCAACACAATTATCACCAAAGGCGGCAAGAGTGAGCTGGCATAATAAAGCCAACCACTCAAATACTGAGAGTACCAATCTACAAAAATAGCGCAGAGCGTTCCCACCACTAGCATCAGCACTTTCAGTGGAACTTTGGTGTAATGTGAAAAAAGGCTACCAAGCTGACTAACCTTTTGAACATTGGCCGCGCTAGCGGTAAGCCCCAATAGGCACAGCCCCACAATGGTAGAACTTTGCTCGGCAAGGGCCGCCCCGAAAGTAACCTGGTTATCGGTCATGGACGTTTTCATATAGGACAAAATCACCAACGCATTACCCACTATCATGGCAACACACGCGAAGATGGTAGAGATCCTCCATTTGTTGGTATTGACCATCGGGTGTTGTGGTGCTGGGCGGATGTAATAAGCCATCATGATTAAGAACCCGCTGACATACTCTAAGGACTTCATACTCAACATTTGTGTCCACAGAGTCAGTGGCGCTTCGCCCGGCTGAACTTGCGCGCCAAGGTAGGTCATGGACAAGATGGCTGGCAACGTCGCGACACACAGGACGAGCAGCGCCCGCAGGCTAAACCAAGTGCTCAAAATCATCAGCATGGCCGAAAGTGCCACCACTAAGTAATGGTTCCAATGCAAAATGGTCTCGGCCGTGTCGTAGAATAAGGTCACGCCTACACCAAACCAAAGAATTTGCGCACTTAGCATCGAGTAAGAAGCGTTGGTCGCACTGATAGGCGTAGGTATATCTGTAGTGTGCATGAAGCGTGAAAGTGGCAGCGCTCTTTGTGCAGTCATCCCTTACCCTTAGGTTGGCTCAAATCAATCACACATTTTGATTGTAGGCATAATGACTCCAATTGCAATACCAATTGTCAGCCAGCAGAAATTTTTTTGCTCTCTTTAGCAAAATCGCGTGAGACTGTAGTCCGCCAAGGAGATTTCTGAAGGCCTGCCACTAAAATAGTCCGCCAGGATTTTCCCTGAGCCCAGACTCATCGTCCAGCCCAAGTGACCGTGACCTGTGTTGATGAACAAGTTTTCATATTTTGATGGTCCGATGAGGGGGACGCCATCCACACAAGTTGGGCGCAAACCTGTCCAAGGCAAAATCTGTGCCGAGTCAGTATTAGCCATCCCTTGGGGAAAAACTTTATGCAAAATGGAGACTAAATTTTGAACTCTGCTTGCGGTCAAAGTCTTGTTAAATCCAGCAAATTCTGCTGTTCCAGCAACGCGCAGCCTTTTCCCAAGTGGCGTGGCAACCATGTGAAAGGCATGATCAATCACTGGCAGTTGTGGCATTGTTGACCAAGTGTCACAGTCAAGCGTAAGAGAGTACCCTTTACACGGTCGAATAGGTAAATCAATGCCAAGTGACTTGGCAATCACTGGGCTTTGAACGCCGCCGCACAAAACGATTGCCTCAACATCCAATTTTTCATTGCCTAGCAAAATATCAACCTTGCTACCAGCCTTTACTAGCTTCGCGGTTGCGTTATAAAAAAATCTGACTGAATGCGAAGCCAAGTGCCGGCTGAGGTTGCGGGTAAATGCATTGGCATCTCCAGATGCATCATCAGGATAAAAAATTCCAGCAACGAGCTCATCTTGGATGGGTGCCAGCGAAGGTTCTTTGTCGATGAGCGCTTGCTTGTTCAGCACTTGATAAGGGACAGATAAGCGGCTCATAAAATCAGCTAATGAGGAAGCTTCTTTGAGCTCTTCTTTGTCTCTTAAGATCATCAAAGTGCCACGCGGGTTGAAATCGAAATCAAGTGACGTTTTTTGGGTAAGATCTTTTAGGAGCTTATTGGTTAAATTTCCCAGCGTTGCATTTTTTTCAATATTTTTGAAGTAATGTTGCTTAGTCGAATACTTTAAAAAATTTAACCCCCACGTTCCCAGTGATGGCAACGCGTTCAATCTAAACAGTATGGGGGTATCTTGACGGCCCAAATACTTTAATACCCGCCAGAGGATGCCAGGAGAATTCCAAGGATCAGATAAGCTGGGTGTGAGCAGCCCACCATTGGCAAAGCTGGTCTCAAGGGCAGGACCATTGTTTTGTTCAATAACAAAAACGTCATGACCATCTTCTCTCAGAAAATAAGCCAAGCTTACACCAATGATCCCAGCGCCAATCACAGCTATTCTCATAAAAATATATCCTAGTTAGTTTACTTGTATTCCTTGTGCTGCCCGCTCTTTCAGGGCTCACAAAAACTGGTTATAGTGTTTGAGGACAAGGAGAAAATGATGAAACGCAAAGTATTGATTGTCGGTGGTGGCATCGCGGGGCTAAGCTTGGCGAATGCGCTAGAACTTTTATGCAAAGATAAAGTCGATTACCAAGTCATTGAAAGACAACGTCAATTTTCACCCATCGGCGCTGGGATTGCCTTACCGGCCAATGCTGTTAGCGCATTACATCAAATTAACCTAGAACAAAAAGTACGTGAAAATGCTTATCATGTCCAACAAATTGTATTTACTGATGATGCCTACCAAGTTCTTAGCAACAGAGCCACGGATACTTTGCATCCAAAACACTTTCCTTTTTTAGGGATCTCGCGTGCAGGTTTGCATGATGTTTTGTTAACCGGCCCTATACCCTCGAAAATTCAGTTTGGTAAGACCATTGTTCATCTTTCGGAGAGTAATAACAAAGTGCTTGTTACCTTTAGCGATGGAACTAAAGATTCTTATGATTTGGTCGTTGGGGCCGATGGTATACGCTCAAGTGTGCGCAAATTATCCAATCAAGATATCGACGAACCACCACTGTCTCTTGGCATTACCAATTGGCGCTTATTATTAAAAAAACCTAAAACGTTAATCCATCCCACTTATGTACTGGGCGCGGGCTCCATATTTTTACTCTTCCCCATCAGCGAACATGAAATGTATTGTTATGCTGGCGTGTTAACGCCCCCCAACGGCATTAGTGAAGATGAAAGAAAATCCATTCATTTTATGAAATCTCATTTTGAACATATTGGTGATGAAGTGAAAGCTGCGTTAGATCAAATAATTGATCCTTCACAACTTATCCCTGATCAGTTAGAAACGGTACGTGAAGTTAAAACGCATTCTTTGCATATGAAAAATGTGCTCTTAATTGGCGATGCCGCTCACGCTTGCGCTCCTACTTATCAGCAAGGCGGAGCGATGAGCATAGAAGATGCGGTGATTGTCGCTAAATTGTTAAATGCCTTTGATGCGCTGCCTGTGGAGCAAATCATCAAGTTCTATGATAATTTTCGTTTTAAGACTATTCAAGAAATACAAACTTTATCTAATTTTGTCTTACAGCGGTCTGTACAAGCTATTGATCCGCAATCCATTGAAGCGCGTAATCAGAAAATAAGACAAGACGGCCCATTTAATGTCACTTTCTGGAAAGAGTATCTCAAAACGGATGTTTTTGATGAGCTCGATCATTTTATTCACACCCGTTTAAACTAAGCAAGGAGGTTTTTGATGCAGCAATTATCTTTACAAGAAGTGATGCAAGTATCCGGCGGCGATGGATTTAACTTAATTTTTGTTTCGTTAAATATTCCAAATCCTAGCATGACATCTGCTGTAGCAAATTTGGTTTCAAGACTCATGAGCGGTCAGATGGACGCAGCTTCTTTTGCACAAGCTTTAAATGATATTGGCGGAAATTTAATTCAATATATGTCAGTATCACCGGGATGCCCAGGCCCCTTTCCAGGCAATTGCATGCCACCAATGAATCCTCCTTTACCCACCCTATAAAAAGCTTCCCTACTCTCTTGAGTAGGGGGCGCAGTTTATCTGCTCAATTTAACCCTTTGCTCTCCTTAACATTTTTGTGCCAATTCCTTTAACGTATAATCGAACTTATTCTATTTTTCTGGGGAAACTGCACCCATATGCTTACCGCATTGTCATTTGTACACTATTGGGTAAACTGGCCATTATTATGGCTTGATACCTATTCTGAACAAAGAAAAAGGCAACGTTTTATAGCCGAACATCCCGTGACTGCTATACACCTGGCGATTCAATATGGTGACATCTTGACGCTGATGACCATGAAAGAAAGTGGCTATGATTTACAACAATTATGTGAAAAAGGTTATTCCTTGTTACATTATGCAAGCAGTGAAGGCCAAGTGGAATGCGTTGAATACCTCATCAATCAAGGATTAGATGTTAATGCCAAAGCCAATGGCGGCACAGCGCCTTTGCATAAAGCTGCTCATTCAGGTTGCGTGGATACCGTTAAAGCATTACTAAAATCAGGTGCAAAAGTAAATGAGGCCGATTGTACTGGTCACACGCCTATGCATGCTGCAGCTAGATTTGGTCATCAGTCTATTATTCTTGAATTAATGGACCATGATGCCAATTTTACAGCGGATCTGAAAGGTTACACCCCGCTGGATGAAGCCATTAAATATAAGCAACGTGAAACGGTATTATTTCTGCTGAATACTTTTTCTGCTTAAGATTGCGGTTTCACTTTTAAAAGGTGACCCTGGCACACGCCCATAAAATCGTACAATTTCAAGACCGCAAGCTACTAACTCAGGCTGATAGCGTTTACGATTAGAATTATCAAAAATTATAATGCCCTCGGGTTTAAGAAAAGCTAAACATGTTTCTAAACAGGCACTTCTTGCACGTCCGTCAATAATAATAATATCGTACTGTTCTTTGGCGCTATGAATAGATTCTACATATGTTTTAAAGGAAACATTGGGACATTTTTGCGATTTATATTTATTATCTGTGCCATTTAATTGGGGTGGTATCAGTGATAGCTGTACTTGCGGAAAAGCACTTAACTTACTATTTAAATGAACATACCAACTTTGATCATGTTCAACAGAAATCACTTTATCGGCGCGTTTGGCCAGCCAAATGGTACTTGCGCCAGAGCCATATTCAAAGACACTGAGCTTTGTCTTTTTGCGCTGGATATAATTTTCTATTTCACTTATAGCATCATAGGTCCACCAGGGAACATCAAGCATAATCATGTCATCGAGTTGGTGTATGGCTAATAAGGAGCGCAAATAATGATAGCTTTGCTTTTGCTTTGCCAAGGTATCCAGTTGCGCTAGCAGACCCAATCCTTTTAAAATTTTTTTAATTACTGAAACAGATTGGATATAAGCTGTTTTCAAAAGGCTCGGTACGCCCTCTAGAGCACTTTCAAATTGCTGATGATTGGCTTTGGTTTTTTTCATGTTTGTACCTGCACGGTATGGGTCATCATAGCAAATTCTGTGCTGATATCGAACTTTATACCCATATTTAGCTTTACAACTACATTCCTGATCCGTACACTGCCTTTTTGGTTTGAAAGGTAGTGTTAATCCGATGGCAAGCTTTAAACAAGAAAACGACTTACTCAAATTTAGCGACTTTACCTTATATAAAGCTAAAGATGATGGTATTAGCATCGGTGGCTTTTACAAAGACCAAAACCAAGAAAAGTGGCTCCTCAAACAAGGGCATTACTGTGCCCCAGAAGCCATTATTAAAGAATATGTGGCAGGTGGCCTTTATCAATTATTTTTAGGGGATAATGCCCCACGCACTGAAATGGTGATTAATGATTTTGATCATTCTTTACTGACAGGCTCAAAGTTATTAGATAATTTTAATACCTTATCAAACTACGCCAATTATACTTATAATGAACAGACAATGTCTTATTCACCCTATGGCTGTGATTTTCCAATGAACATCAATGGAAAACCGCTTCATGGTTTTATGGATGCTATTTGGTCCATACAGTTTATCCATGACACAGATGGCCATTCCGGTAATGTGGGCCTCATCGATTGTGGCGACCATTATAACTTTGCCAAAATTGATCATGGCTTTAGCTTTAATTTTTATAATGAACAACCAACATCACTGGATGATCTACGCTCACATCTTAATATGTTTTATCAAATCGATTCTCTTGAACAAGTGGGTTTTGAGGAAATTTACCAAGGCTTAACCCATATTACTTCCCTGGACTTTTCTAACATTGAAGCCTTAGTAAGCGAAAAAATGTCGCAGGTTAAAACGCATATGGAAACCTTAGGTTTGAGCGATTTATTTGCAGATTTTAACGCAGTACAAACAGGCAACTTAGATACCAATATTAAAAATTATGAAACTGATTTAATCAGTCATTTAAAAGCTGAGCATCAGCAATTTCAAAAAATTGCCGATTATATGTCTCTGGAAAAAGCGATTATTGATCACGATGCCAATACGCTGTTTGAACTTACCTCAACACAGCGAGTAGATCTGAGTGAAGGCTTTAAACCTTTTTATAACCCTTCTTATGAGAATACGACTGGGGATTATTGGTGGAGCTGGCATCTAGAATCTAAAGATGTCACCGGCATAGAACTTGGCCAACAATATTGGCCCGAAGTGTTTAATGAGGTAATAAATATGAGTGATATTTTAACAAATACCACTCATATTACTCAGGTGGATACTTTTAACGCTACTCCCTTGATAATTAACCCAATACAGCTTGTTCAACCAATGGTCGTAGATTGTATTTAACTTTTTGCTCTGATGGCTAAAACATCACACTGCGCGTGATGCATAATGCCATCAGCAGTGGAGCCAAATAATAAACTAATGCCATGGCGGCCATGACCACCGACAATAATCAGATCAGCTTTCATGGCTTTGGCTTTTTCGATAACCACTTTTTGCGGTGGCCCTTGAACCAACATTTGATTCTCAGGCGCAATGCCATAGGTTTTTCCTAAATCAGCCAATGCTTTTTTGGCTTCTTGTTCAATTTGTTGTTCTACTTCCATGATTAGTTGGTAACCTTGCACTGCACCGTAAGCATGGATCCCTTCTATGCAATGAAGAAGCGTTAATTTAGCATTGCGTTCTTTAGCAAAGTCGACCGCTTTTTTAATAGTATATTCATCATAAGACGGATGTAGATCAACGGCGAGCAGTATATTGTTATAAGTACCCATCATGTCCTTCCTGATGTTAGAGGTTATTGTGTTGAACCTTAGCATATCCTAAGCGCAATCCTCAAACTCTCTTAGGTTGTTGGGAACTCAACTTGGATGTTTTAGCTGCTGATCTTAAAGAGTTATTATATACTCGAACAATTAATGGATAGAGTATAGTTAGGGAAAACATATGGCGACACGTCCAGTCTATATAGCCGGGGGAATTCGTACCCCTTTCGTTAAATCGATGACCAATTACAGGCATGTCACCACGCAAGAACTCATGACAGCAACCTTGGAAGAGCTCGTCAAAAAATTTGATCTGCAGAATAAAATTATTGGTGATGTTGCTTTAGGCGCTGTGATGAACAGCTCTAGTAACTGGAATTTAGCACGCGAATGCGTCCTTGGCACCAGTCTGAACCCTAAAACGCCTGGGCTAACATTACAAAGAGCTTGCGGCACCAGCTTAGAAGCAACCTTACTGATGGCCTTAAAAATTGCCAATCATCAAATTGATTGCGCTATTGCCGGCGGCGTTGATTCCAATAGTGATCTCCCTTTAATGACCAGTCGCAATCTCTCGCAGAAATTACTTGATTTATACACGGCTAAAGGGTTTTTGCCTAAACTCAAAGCATTATGGAAAATTAAACTGGCAGATTTTAAACCCGTTGTACCTGCCGTAGTCGAGCCAAGAACCCATTTATCCATGGGCGAACATTGTGAGCAAATGGTGCAAGATTGGGAAATATCCCGCGCTTTGCAAGACGAGCTTGCTCTCTTAAGCCATCAACGCGGTATCGCTGCCTATCAAGAAGGCTTTTATAACGATTTGGTTTTTGAATTCAAAGAAGTCAAAATGGATGGGACTTTACGCAAAGATACCACACTTGAAAAATTGGCTGCACTCAAACCAGCTTTTGATTTAAGTGGGCAAGGAAGTTTAACCGCAGGCAATTCAAGCCCCTTAACCGATGGCGCTGCTGCAGTTTTCTTAACCTGCGATCCTTATGCCCGCGAAAACAGTCACCCTCCTTTAGCGCGTTTTGTCGATGCAAAAGTGGCTGCAGTCGATTTTGTAGGCGGTGATGGGTTATTAATGGCCCCCACAATTGCTGTAAGCGAACTGCTCAAAAAGCATCATTTAACTTTACAAGATTTTGATTTTTACGAAATACATGAAGCTTTTGCAGGCCAAGTACTGTGCACACTCAAAGCATGGGAATCGGATGAATATTGCAAAAAAGAATTGCAACTTGAAAAAGCACTTGGACCCATTGATAGAGCTAAAATGAATATCAATGGCGGTAGCGTGGCACTCGGGCACCCTTTTGCCGCTACTGGCGCGCGCATTGTTGCCAGCCTGGCAAAAACGCTACACCAAAACCGTAAAGGACGCGGCTTAATTTCCATCTGCACAGCAGGCGGGATGGGCGTTGCAGCAATATTAGAAGCTATTTAGCTATCGAGCACTTCCCATCTTGCATACGCAGCCACGAGCTCGTCTTTGAGTGAAGCAAGCGCTTTATTGGCGATGGCTATTTCATCTTTAGATTTAGCATAATACGCTGGATCTGAGAATTGCGATTCTAACGCTGCTATTTTTGATTCTAAGGCTTCTATTTTGGCCGGTAACTCGGTTAATTCTTTTTGCTCATTGAAGCTCAGCTTTTTACTTTTTGTTACTGGTTGAGTTGCTTCTTGTTTTTGTGTGGCTTGCTTTTCACTTTTTAAAGGCGCACTTGATTTGTTAGCAATCAATGGCTTGGCCCTTTGCAACCAATCGGTATACCCACCCACATTAATAGAAATAGTATTATCTTGTTCAAAGGCAATACAGTGTGTAGCAATATTGTCGATAAATTCTCTATCATGGCTAATGATAATCACTGTGCCTTGATAATTTAAAAGTAATGTTTCCAATACATCCAGCGATTCAATATCTAAATCATTGGTCGGCTCGTCCAGCACTAACACATTCGCTGGTTTTGCAAAAAGCTTAGCTAACATCAGCCGATTTTGCTCACCACCAGAAAGCGTTTTGGCTAACGCACGACATTTGGCAGGTGAAAACAAAAAATCGCCCAAATAACCAATCACATGTTTTTTCTTGCCTTGAATTTCTATGGTATCGTCACCCTCAGCGACATTAGCCATAACTGTGTCATCAGGATTAAGATGTTCACGGTTTTGATCAAAAAAAGCGATTTGGTTAACCGGGCTTTGCTTAACGCTCCCTTGGGTTGGCTTTAGTTGCCCAATTAATAATTTTAAGAGAGTGGTTTTACCAGAACCGTTTGGTCCTACAATGGCAACTTTATCACCGCGTTGGATGTTGAAAGAGAAATCATGAATAAGTTTATTCTTTTCTGAATATCCAAAAGAAATTTCATTGGCCTGAATGACCATTTTGCCGCCCATGACAGGATCATTGACTTCAAATTTTGGCTTTTCTTTAATGGTGCGACGTAACTTTCGCTCCTCACGTAATGCTTTTAAGGCTCTGACGCGACCTTCATTACGCGTTCTTCTGGCTTTAATTCCTTGGCGGATCCACACTTCTTCATCAGAAAGCTTTTTATCAAATAAGGCATTTTGGCGCTCCTCTGCCTCCAACGCCTCTTCTTTTCTTCTGAGATAATTATCATAATCAGGTGGATAAGAAGTCAATTTACCTCTATCCAATTCAAGAATACGCGTGGCAAGCTTACGAAGCAGCGCGCGATCATGGGTAATAAATATAATCGTTTTAGGGTAATTTAAGAGCATCTTTTCTAACCACTCAATGGCCGTTAAATCTAAGTGGTTAGTAGGTTCATCAAGCAATAAAATGTCTGGCTCTTGAACAAGGGCTTGCGCTAATGCAACGCGACGGCGCCAGCCACCGGATAATTCATCCATACGTTTATCAGCTGGCAAGTTTAAATCTTGGATCACTCTTTCGATACGTTGTTGAATTTGCCAGCCGTCATTGACATCTATCTCTTGTTGCACATAATTCAATTGATTCATCCATGATTCATCATGATGCGTAGCGGCTAACAACTGATGATATTGAATTAACAAATTACTTAAATTCGCTAAGCCCTGTGCCACTGTCTCATAAACTGTTGTCTCATTCGCCTCTGGCAGATCTTGCGCCAGCATAGATACTTTTAAATAACCTGGTTTTATGATTTCTCCAGCATCAGGGTGGATGCTTTGGGATAGTATTTTTAGTAAGGTAGATTTACCCTCACCATTACGGCCAATCAAAGCAATACGCTCTTTTAGTTCAATATCCAGATTAACATAATCCAGTAAAGGAAATTGCCCTACGGAGAAATAGATATTTTTAAGTGTCAGTAACGGCATAGTAGCTCATTAGGATTGCGAGTAGTTGCCCTTCTACAAAAAGAATGCGAACCCTGAATATCCAACTTGGCAAACACTTCTACAAATTGTTCAGGTTGAGGATTTTTATCCTGCTTTTTCATGATATTTAGTTTTGCAACTTCCTCTTTGCTTGTCATAAAAAAATCCAGACCGAAAATGATAGTTAATCAACTATTTGACAATTATATCATCTTATCTCAAAAGCACTCAATTTTAGTTAGCTGATCTGTTTGCGATTGCTTTTTGCCACATAATTTCACGCATTGTGACAGGTTGTCATAAAAATGTGTCATTCGGGTTAATTTTTTTATTGATATTCTGAGCCTAAGTAAGTAACATGCGACTCGCTTTATGCAATTTTGTTATACAGAAGGTGATACAATGAAAACATTAAATCAAGAAGAATTGTTAATCGTTTCTGGCGGGAATGATGAAGCTGAAGAAGTTGTTGTACCAGCTACTGAAGAAGCTCCCGTTGAAGTTGATGCTGCTGAAGTTGTTGTAGCAGAAACAAGCTTCTTGCAAGCTGCAGGCGCTTTTTTGTCTAAGTTTGCATTTGGTTGCTGCTCTTAAGCCAACCTTCTTTGTGGCAATGTTGGGCAGGTAGTTTCCCCGATATTGCCTCTCTCTCCTAAATCACTCGCTATTCTATTCTATACTTTCCGTATGCTCTAACAAAAAAGTCGATTTTTATGCGGCAAAGTATGGGTGTTTGTTTCATTCGCCTGTTTTCACTGTTAATAATTTCTCCATTGGCAAACGCACAATTGAATCCAATTCAATTTCCTCAAAGTTGCGCTAAAGGCCAAAGCATCGTTATTGCCGCGATGGGAGACATACTGTTACACCATCCCTTGCAAGTTAAAGCCTCAACACATGGTTTTGAGAGCTTATGGAAAGCAGCCACCCCTTATATTAAACAAGCAGATATTGCCTATGCCAATTTAGAAGGGCCTATCGCGATTGGGATAAACAACGCAGGACATCAAGTTTCTGATCCCTATCGTTTTGATTATTCCATTTATACAGATTATCCCGCGTTTAATTATCACCCGCGCCTTGCACAAGATCTTAAAAATAGTGGCTTTACGATAGTTTCTACGGCAAATAACCATGCCTTTGACAGACGTGCCATTGGCGTGGACAAAACCATAGATATTCTCGATAACGCACACGTGATGCATGTGGGAACGCATAAAAGCGGGGCAAAAACACCCATATATAAAATCATAGAAAAAAATGGACTTAAAATAGCCTGGATAGCTTGCACCGAATCCACTAACAACCCTGATGCTGAAAATCAAATGCTTTATTGTTATAAAAATAAAGATAAAACAAAGATACTATCCACGATAGGCACGCTTAAAAATGCAGTTGATGCTATTATTGTAGCCCCACATTGGGGATTAGAATACCAGGAACGCGCAAACAGCACACAACGCGCTTTTGCGCATCAAGTGTTAGAGAAAGGCGCCACGGCTGTGATTGGCTCACACCCTCATGTACTGCAAGAAGTTGAAACATATACCACCCAGGATAACAGAAGCACCCTCATCAGCTACTCACTTGGCAATTTTGTGAGTTTTCAAGGCTCAACCAGAACACGAAGCACCGTGATCTTGTTACTGGGGTTAACAAAAACCTCCCAAGGCACCATTATTAATGGCGTACGTTATGTTCCCATGGTAATGATTAATCGCAATGGCACCAATCAAATACACCTTGAACCATTAACTGCGCAAGATCAGCATTTAGCGGCTTTTCAAACTATTTCAAGAGCTATCCCAGCAGCCAATGCTTTATTTTCTTTGCCGATTGTCACCAATCCTGAATGCCAATAATTATTGCTCAAGCTGTTGTTGAATTATTAAAATTCGATTGGCACGATCTTGATGCGAAGTATACTCTTTCATATTATTAGGATGAAAATTTGGGGCAAGATAACTCAAAAACGGCTTGGCAAGATGCCGCAATATACCTTCTTTACCCCAAAAGTATCGCAGCGACTCTACGTAAAAAGAACCAGAGAGATATAGCCTATCATAAATCATCATATGTAAATAACAGTTTAGAAACGCTATATTCAATAAAAAGCCAGCTAAGAAAAACCCTACCACGCGTTCAACATAATTCCCCTTGCAGGCTTTAAAAATATCAAACGCCACTGATTTATGCTCAATTTCTTCTATAAAATGCCAATGCCAAAGGGCCACAATGTTCTTTGGCGCCCCCTCAAAAAGCGCTGGGTGACTTAAATAAAGATCGGCAGCCACAGCAGTAAAATGCTCAATCGCCGCCACCATCGCCAATCGAATTTTAGAGCCTGCACAAAAAGCGACCACAGCAGATATTTTTTGGTAAAAATTCCCATTGGCTTTTAAATTGGGGTAAAAAGGCTTAACCGATTTTAAATATAATTTAAAATGTTCTTTACTATGATTTATTTCTTGACGAGCAAATTCCATAGCATTTTTTTTCAACAGCGGGCATTTTATCGTCTTAATGTATGGCAGCAGGCAGCCTACAAAAAAACGCTCCCCAAAAGGGATCCCGGTGGTTAAAGTATTAGCATGCAAGGTTTTAACCGGCGAGCCGCTTAACCAATAGCGATCTCTCACTTTATCGAGCTTAAAGTGAAATTTTCGTGTGATCAGCTCTTTGCTGTGGTTATCCATGACAATAAATCCAGCTAACTCATAAAGATCAGAGAATCTCTGTTAAGTATAAGCCAACTTATTGAGATATCAGGCTTTATTTATTGCATTCAACGCCTATTTTATTTAACATGCGATATTCGGATTTATCTTATCTAACTTTCAACGCAGCACGGATGCCTGCAACACATGAGCAGGTGAAAAATGATACAAGACGGCCCAGGCCATAACGGCGCCCCAGTAATAACCGCTTTTAAACTATCCCAACACGTTAGTGATCCCGATATTTTTAAACTGCTAACACGATTACCTGATAGAGCTATTTTAGAAAACATTGAGAAACTTCCTCCCTTTATTGGTGGCCAAATTAAAAAATGCTTTGTTGGGCTTTATTCTTATGTCACAGAAAGAGCCTTTGTCGAAGGCACAGAAACTTTTTTTGTTCATGTCAGTGCTACCGTTATCTATGAAAGCGCCACCGGCGTTTTGATAAAAGGTAAAGATCATGCCAAAAAAGCGACAAATATTTTACAAATGATAGATAAAATATTAGTAGTAATCGATGAAAGATTAGCAAGATACCCATTTAACGACAAACAAAGAGAAATCATCACACACTTTAAGAAATTACTTGAAAGCCATAACATCGCACTGATGACAGCCTTGACGAAATTAGCTGACGACAAAAAAGAAATTATAAGACATCAACAAGGGATTCAAATTCCCCAAGGAACAAGTCCTGCTGTTTTATCTCCGCAAAAAAGAAACGCTGTTGCGAAAAGTTACCCTGGCTCTCCACACAAAGGAGAAGGAACCCCTAAAAAGCTATCAGCTCAAGATAGGGAAGCCGTAGAATATCTTGCTCCGGGTAAAAGAGTACGTTTACCTGACGAACCTACTGCTAAGCGAAAATTGATGGGATCCCAAGAAGAGGATTTCTTGGCGCAAACACATGAAGATGTTGCAAGTGATGGTGATGATGACGAATTAACCGACTATCTTACCAGGCAAATTGATGAGTTAGTGTTTGGTCATCATATACCAACTGCAGCAGCTGCTGCCGCTGCTGCGCCCATGGCAAGTAATCAGAAAAAAAAATAATCTAGCCCCAACCCACACGCTCTGAATGAAACTGAGATTGAATTCAGAGCGTTTAAGTACTTAAATTAACTTTGTTAACGTTTTTTTCTTGATAAGGATTGCTAAAAACTGCTACACGGGGTATAAATCACGTGCACAGCACACCGTTAAGTTAGTCAATAGTAGAGGTATTTGAGCAATGAACACTGGCCCAATCGCCGCAAGACAGTTTACTTTTAGGATCCCCTCCATTATGTGTAACGGTTGCGTCCAAGACATTTACACACAGCTTGGTAGAATTACCGACGTTTATAGCGCCAACATCCATGTCAATGAAGTGGTTAACGACGCGCAAAGATGCGAAATCAGAGGTGGCACACTTACCATTATAGTTACAAATCCCGCCATTACTTCTGAATCCATTCAATCAGTGATTCGAACTAATACCAAAAAAAGTCATGAAGCCGAACTTACAGGCATGCAAGACATTCAGGTCCAACCTAAACAACAAGCTCGCGCTGGTGTCTTTTTAAAATAAATTGGGCAAGGATTGCCCTTTTATACAGTCGTTGCTAGCAGATCATTGAATAAAAATCCTGCTTTTCCCCCTCACTTTTTTCTCTTGAATTATACTTTCTTAATATCAGCTTGATATTAAGAGATGTTTCATGGCACCAAATGCGCAAATCAATTTCTTGCTTAAACAACTTGAAGAAATGAATGAACACAATAACCACTTTTTTCAAGAAAAAAAGCGCGAAATTCTCCATTTGCAAAATGAACAAGAAATATCTCATCGCCAAAAAGATCTTAAAACCAAAGAGCTTTTGGCTTTACAATTACAAAACAGAATCAAACGATTACAGCTTTTACGTCATGCAAACGAAGATGAACTTCTTTTATTTAAAATTTCTGAAGAAACACCTAAAGAAAAGCTATTTGCCTTTAAAGAAAACTTACAACATCGTATTAATACCAGTGTTGATAAAAATGAAAAAACTTTTTTACAAGAAATTGTACATGCCTTAGATAGCCTAGTCATTAAAGAAAATTATATCCCTTGTCATATAAAAGAAATGCACTACCTTATGCAACGTGACTTAACAATTTTGAAGGAAACCAATTTACAACTATCACTCCTTCATCATAAAAATCAGCCGTTTGATGTCAAACGCTTATTCAATAAAATTGTAAGCTTATGCAATCACTTCCTAAGAAACCATTTTAAAGCGCCGCAGCATAAATCCACGCTTGAAACTGTGATCATTGCAAAACCGATAGTCACACTAGTTGAAGAAAAACCGAACATACACGAGCAGCCTGTTCCAGATAATCAAATTAAAGATAAAGAGATTGATTTAATAGCAGAACATAACCATCATATTATTCACTCGCTAGAAAATCATATTACGGAGCCCACGGGCAAAGAACAAAAGGGGCTTTGTAGCACGCTTTCCATGGAAGTACAAAAACAAATTATTCTCAAAGAGATATTAGAATTTGCTCATCAAAAAAATAAAAATCATGAAATCGTCAATCTGAATCAAATTACTGATGCGTTATTTGCGAAATATAAAAGCACCCCATTTGAGAATTTACTTAATTTTATGGTGCATCATGACAATAACATTCAACTGGCCAGTCTTTTGGCGCAAAATCAAAACTTTACGCAAAGCCTACTTATCAAACAAACCAATGTGCACTCACAGCATTTAAATACAAAACAATAATTCAATTTTTTCTATAAGAATATACAGGAGTGGATTTATTCATATCCGTGTATACTCACGATGCTTTTTCTGACAAGAATAGTTTGTATGCTAAGAAGAAGGATCAAATTATGCCACTTTATCGATATGCTGCTCTTGAAGGCGGCGGTGCAAAAGGTTTTATCTACTTAGGTGTTGCAGAAGCGCTAGCCAAACTTGGCGTGTTAGACGAACTTGAAGCGATTTCAGGCGCCTCCGTTGGTGCTATGGGAGCTTTATTACTTTCAACAGGCTGGCCTGTTGAGAAAATGAAAACGCTGTTTAATGAATTAAAATTTTCAGAATTAGCCAGCGGTGGATTGTGGGAAAAAATTACTTCGCCTTACACATATTTGAAATGGTTTGGCCTGCATCGCGCTGATCGTTTCCACGAATTATTCAAAAGAATTGTTAAAGAAGTGACTGGCAATGAAAATACAACTTTTGCCCAGTGGCATCAATTTAAACTTGATCATCCAGAATTAAAACTCAAAGATATTTCTGTAGAAGCGTGCAACTTAAATACACAATTAAATGAAACTTTCTCCTATAAAACCAAGCATAAAGATGTGCCTATTGCAGATGCTGTTCGTGCATCGATGGGGTTTCCAGTCTATTTTACTCCCTGGAAAATTAATGGCAGCTTATATGGCGATGGTGGCGAACAAAATAATTGCCCATCCAACGTATTTGAAGAAAAAGAAGGCGAATTCAACCCACAAGTACTAACCGTGCGTTTAGATTCCATGGATGAAATTCGTTATTTTAAACATGGGGTCTTACCCAAACCGGTTGAAATCAAAACGGCTGTTGAATGTACCTTCGCGCATTTTGAAGCAGCCCTAAATGCACAAAACCGCTTATTTCATCAAAGCCCCTACAAAGACACAACGGTGTATTGTGACACGTTAGATGTTCCAACGTTAAAATTTGACTTAAGCGATGATGAAAAAACTGCCTTAAGAGCATCTGGTGAGTATGCTGTGATACGTTATTTTCATAAGCATCATCCTGACATTACTGAAAAGGCATGCGATAAAGATACCTTAAGACAACTCAAAGAAGCAGAGCATCCTATTAGCTTTACCGAATTTTTACACAAACAAGGCGCGCATCTTGAAAGACCTGTGCTTTCTAGCTCCTCAAGTGATTTGGATGAAGGGTTACTGACTGCGCCTGGAAAGGCCGCCCCGCTTTATCACCGCTGGCGTGATTTATCGCATATGAAAAATAAGTGTAAACAATTTACACCTATTGATTATGAAGCGCTTCATTACAAAAGAACGCTACCATCTAAGCAATCGCCTAGACGTGTTTCTATGGGCAGAGGGTAGCTTCTTCCATGTCGCGCAAGCGACAAAAAGATCTTCCCTTGTAAAGGGAAGAGGCGCGCCCTTAGCGCGCAGAGAAGGATTTTATCAAGATAAAATCTCTCTATGCGCTTCGCGCCTCTCTCCTTTTACAAGGAGAGAGCATTGGTTGCTTCGCAACCTGTCACTCATTGCATAAATTCAAAATGGAAAGCGTATTATTTTTCTTTGAGTATTTTGGTGCTAACCGCTATGCGATCCATCGTTGCCAACAACACGCCAGACACCACAAAAACGACATGAATAATCAGCATCCACTTAATTTGATCTGCAGATGATTTGCTTACATCCATAAACACTTTCAATAAGTGGATCCCAGAGATGGCAACAATCGAAGCAATCAGTTTAAGTTTTAAGGTACTAAAATCCACCGTGCCTTTCCATTCAGGTTGGTCTTCGTGATCATCGGTGTCGATTTTACTCACAAAGTTTTCATAACCTGAGAAAATCACAATCAGCAACAAATTACCGGCCAACGATAAATCGATTAAAGATAAAATACCCAGCACCAGATCATTTTGCTCTAAATGCATCATATGAGAAGCAAATTCATATAATTCGCGCATGAAGCTAATTAACAAAATAACCAATGCACCCACTAACGCTACATAAATGGGCGCCATCAGCCAACGGCTGGCAAATAAGCCTTTTTCTACAAAGTGTTCAACCCGCTTTCCTATTTTTTGCATGATTTTTCCCCCTGACGGCAATTATACCACAAATCATCTTCTTGCTGATTTACGCGGCTTGCCTTTAGAGCTTAGCTTTGGACCTTCATCATTCGAAGCCTCAGATGATTTCTTTTCTCTACTTTTAGCTGGGCTGGTTGAGTGCACGACAGCTGTAGCCTTCTTTCTTCTGTCTACAGGAGCTTTATCTTGCTGCTTGGGCGCATCTCTTAGAATATTTTCGATATTTCTTTTGATATCATTATAAAATTCTTCTGTCGCTGTTTTACCCAATAAAGCTATCATTTCAGCAAAGCTTGCAAACCGATGGTGATTGAACACAATTTTATTATTCTCGCGTCGCTCTGTTATACGATTAGCGCCATAGTATGCTTGGCACGTTTTAACAAAAGCGGCAATTTCACCCTCGGTAAAAGCCAAACGATTAAATAATGCTGACTCTTCTTCGCTCAGATCATCCAAAGATTCAAACTTTTTACTCAATACTTTGAGTAAATTCTGCAATGTTTTTGCATCCATGGCTTTTAATTTTTTATACATCGAAGCTGGTAACGGAGATTCGTTCACCATTTCTTGTTGGAATTTGCTACGCATCGCATCTGCGGTTAACATTCTGGTTTCAGGCCTGTCATTGAGAATAAGCATATAAAAATTGGACAGACGTCTATTCATACCACCACCACAGGTATATCTATCCCCTTCTAAGTCATCATAGGTTTCGGTAGTAAAATAATACTCTTGCTGGTTTGTGAAGCTATCTTTGCGCACATTGATGCAAGGGCGCGCTCTGTCATGATTATGAGCACGAGCCAATTCACACATTGTTTGACAAAACTCTACTAATACACTTTCTCGAGATTGTCCTTCAGGAAATTTAGCGTCTTTGTCCGTAGCTGCTAACCACATCAAGGCAATTTCTTCTTTGATATCACTGGTTAATCCTTGTGTATACGAAGCGATGGAACGCCATGGGTTACTATCTCCCAAAAATAAATAGCGCCAAGCGCCATGGACTGGATGTTGATAATAAGCTCTATTATTAGTTAACCAGGTTAAAATTTTTCCCATATGCAATGGGAGGCCGATTTTAAAGTAAGTAGCCGGATTTTGTTGGTACTCTGCTTCCATGTATTCTTTAATTTCTTCAAAAATCGCATCCCTTCCTTTAGCAGCATACACAGCACCATAGCGTTTTCTAATATCCTCAAGCGCTGCGTGTTGACGTGCATTCAGCTCGCGCATTGAGCTCTCCCTTCCCCCAATATCACGCAAATCATGATCACTCTCTTCAGGAACGTATAAGTCTCTTGGGGCTTCTTCTCTTGGTCTTTCACGATGTATGTTTAAATAACCATTTAAGGCATTCAATAACCAATGGTTTTCCGGTGGAATATGAGGTTCAGCGGGAATGCTATTGTCAACTGCCCTTGGCGCTGCCATGACTTGTGGTTGACCGTATTGTTGAATATGACGTTCTGTAAAATCAAGCTTAACCCCCTCAGGGTAACGAAATTCAGCTACCATGGGAATTAACAGCAAACGGGCCACGACATCCCATTTACCTTCGCGCTCTGCTAAACGAATTGCTTCATTATTATTAACATAAACATTATCGAAAATAACTTGCACATTTAACAAGGCTTCAAGCATGTCCATATCACCTTGGATGCAGGCTTCCCTTAGCGCTTCGTTTTTATTAACATGCGCATGTTGTGCAACGGCATTGTTACCTAAAAGCGTTTTCACATAATCGATGCGTTTATGATAAACAGCTGCTCTGAAAAGTTGATTATGATTATGCGCTAAAGAGCGTGGGCCTAAAGCGTTTAAGCGCGCCACAATGGCATTAAAGATAGCATCATTGGGATGCGTTATTACCTTAATTCCAAAATTAACTAACATCTCAGGTGAACGACAGTTTCTCACCAAAGAAAGTGCACGCACCTCATTGTTTGCAATCAAGGCTGTATTAAATTTGCTTTCGGTTTGCACATCTCGTGTAAACAAACTAGCACTTCGAATGACCAGGCCCACGGCAACTGTAAACATCATCGAGGCGATATCGAACACAAAAGGTGATAGTGCAAGCGCCAAAAGCGTTCTTAGACCCGCACCTAAAGCCAGCGTTGGGCCAAACCAAACTAACAAAAAAGCCGTAAGCAGATAGGCTGGGATTTTGAATATCCCAAAACTCTGAGTCAAAGAATAGAATAAACGGATTGCTTTTCTTGCGGCTTGCCAACCTATTGCCAACATACTTCACCAGACGTTAAATTAATTAAGTTGGCTGATAGTACAAATTATTAAAAAATAAGAAAAGAACTATTTAAGAAAATCAGATAAACGGTATTTTTCCCTTAAAAATTAGCAGCATAAATAATTAAGCCAAATGACATACCAGCAATCTACTGGCAAAAAATTTCCACTTTTTGATACGGAACTAAAACACAGCTCACAAAGTCTTACAGTTAGATTCTGAAATTAACAGACAAGCAAAGAGGTATCGTATCATGAAAAAACTACTATTTTTGGTGTTATTAGCTTCAAGCTTCATCGGCTTTGCAGCAACCAGCAATGCGGCTACTTCTGTTTCTCCTCATCCAGCCTTTCTCACCACGGCTGCTCCACAATCCATATATACCCACTATTGTGAACGACATTGTTGGCGTGGCCGGCATGGTGTATTACATTGCCATAGACATTGCTGGTGAAAATAAAAGTCGCGCTTAAGGCGTGACTTTTTCAGTTACAAAATTACCTAAGAATAGGGAGCAGCTGTTCTCCTTATACCGTGCATGTTATTCTCTTTAGATATTCAATGGATTGAATAAAGGATAAAAAGCGCGGTGCTAAGTACTATTGTGTTCGTCCTTTTTGTATCAATGGTGTTAATCGCCATTTACGATGTTTTTCAAACTAAACACTCCATAACCCGTAATTACCCATTAATTGGGCACATACGTTTTATTGCTGAATCATTAGGCCCTTACTTACGCGCCTTTTTTTACGCACGCGACAGAGAAGAAAAGCCCTTTAATAGAACAGAGCGCAGTTGGATCTATCGCGCCTCCAAAAATGCCAGCGCTGTGGTGAGCTTTGGGACCACACGAAATTTAAATGAAAAAGGCAGCATGTATTTTGTCAGCTCACCCTTCCCTGTCCAAGAAATTGACGCAATTAAAACAAAACCAATCACCATCGGGCCTCACGCACGCAATCCTTATACCACGACTTCACTTATTAATATTTCAGGTATGAGCTATGGCTCCATTTCCAAAAATGCGGTTATTGCGCTGGCCAAAGGCGCTAAATTGTCAGGTTGTTGGATGAACACCGGTGAAGGTGGCTTAACTGAATATCATTTAGCCGGAGGCTGTGATTTAGTGGCACAAATCGGTACCGCAAAATATGGTTACAGAACGCTGGATGGAAAACTCAGTGATGAGTGCTTAAGAAAAGCGGCAAGCTACCCACAAGTTAAAATGTTTGAAATCAAATTAAGCCAGGGTGCCAAACCCGGGCGAGGCGGGTTACTCCCCGCAAAGAAAGTCACAGCAGAAATTGCCGCTATTCGAGGAATAGCGCCACACGAAGATTCTATCAGCCCCAATCGCTTTCCTGAAATTAATAGCGCTGAAGATCTCTTAGATATGATCAATCATGTGCGCGAAGTAACCGGCAAACCAACAGGGTTTAAAGTAGTGTTAGGAAATTATGATTGGTTACATGTTTTATTTAAATTAATAAACAAGCGCGGCGTTGAATCGGCTCCCGATTTTATCACCCTAGATGGTAAAGAAGGTGGCACAGGGGCAGCTCCTATTAGCTTAACTGATTACATGGGCTTGCCCTTAGCTGAAAGCTTGCCCGCCTTAGTGGATTTATTAAATCAATACAGTTTACGCGAACGCATTAAAGTCATTGCTTCGGGCAAATTGGTTACCCCCAGCATGGTTTGCTGGGCACTGTGTGTGGGTGCTGATTTTGTGAATTCTGCGCGCGGCTTTTTGTTTGCTCTAGGTTGCATTCAAGCAATGCGTTGTCACACCAATAATTGCCCTACCGGCATCACCACCCATAATGCGTTTTTAATGCGCGGCTTAGATCCAACCGATAAATCCGTGCGTGTAGGACATTATGTCAAAAATTTAGAGCAGGAAGTTGGTGAAATTTGTCATTCTTGCGGTGTACATGAGCCAAGAGAACTGACTCGTGCACACCTTAGAATGGTTTCAGCTTTTGGAACATCCGTCGCTTTTTCTGAACTGTATCCTGATGTTATCCCTGATAAGTCACCAAGCACGAGTTAACTACTTTGAAAATCTTAAGACCCCATTAAAACGACTAGCAATCCTGCCCTCGTCTTTAGCAAATTGCAAACAGGTGAGGCTTAACAAATCTCTTCGTTTAAAGATATCGCAAAGATTAATGACTGGCTCCTCAACCTGGGTAGGTTGGTGTGCCGATGCTTGTGTGTAATACACTGAATTATCACCTGATTGTTCTTGAGCCAGATATAATCTTGCTAGTGCTTTCTCAAATTCTGTCTCTTCGTCCTTGGTGTCAAATATGGATAAAGCCTCACGTTTGATGCGCTCTAATGTCTGGACCAGTTGAGCCTCTGCAATGGGCTCTAAACCAACTTTATCGACTTCGGGTTGCTTTTTGACTTCAAAAAACCTAATTCCATTGAATTGTCTTAGTTTATCTTGTGCACTATGATCTTCAAACACAAAAGGCTGATTTAAATTTTGTTGATAAAACCATAATAGCGCATCACGCATTTCATTTAAGGTCGGTTTGTAATGCCCTGATTCATTGCTGACTGTGATAAGACGTCCTTTTTGATAATAATGAATGCCCGCGCCTTTTAAACTCAGACCTGAGCTTAAATGAGAATGATGGATCCTAGCATGAATGGACACTGCATATAATCTGTCATCTGGAAATAACACATAAACAAAAGCCCCATCCATGGCTTTACCACTCGTATCCTTATAGATACCGTTATGGCAAGTTATTCGGTACTGCTCTCTTTGCTGTTCTGACAAATAATGCTTTGAATCAATACTTTCAGCAATCAGCTCATTGTTAAACTGTGGCTTGAGGGTAATTGAATTTCTTCTTTGTAAAAATTGAGGAACAAATTGTTTATCCGATTCTCCCAGCTTAAAAGCAGGATCGCTATAAGATAAACGACGTTCACGCGTTCTTGGCCCAATCATGTACGAATCCTTGTAACTGAATGTTTTTCTAGAAATTTCCAGAGAAATCCTTTTCTCTGGCATTTACTGCTATACAATAACTCTACAACTAAAAGTTACTTTCTGCATACTGTGAAAGAAAACTGTATTATCAATTTGTTTGAAGTGTGACTGAGAGATAAAAAATGCAAAATAAAAAAATGTCTGCGATGACTTGGCCACAAATAGAAAAAGCTTTTCAAGAAAATTATCTGGTGGTGATCCCTCTTGGCGCTGCATGCAAAGAACATGGTTACCATCTGCCCATGAACACTGATTTAATCATGGCTGAAAAATTAGCCGATTATGTGATGAGCAAATACCATCAGGTTTTAATTGCACCTCCCATCATTGATAGTTATTTTCCTGTGTTCATCGAATATCCAGGTTCATTAAGTCTTACATTGGAAACAGCAACTGAGGTGATTGTGCAACGCTGTCAGCTGTGGTATCAACAAGGCGCCAAAAAATTCTATGTTATCAATAATGGGATCAGCACCAATACACCTCTCAAAGCAGCAAAGATGATGCTTGAAAAAACTTGCCAAGACATACAATTTCATTATTTAGATCTTACCCCACTACATGATGATCCTCGGGTTGTTTCTATCATGGAACAAAAAATGGGCACCCACGCCGATGAAATAGAAACTTCTATGATGATGGTTGTTGCGCCTGAGGTTGTACAACTTGAAAAGGCAGTGCCCGAAGAGAGCCGAAATTTTTCTGTTTCTCAAAGTGGCGCTTTTGGCAACCCGACTTTGGCAACTAAAGAAAAAGGAGAAATAGGCTTAGCTGTACTACATGAGATGATTGAAAAAGATCTCGCCGTATTTAAACTAGAACGACAATAAAATTATATTGCATAGGTGTTTTTCATTAAATCGCAATATTCTACAAACTTCTTGTTCGCTTTAGCATAAGTTTGTAAAGGCGAAGGAATGGGAGGCACCATAATATTTGCCAGCAAAGCATACAATGAAGCATCCAGTGTGCTTGGCTTTTCGCCAAAAATAAATGGGCCAGTAAATAGAATATCCAGCGCCTCTAAGTCTTTTACGCCAAATTTATACATATCTGCACTTGAGTGACGGCCTATACCATGTGCATAAAGGACTTTAAATTGTTTTTTGCGCACAGTTTCTGCTATAAAATTTAAAAAGAACCCTCTTTTCTTGCCAAAAAATTCTGGTTTACAAATTAACCAATTATCGTCTTCGCACCAACGTGAATATAATAAGATCCAATAAAGATGTTCTTCAATTAAACGTTGCATAGCAAGAGACATTCCTTGCTGTAATGGGCTTAAATGGGCATCTAGATTAGGCGCATATTTTTTTTGCAGATAATCGATAATTAAAGAGCTATCCGCAAGGATAAAACCGTTATCATTGATAAAAGGCAATTTTCCTTTAGGCGCTTTTCTGGGATCGCGTAACACTTTAACTTGATAAGCTATGCCTGTCATTTTGAGATAGCATTCCAGTTTCATGCAAAATAAGCTGACATTGGGAAGGCCCCAATGCGGAGGATATTGATAAAGCGTAATCATGAAACGTCCTTATTCTTAGATCTGAGATCCCTCGTCTATCTACTAATTATCACTTTTTTGTTTTTATATCAATCATTTACATTTATAGCCACAGATAATCGATAAACTGGTGGATTTTAGACACTAAACTTGCTTTAGATTAACCCCCAGACCCTTTATAATATAGCGCTTAGATGTTTACAGGTGAAATATGGATAAGTCAAAACAAGCAGCTTCTCTTTTATCCATTGTATTTTTTGGATTTGTAGGGTTATCTTTACCTTACCCTATTTTTTCGCCTTTATTTTTACATCCAGACTCACCCTTTTACCAATCGCTTGAGTTAACACCCCAATGGCGGGTATTGCTGTTGGGCTTAACCTTGGCAGCCTACCCTTTTGCACAGTTTTTTGGTTCCCCTGTTTTAGGTAGCCTTTCTGATCGCTATGGCCGTAAAAAATTGCTGATTTTAACCATGCTTGGCACGGGATTTGGCTATTTACTCTCAGGCCTTGCCATTGCCACAGGACAAGTAGCTTTTTTAGTATTAAGTCGCGCCATCACCGGTTTTTTTGAAGGCAATATGGGTATTGCCCAGGCCTGTATTTCTGATTTAAAAATGGATAAATTTTTTGGCTTAGGAGCTGTAATGGCCATGGCTTCCTTAGGTTACTTGGTTGGCCCCTTAGTGGGCGGTTTTTTATGTGATGATGCACTTATTCCCTGGTTCAATTATGAAACCCCTTTTTACGCAGGGTGTATTGTGGCACTTTTACTTGCGCTCATGACTGCACTATGGTTCCAAGAGACAAATCTTACCGCTCCCAAAACAACCTCTTTGTGGTCAGAATTTAATATTCTCAAAAAAATAAAATCGGTTTATCAAAAACCTACCCTGCGCAATGCTTTTTTGCTCACTGTGATTTTATCGTTGAGCGTGGATTGTTATTACGAGTTTTACCCTGCCTTTTTGGTAGGCAAGTGGGATATGACGCCTAAATCCATAGGCCTTTACTCTGTGGGCTTAAGCTTAGCCTTAAGCATCGGTGCTTTATGGCTGCCCCAACTATTAAGAAAGAGAAAAAATCCTCATAGCTTTCGCCCACCCTTGACAGTCATTTATGTGTTGGCATTGTTATCTTTGCTTTTTGCTATTGGCCCCATTTCTTTGAATTTGCACTTCTTTATTACCGGGCTTGCTTATTCAACCATCAACACACTTCAAGCGGTGGTTATTTCGGACAATGCAAATGCGCACGAACAAGGGGAAGTAATGGGTTTGCTGTGGGGGCTAAGAATGCTTGGCGATAGCCTGTTATGTGTCTTAGGCTCATTCTTACTCTCCTTTGCTTTCACTTGGCCTATTATCTTTGCAGTGCTCATTGGGTTAGTAGCCACCTATTTCACCTTTGCACATGATACCTTTATCAAGGAAGCCCCTACATCATGACAACGTATTCTCCTTCATGGCCTCATAGCGACATTAAACAAATTTTCCCGAATGTATTCATGGTCACTGGGACCAATATTACCCAATTTGCAGGCTCGGACTTACAACATAGCCGCAATATGATTATTGTTCGCCAAAACGGTGAACTGAGTCTTATTAATACTGTCAGATTAACTCCGCAAGGCCTTAACGCACTTGAGGCTTTAGGTAAAATAACCAATGTTATTAGAATTGGCGCTTTTCATGGACGAGACGATGCTTTTTATCTTGATAGATATAAAGCCACATTATGGGCATTGCCTGGTATGGTTCATGAAAACAATAAAACCACGGATATTGAATTAACCGAACAAGGACAGATGCCCTTTGCTAAGTGTTCCTTATTTGTTTTTGAAACTTCAGTACACAAAGAAGGCTGCCTTTTGTTAGATCAAGAAGGTGGGATTCTGATCACTTGTGATAGCATCAAAAACTGGGTTGATGCGGACGAATTTTTTAGTGATGAATCAGCAAAATTATATGCTTCCCAAGGCTTTTTTGGCCAAGCTACTATTTCTACTGTGTGGCTCGATGCCTGCCAGGTGAAGCAAACCGATTTTGAAAGACTCCTTAAACTTAAATTTCATCACCTGTTAAGTGCACACGGTGAACCCTTACTGAATCAAGCGCAAGAAAAATTAAAAGAAACGATTTCTACAATAAAAAACTGGTGAATCATGGCTTACTTTACTAAAGAACTTTTTAAATTTTTAAAAGATCTCTCTAAACACAACAACCGCGAATGGTTTCAAAAAAACAAAGAACGCTATGAAGAACAAGTCAAAGAGCCAGTGTTGGATTTTATTGCTTGCATAAGACCGCATCTTTTGAAACTTTGCCCACAGCTTAAAGTTGACCCTAGCCCGCATCGGGGCTCCATGCTCAGAATCTACAAAGACACCCGTTTTTCACATGATAAAACGCCTTATAAAACCAATGCGGGGGTACATTTCCCTTATATCCCAGCACAAAAAGGTATTCATGCTCCCGGGTTTTATCTACATTTAGAGCCATCTATGTGTTTTGCTGCAGCAGGTATTTGGCACCCTGATCCGCAAACCCTAACTATCATCCGTAATTTTATTGTTAACCACCCCTATGCTTGGGAAAAAGTATTAAAGAAGAAAATTGTGCTTGAAGGCGATGCCTTAGTAAAAGCCCCGCGTGGATTTGATACTAATCACCGTTTAATTGAAGATATTAAACGTAAAGATTTTATTACCTCGCTTTCCTTTACCCAAGCTGAGGTTTGTGGGGCGAGTTTCTTAAAAGACTATATAGCTGCTTGCAAAAAAATGTTGCCTTTGATGGAATTTTTAATAGAGGCAGATAGTGGGCGTCTAATGAAATAGACGTTTATGCTCCCACAAAAGCATTGACTCTATCTCGTCCAGCATTTTTAGCGGCATAAAGTGCCGCATCTGCCTCTTTTAGCAAAGTTATTGAGCTTTGTGTATTGTGCGCCGCCTCTGTTACCCCTATAGAAACAGAAAGTGAGGTAATGGTGTTCTCTTTGAAAAAGAGCCTAATTTCCTTAATAACTTCGCGCAGCTTGTCGAGCTTTATCTTTGCATCTGTCAAAGTTGTCATTGTCAGAATAATCAGAAATTCTTCACCGCCCAGGCGGAATACATAATCACTTTCTCTAAAAGAATTTTTTAACGTTAAACCTATGGCTTTAAGAACCTCATCACCTACATCATGACCGTAAGTATCATTTATCTTTTTAAAATGATCCACATCAACAATGGCAACACATAAACCACTATTTTCACGTTGAGAGCGCTTCATCTCACGTGGTAAAACCTCTGTAAGATAGCGGCGGTTATAAAGATTTGTTAATGGATCTAAAATGGTTTGTTTTTTTAATGCTTCTAACAGATTAGTATTTTGAAAATGCAAATGGATATATTGCATAAAAGCACGATGATTGCGATAACAGGCCACCATCATAAATAACAAATAAAGGCTCATAGCAATACCAAGCATCTGATATTGCTGAGCACTTTGCCTAAGCAACCAAACGGCAAGCGGAATAACGCTGCAATTTAGAAATAACCAGCTTGCAAGAAGATTTGCATTTAAGGTTTGCATGCCGCCAGCTGAAACACCAGCAATAATAACAATAACTATTGTTTGCCCAATCAATTGACTAGGCATAAGCAAGGAAGCAACGATGCCCCATAATATCGCCGCTGAAGTTGTCCCCAGCATAAACATAATTAAATGCATTCTCTGCTGTTGGGGAAACAAGTGATATAGTGCTGAAAAACTTAAACGGATCCCTGTCAAAATAACCACTGAAGAAAACCATATTTTGATTACACTAGCAGATGATGTTTCTAGCAAGCCAAGCAATACAACAATGGCACAGATAAGAGATGCAAAGAGATTTGGGATCAAATGGCCATATAACATGGACACTTGTCCTATCAACACCTTATTGCGAATTTCTGACACACATAGCCTTAAATTCTATAAGATACTACTTATTATAGGCTATGCTTATCGGCAGGATAATTAATAATTACTACAGGTTGTATATAACTTCAAGATCAATACCCAAAAAAGGGCACCCGTGAGGTTATCACGGGTGTTACCTTAAGGTACGATTCTAAACAAATTGCCGTCATCCAAAGTTACAACGCCTGGAGTTCCTGAAAGTGATAGATCATCTGAATTTGATGGAATGTTATAAAGCGAAATTTGTCCGCTAAACGTTGCATTATTGCAGCTTTTATCGAAGGTAACTGTAACTTCCCCTTTTTCTCTAACAATGGGAGTAGCTGGATTAGCTAAGCTACCGGGCAAGCTGCTTGCGTCGCGAATTAAATCTACACAAGTATTCACTAGCTTAAACGTTCTGGAGCCAGTTTTTTTCCATACGCCTACCTGTATGGTTCCATAAAGCCCATGTTCACCAGGCCCTGAAACTTGCGATTGCGTTAAGTTAAATGAGTGGTTAGTCGTTACTGTGCCATCATCATTGGCGGTCATCACCCCATAAGCAAGGATCCCATTGACCTTAAAATTCATTGTATAACTCCCTGTTAAAGAACAACTATTACCACTATTGCTGTTTCCAGCATAACTTAAATTAGGTAACACTAATGTGGCTACTAGAGCAATGATAGATAAAGAAGTTTTCATAATTTACCCCTTGTATAGGTGCTTATACATGTAATATTTCAATAATTACAAAGTTAGAACTTAATCTATCTTAGATTGACCTATTGCAAATCTACCTACACGTTAACAATATTTTTCTTATAAATTTTAGTTTTTCCTTAAATCCATAACTTGCTTCTTGTACAGTCTCTTTTTTGCCAAGCGCTTATTAGAGCAGCATTTGAATCTAGTTAGAGTTCGATACATAACAGAAAGAATGTTAAATAACATATATTTATTTATACATTAATGCACTAATCAATACTTAACCTTCTCACGGCGTGATGGTATTATGTGTCGCCTTTGGAGAGATGGCCGAGTGGTCGAAGGCGCTCCCCTGCTAAGGGAGTATGGGCCCTTAAATCCCATCGAGGGTTCGAATCCCTCTCTCTCCGAGCCAAAAACAGCGCGCCCGTAGCTCAGTTGGATAGAGTACCTGGCTACGAACCAGGCGGTCGGGAGTTCGAATCTCTCCGGGCGCGCCAATTAAAAAAACAACCACCCACCGGGTGGTTTTTTTTATGGCATTCTGGGTTGATTCGAATACTATCGATATGATTTCTTTGCTTATGAAGACATAATCCACTGACCTTTAAAAAGGTCAGTGATAACTATGATTTATGGGAAAGAAGAAATTAAGATTTTGATTCGTCGTTTTTGGAAGGATCTGAATGGCCACCGCCTGCTTTTTCTTGCTGGATCCTTTGATAGATCTCTTCACGGTGTACTGAAATTTCTTTGGGAGCATTTACCCCAATTCGAACTTGGTTCCCTTTAACGCCTAGGACCGTTACGGTAACTTCATCACCAATCATTAATGTCTCACCCACGCGTCGAGTTAATATGAGCATGTGGTCAATCTCCTTAAGATCAACAAAACAGTCTTTGCTGTCCTGTTTTTTGTTATTGTACTTAGTACGCCATCAGCGTAACCAGTACTAGGCTCTTAGCCGATGTTCATAATCCTCTTCGTAAGGCTCCTCATGAAGTCGGAAAGCTTCATGTATCGTTCTTACGCCCAGCTCTAAATATTTTTCGTCCACAACCACCGATACTTTAATTTCGGAAGTCGAGATTAGCTGGATATTAATCCCCTCTTTACCTAGTACCTCAAACATAGTGCTAGCAATGCCAGCATGTGAGCGCATCCCAACGCCTACTAAAGACACTTTTGCGATCTTAGCGTCGCTTAATATGCCCTTAGCATTCAACTCCAGATTTATCTTCTCTAAAATGGCCCGTGCGCGTTCATAATCACGACGATGCACAGTGAAGGTAAAATCTGTATTCCCATCATCCCCTTGATTTTGAATGATCATATCTACTTCAATATTGGCTTCGCTAATAGGACCTAAAATCCGTCCAGCGATACCGGGCTTATCCGGTACACCACGTATGATGAGCTTGGCTTCTTCACGGCTAAAAGCAATGCCAGAAACCACTGGATTTTCCATCCCTTTTTCTTCAAAGGTGATCAAGGTGCCAGCACCATCCTTGAAAGTCGATAAAACACGCAACGGTACATTATATTTACCGGCAAATTCTACCGCTCGAATTTGTAAAACCTGCGCTCCCTGACTTGCCATTTCTAGCATTTCGTCGAAGGTAATGCGCGACATCCGTCTTGCATCAGTGACAATGCGGGGATCGGTTGTATAAACCCCATCAACATCTGTATAAATTTGACATTCATCTGCCTTCAAAGCAGCTGCCAATGCCACAGCAGTGGTATCAGAGCCCCCTCGTCCGAGGGTAGTAATGTTGCCTAAGGCATCCACGCCTTGAAAACCTGCGACCACCACCACATAACCTTGGGCCAGATCAGCACGAATATTTGTTTCATCAATATGCTCAATTCTGGCTTTGGTATGCGCCGAATCGGTATGAATACCAACCTGAGAACCTGTATAGGATTTAGCTGCACAGCCTAAGCTTTGTAGCGCCATGCTAAGTAATGCAATAGAAACTTGCTCGCCCGTTGAAAGCAGCACATCCATTTCACGCTCGGTGGGGCTATCGGTGATTTGATAGGCAAGGCTTTCTAGCCTGTCTGTTTCATCACCCATGGCAGAAACAACCACCACCACATCATGCCCTGCGTTTTGTGTAGCTTTTATCTTTCTAGCCACATGCATCATGCAAGGGATGCTTGCAACCGATGTGCCACCGTATTTTTGAACAATTAAGCTCATTAGCTAATCCATTAAAACGCAGAATTCTAACATTTTTTCCGTTATAACATCATCCTTTCACTTTGTCATTTCTAACTAACAAAAGGATTCGCTTTCTTATTTAATAAGCTTCTTATCTATCCAATCGGCAACAGAAGCTAATGCTTTATCTAAGGCAGCAACTTGGGTGCCCCCGGCTTGAGCTAAGTCAGGGCGTCCGCCGCCTTTGCCCCCTATTTGCTGGGCCACAAAATTCGCCAATTCGCCAGCATTTATCTTGGTGGTGCTGTCTTTAGTCACCCCCACGATTAGCTGCACTTTATCATCTTCTGCTGCTGCTAAAACAATCACCCCAGTGTGTAGTTTATTTTTTAAATCATCGACCATTTCGCGCATCATTTTGGGATCCGTACCCTCAAGCTTTTTAACCAACACTTTTATCCCATGCATTAGGCTTGCTTCAGTACTAATATCAGAACCCGCTCCACTGGCTAATTTACTCTTCAACCGTTGATTTTCTTTTTCTAAATCTTTTAAATTTGCGAGTAATTGCACGATTTTAGCTTCTACGGCTAACCTGTCTGCTTTTAATAGCTTACTTAAATGAGAAAGCGCACTTTCACCTTTATTTAACCACTCTAATGCCCCTTTACCTGTGAGCGCTTCAATGCGGCGCACACCTGAGGCAATGCCAGATTCACTGATAATTTTAAATAATCCAATGTCACCTGTGCGTGAAGTATGCGTTCCTCCGCAAAGCTCAACGGAGTACCCATGCCCCATATTCAAAACACGCACTTTGTCACCGTATTTTTCACCAAAAAGCGCCATCGCGCCTTGCTTAATTGCCTCTTCTGGGGCCATTTCTTTAATAATGGCTTCAGAATTTTCTAAAATCTTTTCATTCACCCGTTCTTCTACTTGCTGGATTTGTTCTGGGGTTAATCCTTCAAAATGTGCAAAGTCAAAACGTAAGCGATCTGGTGCTACAAGCGATCCTTTTTGGGTGACATGTTTACCAATAATTTCTCTTAGCGCTGCATGCAATAAATGGGTAGCTGAATGATTTAATTTTGTTGCTTGACGTTTTTGCTCATCCACAGATGCAATCATTTTGTCTTGAACAGAGATTTTACCTTCGATGACTTCCCCTAAATGAATAATTGCTTCACCCACTTTTTGCGTGTCATCGACTCTAAAAACACCCACTTTGCCATTAAAAATAATTCCCGTATCACCAACTTGTCCGCCAGATTCAGCGTAAAATGGTGTGTGCTTTAACACAACATGCCCTTTGTCTTTGACATTAAGCATATTTACTTGTTTGCCCTCTTTGAATAAAGCAACCACATCGGTAGCTTCTTGCAAATTCTCATAACCCGTAAATTCGGTTTTGGCATCAATTTTGGTTTGCTGATTATAATCGACATCAAATTGACTTGAAGCTCGCGCTCTTTCACGTTGTGCTTCCATTTCCCGCTCAAAGCCAGCAATATCAACTTGCAAACCACGTTCACGGGCAATATCGGCAGTGAGATCAACTGGAAAGCCATAAGTGTCATATAATTTAAAAACCATTTCACCGCTGATGAGTTGACCATGCAATTGTTTAATATCTTGTTCTAAAATTTTTAAACCTTGTTCAAGGGTGCGCGCAAATTGTTCTTCTTCTTTTAAGATCACTTTTTCTATATAAGCTTGCTGCGCTTTTAAGCTGGGATAAGCCTCACCCATCTCTTGTACCAAAGGTCCTACCAGTTTATAAAAGAAAGACTGATTGGCGCCTAATTGATTTCCATGACGTAAAGCTCTTCGCATAATTCGGCGTAATACATAACCGCGTCCCTCGTTAGAAGGTAAAACCCCGTCGCTAATTAAAAAAGCACAGGAACGAATATGATCGGCCAACACGCGCAGTGATTTTTCTTTTTCATGACCCGAAATTTGTAAGATCATGGCTGCGGCTTTTATCAAATTGACAAAGAGATCGATTTCGTAATTACTGTGTACGCCTTGCATCACTGCTGCCAAGCGCTCCATCCCCATGCCAGTATCAACGGATGGTTTTGGTAAAGGCGACATTACCCCACTGCTGTCGCGATTATATTGCATGAATACTAAATTCCAGATCTCTATAAACCTATCGCCATCTTCATCGGGTGCTTTTTGATGGGGATCTACTTTTTCACCATGATCATAGTAAATTTCAGTACAAGGCCCACAAGGACCGGTGTCTCCCATGGCCCAAAAATTATCTTTTTCGCCACAACGTTTAAATCGACTTGGTGAAACACCCATTTCTTTTAGCCAAATATCCGCCGCTTCATTATCGTCTTCAAAAACCGTCACCCACAGTTTTTCGGGTGGTAACTTTAAAACTTGAGTGAGATATTCCCAGGCATACTGAATGGCTTCACGTTTAAAATAATCACCG
>JAFECS010000016.1 GCA_018241965.1 Pseudomonadota bacterium | reverse complement strand
GGGAGAAGGTGGCCAACGGCCGGATGAGGGGAAATATCTTGATTTGAGGGGGAGAATAAATTGCGGAGTAAGAAAGACCATGCAAAACCAAAACTTATCATCCCCCCAAGGGGAGCTTGTTGTTAAAACTATTGCCATGCCGGCAGACACCAATCGTTATGGAGATATGTTTGGTGGGTGGCTGGTTTCCCAAATGGACTTAGGGGGTGCGGTACTGGCGCATAAGTGTGGTCATACCCGAATGACCACGGTAGCTATTGATCGCATGACTTTTATCCGTCCGGTTTATGTGGGCGATGTGGTCTCATGCTATGCCCATGTTGTTAAGCGGGGCAACACTTCGGTGGGCATTGGGGTAGAAGTATGGGTTGAACGCTTAGCCGATGACACGCTGGTCAAAGTCACCGAAGGGTTGTTTACCTATGTGGCCATCGACAAAAACGGCCGTCCAACACCGATCAAATGGGAAACAAAAGAAAGTTAAATACCATTTTAAAATTCAAAAAGTGTTTGCTATGTTCCTGGCCTAACGTTACGATGAAATTCAATAAAAATTCGTCGGCGATAGGGAGATAAAGATGCTCGTTCCAGTGATCATGGCAGGCGGTTCAGGGACCCGTTTATGGCCTTTATCACGCGAGGCATATCCAAAGCAATTTATTCCCTTATTCGATAATCAAAGTTTGTTCCAGCAAACGCTTGCTCGTCTGACTCATCTTCCCGATTGTGGTATGCCCATTGTTGTGGGTAATGAGCAGCATCGTTTTTTAATGGCAGAGCAAATTCGCCAATCATTAATACCATCATGTTCAATGATATTAGAGCCTTGTTTTAAGGGCACAGCCCCAGCAGTGGCTTTAGCGGCAGTGCATGCCTTAGCTAAATACAATCAAGATGTCACCTTATTGGTATTGGCCGCAGATCATGTGATGAGCGATGTGAAAGGCTTTGCTGCCTCGGTCAATGAAGCCATTTTTGCCTCTTTAGAAGGTAAATTAGTTACCTTTGGCATTCGCCCCACTTTTGCGCACACCGGGTTTGGTTATATCCAACAAGGTAATGCTTTAACGAAGAATAGTTTTGAACTTGCCAAGTTTGTAGAAAAGCCCGATTTAAAAACAGCGCAAAAATATCTTGAAAGCCAAAATTATTGGTGGAATAGTGGCATGTTTTTATTTTCGGCAAGCCAGTTTTTACAAGAGCTGATGTTGCACGATGAAAAAATATTCCATTTTGCTAAAGCCGCCATAGAAAATGCAGTGGTTGATGCGGATTTTATTCGTCCGGATGCGGCTTATTTTGAAGCGTGCCCCACCGATTCTATTGATTATGCAGTCATGGAAAAAACCATGAATGGCGCGCTGGTGCCTTTACAAACGCCTTGGAGTGATGTGGGCGCCTTTGATGCCTTAACGGAACTTTACCCTATTGATGCAAATGGTAATGTCGCTCAAGGGGATGTTACTCTTCAAAAGAGTGAGAATTGTTTTGTGCACAGTGAACAGCGCTTGGTGGCAGCCGTGGGCGTTAAAGACTTAATTATTGTAGAAACAGCCGATGCCGTGTTGGTGTTAGATAAGCATCATGCGCAAGATGTTAAAACCGTGGTCAATACCTTGCGCGACAATGCACGTAAAGAAGTTACTTATCACCGCAGGGTGAGTCGTCCTTGGGGCTATTTTGAATCTATCGATGAAGGAGATCGTTTTCAAGTAAAACGAATAACCGTTGCGGTAGGGCAAAAATTATCTTTGCAACGTCATCATCACCGCAGTGAACATTGGGTGGTGGTGAAAGGCACGGCGCGGGTAACGCGTGGCGAAGAGATCTTTTTACTTTCTGAGAATCAATCCACTTATATTCCCATTGGCGTTAATCATCGTTTGGAAAATGTGGGTAAGATCCCGCTTGAGATGATTGAAGTACAATCAGGGGCCTATTTGGGTGAGGATGATATCCTGCGTTTGGAGGATCAATACGGTCGTTTAGCCTCATTTAGCGAGCCTGTAGCGGAAGCTTTAATCCCCATTTCAGACTAAAAAAGCGCGTTTTTTTACCCTTAAGCAGTAAAAAAGCGCCTTTTATCATATTCCCTGCAACAGCACTTGATCTACCGGTGCATTTAGTTAATCCTTTGCAACCATCTAACTAACTAAATGCCGCGTAGGTGTATTATGCTTGATTTTATAAGAGGCCTAGAGCCCACTTGCAAAAAATATTGTACAGATAAAATGTATCGCTGGATTGGCGAAAAGTATTGGCCAGAAATTTTTAGAGTTGTAGAGCCTATTGTTAAAACACGTTATGAACAAGTCGTTGAAACTATTTCTTCTATTGATCCAAGATTAGCCTTAGGGGTTACCGCAGTGGCTGTTGTGGCCGGTGGTATTACTTATTATGTAAGAAAAGACCGTAATGGCGAAGTTATTGTGCAAGAAGCTAAAAAACCAGTCGATGATAAGCCAAAAACATTACCTGCTGTTGATGCAGCAGAATTAGAGCGTAAGCAAAAACAAGCGCAAGAGCAAGCACGATTAGAAGAATTACGTCTGCAACAAGAAGCGCAAGAAAAAGCACGGTTAGAAGAATTACGTTTGCAACAAGAAGCGCAAGAACAAGCGCGATTAGAAGAATTACGCAAACAACAAGAAGCGCAAGAGCGTGAGCGCGCAGCTGAACAAGCAAGACGTGATGAATTAGCACGCGCAGCCAGAGAAGCTGAAGAAAGAGCGGCCCAAGCTGCACAATCAAGCCCTGTGTTAACAGAGCGTAAAGCAAAAACGGCTGAAGAATTGGCAAGAGAATCTGAACGCTTAGCAAGAGAGCAAGAAGAAGCTGAAAAAGCGCGCCTGGCAGCGAAAGAGCGCGAGCTTGCCGCTCAAAAAGCAAAAGAAGTGAAAGATGGCGCTACCTTTGGAGAAAGAATGGCAGCAGCGAGAGCAACTGCTGAAGCAGAAACACACCGTGTATTGCAACAGCTTCCAGTTAATGTAGAAGTATTAGCAGCCCCTGCGGCGGCAGCTCCTGGGCAAGCGATGCCAATGCAAGCGATTGTGACTGCTTTCTTAAAAGACAGAGGTACTGTAGGACAAAGACAAAGAAACTTGAATCCACAGGCACGGCCAGCTTTACTCCAAGAAATTTTAACGACGCTTAATTTGGCACGCTTTAATGGAAGAAAGCCAACCGATGTCGAAGGCATTGCGGATTATAACCAAGTGTTGGACGAGTTAAAGCTCCCACAATTTAAAATGTAATGTTTCCCTCAAGTGAGATGGGAGAAGAAGGAGCAGGCTTATAGCCTGCTTTTTTTTGCTTCTGATAAATTGGAATGAGGTTGCGAAGCAACCAAAGATCTCTCCTTGTAAAGGAGAGAGGCGCGAAGCGCATAGAGAGATTTTATCAAGAAAAATCCTTCTGTGAGCGCAAAGCGCTCCTCTTCCCTTTACAAGGGAAGATCCTTTTGTCGCTAAGGCGACATCGTTTTTTCGATGTTCGTAGATATACTATGGGCTTAAGGAGTGGGGTTTACTCCACAAAAACCTGAAAACCCCCCTAAAAACAAGCCTTTTTCCACTTTCCCCATCGCAGCAACGCTACCGTTTAACATGTTATTTTTAACGTTTAGCGCAAGGGGGTAGCCCTTCATCCCAAACATTAGTTATTCGATTGACCAAATCTCAAAACAGCCTATAATTCGCAGTACATTTTCAGTAAATGTGTATTTTGTTAAAACTTGAGAGGAAATTGAATATGTTGTCACTTGGTAAAAAGATTGGTATTTTCCAACAAGACGCAGCTCCTGTTGTTACGCCTGTTGCACCTATTTGTGCAGACGCCGACACACTGTGTCAATTGAACGAATTCTTGAAAGAACAAGGTTATGATGTTCCAGCTGCTATCGAAGGCAGAACTGGTTTACAAGTTCCTACCCATTTGCCACAAACCGTACAAGATGGTTTAGGATGGGTTAACGACCAAACCAATGGTTATGTAACACCTGCTAGAGCTTCTGTTGCTGCTGTGGTTGCGGGTTCTGTATTAGGTACTTTGTTTTCTATCTGGGCTACCAGAAGGTTATTGAATGCTATCTTCAAAGATTGCCCAACCAACGTTTTAGAAGTTATCAAAGATGATGCTGATGCAATGGCTTTCTTTGAAAAATTAACAAAAGACGCTAAACATGCTCAGCTTATCGTTGCGCTTAGCCAAATGAATGCTGAATCCGTAAAGAATTTCTTTGCACAACTTCAGAGCGAAGTTAATGTAGGCACTAAATCTGCCCCACAAATGGCTAAAGTTGATGCGACCATTTTACAAATGGATGCCGCTAGTCAAGTTGGCGTTGTTAGAAGTGTAATGGCTAGAAATGGTCAAAATTTTAACGACAAGAAGCAAGCTTCCAGATTGGCTAAACATATGGCTGCTAAAGAAGCTGCTACTAAAGAAGCTGCCGCTAAAGTAACTGTTCCTGGTACCCAAGAAGCTGCTGCTACGGTTGCTGCTCCTGCTGCTACTGGTGGTTTCAGATCTTACTTGCCTTCAGTTAAACTTGGTAGTTACTATATTCCAAGATTGAGCTGGGCTGCTACGCCTGCTGCTGCTACAGCGCCAGTTGCTGCTACTGAAAAGCCTAAAATGAATTAATCTGACATTTTAAGCAAAAAGAAGCAGGCGTAAGCCTGCTTTTTTTTGTCTTTCTTTTATTAATGTAAGAATTAATGTAAGCGATTGCTGGGATAGTGGGTAATTCTTAAATTAGGATCTTCCCCTTCAATGGTGTAATTACGCACCTTGCCCTTTGGTGTAGTGTTTGTATCAGCAAAACTTTCTACTTCCACCATCACCACTCTTTTATTGTTATCGTCGTTATCAGAAGTTTCGGCAAGTACCCATTTGGTATTGGCTCTGGGTTTTTTTGCTTGGGGAGGTTCTAGCGGCTCAAGCGCTAACTGCTTGGGTTGAAACAGCCCTTGAACGGATGATTTAAGCGAGGTAATCATGCGTTTAAGGGATAAGGGTGAGGTTCGCTTTGCCATACTACCACCTTTATTTTATGATGCTTAACTTGATTTCTAAAGGGTATTTAGTCATTACACTAAGTTCTGTGCCGCAAGTCAAGACTTGAATCATAAAATGCGAATAAAATCAGTGCTTTTTGAGCGTTTAGGGGCAAAAAGCTGAGTGAAAAATAAGGTTTATAGCAAAGCTTGTAGATACAAAATGTAAATATATAGGGCTCCCAACATGTTAAAGAGTTTTGAGCAACAAACAGGAAGAAAAGCGCAACGGACTGCTCAAAATCAAGAACCCCTCTCTTATGAACAGCGCTTTTTGCAACTGTTAAATGAAGATCCAGAGGCGGCTTTTAATCTAGCACTTGAAAAAGAAGATGAACAAAGATGTAAGCAAGCCCAAGAAAAAGGGGCCAATATCGAAGCGCTTTATAGAGGTTGGAACCGTTTACATGATGCCGTCGCAAAAGGTGAACTCAGTAAAGTTCAGTTATTGTGTCGCTTAGGCGCTAATGTTAATGCGCAGAGCACAGACAAAGACACGCCTATGTTGATTGCGACGTTTTATAAAAAATTTGAGGTCGCTGAATTTTTGGCAACGCTTCCTGGTGTTGATCCCAATATTGCTAATAAATATAAAAAAACCGCTTTTAAAGAAGCCTTGAAAAGTAACGATTTTCGTTTCTTTGTGCTCATGCTGAAATTACCCTGCGATATTCAGCCATGTCTTGAAATGCTCAACTACTATATTTCTTATGATCACCGAGCATATGTGCTTGATATGCTAAAGGTGGATGCTTGGACAAAATTGTTAAAAGATAATGTACGTCAAGAATTATTAGCACACGCTATAGAAAGACGTTGTGACTTAGCCATTATCAAAACATTATTTTTATTACAAAATATTCCTTTTGGGGTTGAATTTTCAACCCTGTTATCAGAACAAGGCAAAGCCCATTTTGATTCTGTTGCTAAAATAAAAGAATTTTTAGCGCTTAAAGAGCCCTTAAGCTATTTAGAAATGCACCAGCTATGCTCACCTATTGTGCTTGCCGCTTTGCGCCTAATTCAAATGAAAATCAGTGTAAAAGAAATGTATGCCAAGCAGCATGAAGAAGAAGTTGAACAACATGGCGAAGAAGAAGATGCCATGGCAGAAAAAATGGTCAAGCTTGCTAATAAGCATTATCAACAGACAGTGGAACCTTATGTTCGTGAAAAGTTTTTAAGTTTTAACCGTAAAGGCGACCGAAAAAAAGCCTTACTTGCGGTAGAAAAAAAGATTAGAGAGTTTATATTAGAAGAAATTCGCAAAAAAGCTCAAGAGGGTGATCAACAAGATATTTTAAGTTTTATCGCTAAAAATAAGAAGGGCTTGATTAACGGTACGCAAAAAGCCATGAAAGCCTCTGCTTTGATTTTCAAGGGCTTAACAGATGAACAAGCCGCATGGCGAAGCTATAACCCCTATGCCGAAGTGGACAGCTATAATTGGCAAAATTTATTTACCGAATGCAACGAGCAAAAAGTCTATACCACCAGTGCTGCCACGGGTGACCACACCCTCTCGGGCCAAGAAGCAAGCACGACTGTGCGTGAACGCGCGGCACATTATTTTTTAGCGCTCACCGAAGGTGAGGATAAAGCAGCCATCGCCGACCGAATGGCTATTTTTATTTTAAAATTAGCCGAAATTCGCAACACCAAAGGCGTGGATATCCCTTCTTGTTATCCAGGCACCATTACCCGTATAGCGCAAATGGGCGCAGCGCATGATGTGCTCAGGTTACCACCCACTTTTGAGCAAGTGTTATTGCAAACCATGCAAGCCAAAGTGCTTAAGCTTTTTAAAGAGCATTGCGAAAAATTACCCACCGTTAAAGAAAAACAAGATTTTCTAAATGCGTTAATCGATTTAACGGAGCATAGCGCCAAGGAGATTGTCCAAGATCCTGCACGTTACCCGCAAGAATGGCTCCCAATGCGTCAACAGTTCATTGACGCTTTAGGTAATGAAGTGAGTATTTTTGAAGCGGTGAAAAAAGAGGTTGAATGGGAAGTTGAAGATCCTGAAATGATTTTGGTGAGCCAACATCTTGTAGATGTGGCCAGAGTGGAAATTGGCATAACGCTAGCCAAAGAACTTGATAAAATGCTTGACAGTGTTCCGACAGTAGAAGAGAAAGCGCGTGCTAATCCCTTTAATGAGGATAATCCCAGGGAACGTGAATTGACCCAACTTTTGTTAAGTAGCATTGAACCAAGGCTGCCCTTTTATTTTCAAAGCCTGCGCAAATTAATGGGTTTAACGGAGTATTTGAAATTTAAAGTGCCAGTGCTTTTGCAATCAAACATTGATGATGCACAAATCGCTCACTTTTTTGAAAACCTTGAAGGCGAAGAATATGCCAAAGAAACTGCCAAGCAGCGTTTTGTGGCGCAGTGTCTAAGCCAAGGGTTAAAGACGCAAGAACGCCAAGTGAATAACCCCTATATTACCAGAATAAGCACATTACAAAGACAAATAGCCACGACTCCCCATCCCGGTTTATTAGTTCAATTGCATAAAGCTTTAGGGGCCGCAGAGGCTAAGCGAGATATTTTTATCACCTATTATGAAAAATTAAAGCCTTGTTTTAATCATGATGTGAACGCCGATGATATTGCCAAATTGGTAGCTGCAATTGCAGATCAGTATCATCAAAAACAAAAAGTAGACATCAAGGAGCTTGAAGAAGAATTAGCGGATGAAGGTGCCGCACTGTTGCACACAGAGGCCGTCCAAGCGGTACTTGCTGCACAGATAAAACCAAGAAGTGCAGCGTGTAAATAGCGTTTTTATGGAGGAGCTTTATCACTTTAACTTAACAGTTTATCTGAGAAAGGTTGTGTTGCACGCTTATATTTAGCTATATTGCTAGAAACGTTTTTGGGGGAGCGTGACGATGCAATTATTATCTTATGCAGCAATCTTAGCTTGGCAAGCGCATGGCGCTAGCCACGCATTAATGCGTGGCTATCCTTTTGCTGTTTGTGCCTTAATATTTTTTGTTCCCATATTTGGGCCAGCACTTTATTTTGCTTACGAAGTTGGGCCTACGCTGTATGATGGGCTAAAAAGAAAATATCGCTCTTTTTTAGCAAAGCGTCACTCGCCTTTTAAAGAATTAATACATCTGCAACGGCAAGTAAAAACACACCCCACGTTAGAAAATCAACAACGTTTAGCTAAAATTTATTATCAGATTGGTCAATTTAACGAGGCCATTGTATTAATGGATAATTTACTGGCGCAAAAAGTATTTTCCACTTGCCCGTATTTATTATTAGATAAAGCACACGCTTATTTTGCCATGGAAGAGTTTAACCACGCATTAGCAACGCTGAATTTTATGTTTGACCATAATACTGATTTTGAATCACCCCATGCGCAATTGCTCTTAGCCAGAACTTTATCAGCCATTGGCGAATGGCAAAAAGCCAACCGTGAATTTGAACGATTAGAAAGCCGCTATCATGGTTTAGAAGCGTCTTTTTATTATTTACAACATTTGCGCAAACTTAAAAACTTGAGCCGTGCCACAGAGTTACTAAAACACATGCGCCACCGTTATCAGCGTTTACCGCAACACTATCGGTCGTCGCAAAAAGCTTGGCTCAAACAAGCAGAGCGTGAACAGTCATAATAGAACTCAGCATAATTTCTTGAAATTTGGACCGCCTACAGTGAAGGGGTGGCAGGGAAGGTTCCTTTTTTGCGCGCAGGAACGAGCACAAAAAACGAACTTCCCTGACAGGACCCCAGCGCAATCTTGCAAAAATTTCAAGTGGATTGGCATGTAGTCGTGTAATTGCATGGCATTGAACTTAATTTGAGCCTCACAGGTCTTAATGTATAAAGTGAGGTGAATGATGATGGCCATCTCTAAACGCAAGCAATCTTTAATCCACATTACGCTAATCGTACTTGTCTTAATAGTGGCCGTGCTTTTGTTAGTGTTGCCCAGCCAAGTCAGCGGGAAGACCCCTTCATCGAGTAGTCAAAGTAGATCTCCACTTATCACTAATCAGCATCAAGATATTTCACCATCGCGTGATTATAGTCAAAGTGAAAGGCGCATTAGAGATCAAGAAAGACGCATAGACGAAGCAAGACGTGATGTAGACAGCGCGCGTCTAGATTTATGGGATGCTTATACGCCTTCAAGCATAAACCGCTCAACAACGCGTTACTATAATATTCAACGTGCTCAATCAGAATTAGATCAAGCGATGAGTAATTTAAGAATGCAAGATAGTGATTTATACATGCAAAAAAGAATTTTAGAAAGTAACCAACGAGAACAACGTCTGCAAGATCAACGCGACCAAATGCGCTATCATAATGCCTTTGATCCCCAACGCTAAATTATTGCGGGTTTATGTGAAGGCATTGAAATTTACTTACAAAATCAGCATCTACGTCTGGCAAGGGGGGAGAGCTCGAGCGCATATTTACTGTTTCACGCAAAGCAAGAAAGGTTGGAGGCATTTGTAACAATTGACCCTCCATGAATCTTTGTACAAACGAGCATACATTTCTGACGGTTTCAACGCGCTTTTCTAATAATTGTAAATAATCAATTGATATTTTACGTTTAAGATCGGCGCCATTCACTGTTAACAGGGTAATAAACATATAATATTTGCAAAGGTTTGCTAAGTCCAATTGTGATAAACTTGCTCTCAATGCTCTGTCTTTGATAATGCTATTGGCCAAATGAAAGCTTCTTAACCCAAGTAGCCCGACCTGTTGACCGGTTACTTTTTCTCTTAAATGCTCATCTTGCAAAATAGTTAGAGCCAATGAAGGATGATTTTGACCCATGGTGACGAGGTGCTTGCCGGTTAACTGTGGCCTTAAGGTGTCATCGGCCATAATGCGCTGGGCCACACTCAGATGATATTTACCCATCATCACAATTTCATCCAGCGACATTCTGTCTCGATGATTTTCAAAAATAAGCAAGGCTACGCTTTCATGGCATTCTGATAGTTGTTCAAAACAGGCGCCTGAAAATTGTGCTGTGTATTGTCGATTTTCTAACACTTCAAGAGCAAGTGGCAAATGATGCTTGGCCATACGGGCAAGGCCGAAGGCGCCGAGTTTGCGCACCCATGATGAGGTTTTATAAATTCTGCGCGCGATACTTTCGTGATGGCGTCCTAAAATCACCAGTGCTGCTGAATCGAGCTGCTCTTCTCGGTTGGGATCTTCTAAAAGCGCATGGACAAGCCCTTCGTGATGTTCGGCCATCAACGCGATGGTGCTGCCATCGCATTTTCTGACCAAAGCTTTGTTATTCAGCAATTTTTCTGCAATTGCGGGATGTTTTTTACAGACACGTCCATAATCGTTAGGATCAAGAAGTGTAAAGATATCTGGGTTCTCAGTAATTAAGGTGGCCGTTTCAAGTTGATTCTCTGCCATAAGACACAAATGTTGGCTTTTAAGTTTTGCGAAAAGTTCTGGGTCGCGTAAAATCACAGCAGCAACGTTACTTGAAAGTTGTCCAATGCGGGCTAAATCAACGCCATTTAACAGCGGGCGAAAAATCGGGTGACCTAAAGCAAATAGCGCCACATGTTCATTTTTTTCGCACAAAATGGATAAGGCTAAGCCGTCGATAAAGGTCCAATCTGTTTGTTGACGTAAATACGCTAAAGCGAGATCTTTGTGGGAGGCCAGTATAGTTAATACTTGCTCATAACTTAAACATTCATATAAGGCTTCGTGAGTGAGAATGTCTATGGCATAAGCACGATTGTGAGAGGCTTGTCTGACGATCTCTGTGTTATCTAAGGCGGTGCTTAATGTGGCGCTTAACATAGGCTTTACCTCGCAGAACATGGACATTTTGCCAGTATAAATACCCTGAATTTTTCTGACCAATAACCAAAGTATAGATCTTTAATCAACCACAAAATTCACTTTAGGGGAAGAGGGGGGCAAGATTCTGAGTAGGGTAGATAAAACATTAGAATAGAACCCCAGTTATGATATGTTGATCTTATACAGACGCTTACAATACCTGTAGGGTCACTTATTCTGTTACAGGGGAGTTTATGGCGCAAGCCTCTCGTAAAGTAAAGCAAATGATCACAGCCAGCGTGACAAGAGAGGGCGATGGATTTTTGGTGCACCGCCCATTTCCTTCACGCACGTTGCTCGATTTTGATCCCTTTCTTTTGTTAGATGAAATGGGCCCAATGGAAAATGAACCAGGACAAGCTAAAGGGGCCCCAGATCACCCGCATCGTGGATTTGAAACAGTCACTTATATGTTGTCGGGGTGTTTTGAACATAAGGATTCTTTTGGTCACCAAGGTAAGCTTGCCCCTGGCGATGTGCAATGGATGACAGCAGGAAGTGGTGTCATCCATTCAGAAATGCCCGAAGAGGCATTTTTGCGTCAAGGTGGTTTATTACATGGTATACAGCTTTGGGTGAATTTACCAAAAAAAGAAAAAATGACATCACCTTCCTATCAGGAAATAAAATCTCAAGATATCCCCGTGGGCAAAAGTAGTGATGGGAAAGTAAGCGTTAAAGTGATTGCAGGCGTTGCGTATGCGCAAAAAGCGGTCATTCAAACTAAAACGCCCATTATCTATTTACATGCCAGCATCCAACCAGGTGGTCGTTGGACGCAAGTTGTTCCTAAAGAATATAATGCCTTTGCTTATATTCTTGAAGGTCAGGGTTTATTTAATAAACAGCCGATTAAAGATGTGAAGTATTCTGAAGCGCATCAATTGTTATTATTTGAAAATGACAGTGATGAAATTGAAATTGTTGTGCCCGCAGAGCTTAACAGCACTTTAGAAGTGCTCTTAATTGCAGGGGTGCCGCTCAATGAGCCTGTTGTGCGCTATGGACCCTTTGTGATGAATACTGAAGAAGAGATCCGCCAAGCATTTATTGATTATCATGCAGGAAAGATGGGAATAATTAAAGCCTAAGAAGGATTGTCATGTCACATCAACACCATCATCATGAAATTGCGCCGGTTAACTATAATAAAAGATTTTTGCTGGGGATCATTCTCAATGTGTTATTAGTGGTTGGCCAAATCATTTATGGTTACAAAGCAAATTCAGTGGCCTTATTAAGTGATGCTTTTCATAATGCCGGTGATGTCTTGGGCTTGGTGATTGCTTGGGCTGGGTTTCATATTGGAAGCTTAAAACCCTCAGACAGATTTACTTATGGTTTTAAAAATACCACCATAATTGCTGCTTTTATTAATGCCGTTTTACTCTTTATCGCGGTGGGTGGCATTGCCTGGGAAGCGTTGATGCGTTTAAATCAACCAGAAAGCGTGCAACCTATCACGGTTATTATCGTGGCCTTCGCTGGTGTTGTCATCAACGGGATCACCGCTTTATTTTTTATCACAGGGAAACATGATATTAATTTGCGTGGTGCTTTTTTACACATGGCAAGCGATGCTGCCGTATCTTTAGGGGTGATTATTGGTGCTGCAGTCATTTTTTATACCCAATGGTTTTGGATTGATCCCGCTTTGTGCTTAGGTATATCTTTATTGATTGTGCTAAGCTCATGGAGGCTCTGTAAAGAGTCCATTAATTTGATTTTGCACGCTGTCCCTGAGCATATTTCACCAGAAGAGGTAAGAAAATATCTGCTTGCCCATGAGAATGTTGTGTCAGTACATGATTTGCATATTTGGGCGATTAGCACCAGTGAAACCGCCCTATCCGCACACATTATTGTGGCTATTCAAGAAAAAGATAATGCCATATTAAAACAGCTTTCTCATGATTTAGCACATCAATTTAAAATACAGCATGCCACTATTCAAATTGAGCTACAAAGCGATAATTTAAGCTGTGATGTTTCTTGCGAAAAAGGGTGAAGACCTTTAGCCTACAACTTTTTCTTGCCTAATTTTGAAGCCTTCTTTTCACTTGGATGCTCAAATTCAAATAACGGATCATGAAAAGAATCAGGCAAAGCATCCTCAGATCTTTGTTCTGCTTCATCTGAGGAAGACTCACTACTGACTTTTTCAATAGCTTCCTCAGGAGCAGCATCCTTTGGTAAGGTCGCTAATACTTTCTTTCGTTCAAGAATAAGATCACCACTTCGCGGTGAACCAACAAAGGAGGCGCCCAATTGAAATCCGTTGGTTGGCATTACGCTGCTGGCAACCGGAGCAGATCTCGCGTGATTGGCAAATGCCGGAAATATCGTTTGTTTAGGAATTTTAATAGGCACGGAAGGAGATGGGGTTGCGATTGTCCCACTTGTTGATCCTGGATTTGTGGCAGAACGTTGAGGGCGTGTACTTATATCTTCATGATTGCCGTTGTTTTCTGGACCTGGTTTGGACATAATCAACTCCTCCTTAATTTTGGGCAGCATTTTAACTGCATTTTATAGGGAGAGTCAATTTGAGCGCAACTCGATATGTGCCCGGGTCGTTGCTCCTTGGCTGTCGATGACGGCAATGGTGTAAAAGCCAGGCTGTTTTGGCGTCCAAAACTGCTTTTGTTGCCATAGAGGGCCAGTTAAAGGTTCCCCATCAATAAGCCAGGTATAAGGGCGTTTTCCGCCGCTAACCGCTAAGGGGATAGCTTTAAAGGCAGCTCCCTCTTTTTCTAAGGCGATGACGCTATCATCCACAGGAAATAATAATGTTGGTTTAGCATGAAAATCTTGATGAACAGCATACGCTTCTCTAAAAGAAGGCTTGAAGTGAAGGCTTTGCGAGACTTCGTGTTTTTTCGGATTTTGACTTTGCGGGATAATATTCACAACTTTTTGTAAAAGCGGCACACTGAGATCTCGGGCATAAAAATTTCCTAATGGTGAACCATCTGGTCTACCTATCCAGATCCCAATCACATAACGGTTATCATAAGCAATCACTAAGGCATCACGATGTCCGTAAGAAGTGCCTGTTTTCAAAGAATAAGTACGACCATTGTCCATTTGCGTTGCTAAAATGCCAGAGATTTGCTTTGCCACATGATTCGAAAATAATGCAGGTTCATTTTTATCGGTTTGTTCATTGATATAAGAAAAAGGTTTTACTTTACCATCTTGTGCTAAGGCTGTGTACAGCGTTACCAGTTGTTCCAGTGTTAAGCCTACGCCGCCTAAAGCAATAGCCAAGCTTGGGCTATCAAAACTTTTAGGAAACTGCGCATTTATATCAGCTTCTTTTAATAAACCTACAAAGCGAATAACACCGATTTGGTTTAACAAATCGACCACGGGCGTATTTAAAGACATGGCAAGGGCTTCATTGGCGCTTACGGTGCCATAGGTTTCTTTATCAAAATTTCTAGGATAATAAGCGCCAAAGCGGCGGCGTTCATCTAATAATAAAGAGTCTTTGTTGATATAACCCATGTCAAAACCTAAGGCATATATAAAAGGCTTTAATGTTGAACCCGGGGAGCGCACGGCGCTAATATAATCGACAAAGCCGTGATTTTCTTCATCAAAATAATCCTTGGAAGCGACATAAGCGACAGATTTTTTTTGTTGATGATCTACCACTAAGATGGCAGCGTTGGCATGCGCTGGTAAATAAGGCTTGAAACTGTGTAAAGTAAATTCGATTTTCTTTTGTAAGCTTAAATCAATGGTGCTGTGAATAATACTTTTTTGCTTAAATTGTTTTTTTAATCGCCATGCCAAGTGGGGCATTTCTCTTGGGGGTTTTGACTTGCTTTTAGGAAGCGGGGCAAGTTTATGGGTCTTTGCTTCACTTTCGCTGATAAATCCGTGATTGGCCATAAAATCCAACACATGGGCGCGGGCTACAAGCGCTTTTTCTGGGTAATAACAAGGGTTCAATCTGCTGGGAGATTGCAAGAGGGCAATTAACAAAGCAGATTCGCTGGCATTTAACTGTGAGGGGAGTTTATTAAAATAGGCCATCGACGCGGCATGCACACCCTCTATATTGCCACCCATAGGCGCTAGGGTAAGATAGATGGTTAAGATCTCATCTTTAGAAAAATGCCACTCAAGCTGCAATGCGCGAAAACATTCAATGAGTTTAGATAAAAGCGTGCGTTTTCTAGGCTCTAGTAACCTGGCTGTTTGCATAGTGATGGTGGATGCGCCAGAGATCACCCGTCTTGCTTTAACCCATTGATAGCTTGCTCTTATAAGCGCAGTGGGTGAAACACCTAAATGTTTTCTAAAATTTTTGTCTTCTTTAGCAATGAGCGTTTGAAGATATAAAGCGCTCACTTCATCAGGCTTAGTGAGCGTGCGCCATTTATCATCGCTGGTGTAAAAAACATGGGCAAGCTCATCTTGGGCGTAAATCAGTGTTGAATGATCTTCAAAACGGCTCAAGTTCAAAGGACATAATTTATCCGCACCATAAAGCAGGCAAATGCCCACAGCAATCAACAGGAACATCCAACGGACGATGTTGAGTACTCTTTTCAAGGCGAAATTACCTGGATGGGTTGCTCATCCCCGTAAGCAAAAAACGACGGTTGATACATCGCTTGCACAAAGGTGGCAGGATAGACAAAATTTCCCTGGCTCACAGCGCGCGCGATATACGCAACTTTAAATTCACTTTGCTCCCACAGATTAAAAGCAGCCATGAAATGATCATCCCTGCCTTCAATACGATCGGTATAAGTAAGGTTACCCAGCCAAGCAAGTTGTTCAGGTAATTCTTGTGAGAGTTTGGCATTATCAATTTCAATGCCAGCAGGTAACCTGTCGACCAATAGCACATGATTAAGTTTATCGTTTAAGCGTCGGCCTTTAAGCTCAATGATATAAAGTTCACCACTTTTAAGCTTAGTTAAATCCACATTCTCGCCTTGCAAATTATATACCTGGCGTTTTATTTCAAAGCTTGCTTGCGCTAGGGATTTAACTTCTTTTGGCTCACCATGCATTGTCAGCGCAAAATAGACTGGCGCTAAACTAGTGTTTTTTATCACAGGATTTTTTTGTAAGGCGTTTATCGCAAAATCAAAGCTTTGAGGCATCACGCCTTCAATAGTTTTGTCATCGAGGGTTAGGTGATATTTTTTTCGAGCATCTTTCAGGGCCATGGAAGCATTGATTAACCAAGCCTTTTCTTGTGTGCTTAAATAAACGGCCTCTTTGCTTTTATCCACTAATTCTTGTGTCAAGCGAATAAGCTCAGCATGTTCATGGGTTGTTTGCGAAAGCAAAGTTACTAAAATAGCGCTATTTCGTAAGGGCGAACCAAAGCCAGCATAGTAATTTTCTTTACTCGCCTCTTTTGCTTGAATAGCCTTTTTAAACCATATGGCGGCGTCCGTGGGAGAATCGTAATAAGCAAAGGCTGCGGCTATAAAGGCCATATCATGGCGTGCCGTAATTTCTTTTTGGTGATTTTGCGTAAAATATCGCAATTGGCCTAGCGAACCTTGATGCTCTTTGGCTAATAAATAATGTGCATAGGCCGCAATAGCAATATCATCGGCATCATGAATGGTGCGATCTTTCGCTTCGGTTAACCAACGCGCAGCATTTGTCATTAAGGCTGAAGGCGGTGCATAGCCTTTGGCTTTAGCAAGCATTAAGACATCATAGGCATACAAACTGAGCCAAGGTTCAGTGGCATTTTGTGGCCAAAGGGAAAATGATCCATCCATTTTTTGTAAAGTGTTAAGTTGATTAAAACCTTTTTCTAAAAGCTCGGGATCTGGCTTTGCGCTTAACAGGGTTGCCAGTAATTTGCTGGTGGTTTGCTCTAAGCAATAATAAGGATATTGCATGAGATCATTGATATGCGTTTGGCTAGCAAGCTCTGGCAAAGAGCCAATAGAGAGTGAAACCAAGCTGTTATTTGCTTGGAAATTGTTCAACAATTCAGGCGTTAACTGAAAGCTTTGGGAAGGGGCAAGCGTATGGTATTGCGTTAAACTAAAATGGCCATATTTTGGGCGCACAGACAATTCAAATTGTCGCTTTTGTTCAAAAGCATTGGGCCCTGTCAAAGTAACAGCCAATTTTTTTATACCATTATCATTAAATTGAAGGGTTATAGGAATGTGCTGTTCCTCTCCCTTTTTTAAATTAAATTGGTGTTTTTGCTCTTGTCCATCACTTGTAAAACGAAGTGTATATTGGCCGTCCTTAACATCGATAGCTTTAATAATGAGCGGCACCGTGGTTTTATCTGATGGCGCTAAAAAGCGCGGGCTAGCAAGGTAAATGTCGAGAGGATCTTGCACCAATAAGGTGCTTTCATTGGCACCAACGCCCTGTTCATTCCAAGCAATGGCCATCACTCTTAATTTTCCTGTGTATTCGGGAATGCTAAAAGGGATAGTGACATTGTCTTTGCCTTTTGAATCAATCACACCCGAATACAAAGAAACCACTTTAAAGGCACGCGCGGGCAGTTGTGTGAGTGCACGTGACATAATCGATTCCCCGCCGCCGACTTCAAAGGAGCCAGGACGCCCACCAAAGGGGTTAATTAAAAGGCCATAGCTGTCTCTAAGTTCATAGCTTAATTTTTTTTGCGCGTAAAAGAAGTCATAAGGATTGGGTGAAGGATATTGGGTCAAGGAAAGGGTACCTTCATCAACCAGCGCCACAAGATAATGCAGATCTTTGCTGGGCTTTTGTGTGCGCAGGGTAATGTTAACTTGCTGCCCAGATTGAATTTTTTCAGGATGTTCGATGTTAAAATCAAGCCGATGTTTTAGGGCTGTTTGATGATTATCAAGCCAGGCAATACCGATGGCGCGTTTTGGCATTTGCTCGATTTTTTGATCAAATCCAGAAAACACTTGGGCAATTAAATATTGGCCACCGTTTTCAAGGTTATGAAGCGGGATCTCAAGCGTGGTTGCCTCATTACCAATTTTGCCTTGGTAAATGGGGTTAAAAGTATTCCCTGCCCAGGCTAAAAATAGTTCGCCAGCAAATGGGCTTTTCACATGCACTTTCACTTTATTATTGTGGCTTGTAGCTTTATCGCCAAACCCTACTTCCAACATATCTGGTCTGTCGGGGGACTGTTCGCTTGCATACCACCCCGCACAAAAACGCACACTACTTGTTACCCCAGTTTTTTTATCAAGCACTTCTACTCTATAAGCGCCATATTTCACGGGGATGCTTAGTTCAGTTGGTGCATTGTTGGCAAGTGTAACGTGGCCTGTGGTGACAACATTATCACGGCTTACTATTTCATATTGCCAGTTGGTCCCTTGTCTAAACCAAACATAATCATGATGTTCTTCAAAAAGGGTGTATTGTAAACCGGCAGCGTTTTGTAATGCGCCATCTTTGTTTACTGCAATTATATCAAACACGGCCTTTGAGTTACTGGCCGCCATATTGTCTTTAAAGCGTGGTGCAATCCCAATAAGATAAGGCTGATGCCAGAAAAGGGTTTTATGTTTTACTTTTCTGGGGCGCCCACCTACTTCAAATACCTCAATGGCTGTTTCAAGCGTTAAGGCTTTTGAAGTTTGTGGCTCTGCATCCACATGAAGGGTAACATGCGCTTTGCCTTGGGCGTCGGTTTTGGTATCTGGGTGCGTAAAACGTTGCGGTGTCCAATTTTCTTCCACCAGACCAAAGTGATAGGCTTTCCATTGAGAAAAAGGTTCATCACATGGAATAAGGGTGGATTGCGCTTGCACTTTTAAATCTGCACCGGGTGGTCCATAGTAATATTGAGCGCTAACATCAATGGTGCTCTCTTGCTTCGAGGTTATTTGTTTATTGGCTGCTTGTGTTTTAACTTCAATACGGGGTGGCACAAAATCATTGACTTCAAAAGCTACATGGTTAATTTGCTCTGCCTTAGGATCAAGATAAATCGCTGCAGTCCATAGTCCTGATTGCGCAGTAGGCTGAATAGGGTAATCATAAAAATAGGCACCATTGCCTTTATCCGTTAAGGTGAGGCTTTGCGCTAAAACACCATCAGGGCGAAAGAGCTTCAGAGTGAGGGGCAGTGAAGCGGTGGCCTTGCCTTGGTTCGTTCTCAGTAAGGAAAAAAGGTGTACCGTTTCTCCAGGGCGATAGATCCCGCGCTCGGTACTAATAAAACCTTCTATAGCATTATTAACTTCTTTACCTGTATTGCCTCTGTCGGTTAAATCAAAAGCTTCATTTTTTAAATTTAAAACGGTAAATTCTTTGCCCTTCAAAGTGGCACTTAAGTAAGCAGGACTATTGCCCCCTTTGCCATTGATCATTTTTTCTGAAAAGAGTGCTTTACCATCGGTATTGGTTTTGATTTTGCCAAGTTCACGATTATTTTTCGCTATTAAATTAATCTCTACATCAGCAAGCGGTTTGGCTGTTTTATAGGAGCGGGCAATCACATGTAAACCATCTGGGCCTTGATATGTGCTTATCCCAATATCGCTGATAACCAGCGCTTGAGAAGTGAAAGCATTTTCATCGTAACCTTTATCTGAAATTTTTGCTTCAATGACATAGACACCAGGTTCTAGTTTGTGGCCAATAATTTGTTCAATCGGTAAACCAGAAACCGTTGTTTTATCGGTTGTGACAGGAAATTTATAGGTTCCTTCCCAAACAAGGCTGCCTTGTTCTTCTTGTAGATAATCTGCCTCCCATCTTGAAATACTGTTGGCAAACCAATTCAGTTGAATGCTATGAATATTTCTTTCAGGCACGTGAATGAGTTTAAGCTTTACTTCGGATACGTTCACCGCAGATAGGGGCACAAGTTGTGGCGCATGGCTTGCTAAGATATATCCTTTTTCTCTAAAGGAGATGGCAGGTTTACGATGTGCAATAAAGATATCCAACGTTTGTGCTTGGGAAAGCTTGATATTTTCTTCGCCAGGAAAGCCTGCCTTGAAAGTAAGTTGATAGTTTTGGCCAAAACTTAATCCTTCCAAACAAAGTTGATTCTTTCGGGCTATTACGCTCAGATCTTTTACTTTGGGTGTTATGCTTATGTAATCCTCATAATGAAATTGTGGTGATTTCACCAAGGGGTAAGTCCATAACACACAAGCACTGGCAATATCAGTACGTTCAGGAATATCTAAAGAATAAGGCGCAAATTCAGCGGGGTAGTTTTTGCTAAGGCTTGTAATATGTTCTTCAATTTGTGCTTGGCTACTGTCTTTTAGTGCATTTTGTTTTAATGGTTCTAGCGCTAACCTCGAAGATCCAGCTAACCATTCCACGGCTTTTTTATCTAAATTGGAAGTTGCTTTAACATAAGCTTTTACCAAGGAGGCTTCTAATGCCTCGTCATAATTTTGATAAGTATCAAAGTGTTGTAATTCTATAAATGATCTACAAAGAAAAAACCAGGCTTTAAAGTCGTTTTCATCATCGGCAAGGACGCGTTGAAACGCATAACGGCTGGCGTACCAATCGTGACTATCAAAAGCTTGCTTTGCGTTCACTTTTCTTTCCAAGCGCTCAAGCTTAGTGCTAGAAACTTTGTTACTGGTTGCTATGTGTTTTTGATAAAAATCATTCGCTGCCTCCACGCGTTCCTTTGTTAAAAGCGTGTGGCCTCCCTCATCGGCTTGTAAAACAGCAATTTTGAACAATAAAAGGCCTAACAAAATAACAATTTTTGCTAAAAAGGAGGTGCGCATAGGGAGTACTACTATCTAGAACAGATGGGCATTTTTTAACATATCCATTGTTAAATGCAAGATGACAAATTCATTTTTAAAAAATATATTTTAGTGCATATTCAGGTGATATAATCAATAAAAATGAATTTCTTAAATTCAAATGAGACAAGAATAAGAGAACTGACTTAACCAAGATCATGACAAAGTCCACTTTGATCAAATTACAGCCCCATGAGTTTTCTGCTATTGAGTCCTTAGCGGTGTATTATGAATACGATATGGCGCACTATTGTGGCCATTTACCGGGTTGGGAGTTTCCAACAAGCGGCTTATATGTCAGTAAAGCGTTGATGCAGGGTCTTAAAAGCTATTTTAAAGAAAAAGAACGCTTTCCTTTTCTCATTCAAGTAGATGGGCATCCTGCTGGTTTTGTGATGGTGAATAAAGTGGGCACCACACCCACCGTAGAGTGGAATATGGGTGAGTTTTTTGTGGCAGCGCCTTATCAGCGTAGAAAAATTGGGCAAACCATTGCTAAAGAAATATTTGCTCAATTTAAAGGCGAGTGGGAAGTGGCCGTCATACCCCAAAATTTAAGGGCTTACCATTTTTGGAAAGGGGTAATTAAAGACGTTTCAGACGGTAAATTTACCGAAGAAAAAAAAGTACTGACCCAGCCTGAAATGCATCAAATGATAATTTTTTCTTTTGCTTCGTAAATTTAAAAAAACTAAGGGCGAAGGGGTGGCAGGGGAGCTTCATTTTTTGTGCGTAGGCACGAGCACAAAAAATTGAAGTCCCTTGACAGGACCCCGAGCATTTAAACTGGAAAGAGTATTGGGAAGAGTATGATTATATCGATTATTGGTTCGGGAGCATTAGGCAAAGCATACGGTGGCTTATTATCATTTAAGCATGAAGTCCATTTTTTAATGCATTCTGAATATCAAACGCTTTTACAACAAAAAGCTTTTACCTTACATTTCCCAGAAAATAAAGAAATTCTCATTAAAGATCCCTTGATTCATCAAGCTGCCAACACTTTGCCGCCTTCAGATGTTATTATCATCGCGCTTAAGACCACAGAAAATAATCAGCTTGGAACTCTGCTGGCTTCTTGTTTAAAGCCTGATTCTATTATCTTAATTATTCAAAATGGCATTGGTAATGAAGAATGGGTTTCTCAGTTTTCGAAAAATTGCCCCATTGTCTGTGGGATCTCTAGCATGGGAGCGTTCAGAGAAGGACTAGATGTCCAGATCCCTATTATCGGTGAGTTTCGCTTAGCGCCTTATAATGCGTCAATGGCGTGTAATACAATAATGGAAGCATTTAACGATTTGCCAATCCCTATAAAGCCCAAAATATTCTCTTCGTATAAAGAAATCCGCTGGCGTAAGTTGTTATGGAATGTGCCTTTTTCTTCATTGTCTGTGATCTATAAACAAGATACTCAAATTTTGGCATCTGTTCAGCCTTACGCCAGTATTGTGCGTTCACTGATGAATGAAATTGTGGATTTGGCAAAGGCGGAAGGGGTTAACATCACTCAAGACGATGTAGAAAAAATGATCACTCTTACCAAAGGGTTTAACAGCTATTACCCAAGTATGTATAGAGATTATTTTGCAGGTAAACCAGTCGAGAAAGAATACATTATTGGCAATGTTTTAAAGTTTTCAGAAAAGCATCATATTGATACGCCAATTTTGAAGATGATAGCTGCACATTTTGAGATTTGATGGGCGCATACGGGATGCGCCCCTACGATAAGACGTGAAAGTAAAAAAATAATCAATATATAGTTTGCTGAATCACTTGATAAAACAATTCTAGCCCCTAAAATTAATATAAACAGCACAGTTTATTTACCTATAAATTAAGATATCTAAATGAATCATAACATTTTTCGTCTGCTACCCATGGGGATTGCTTTGCGCCATGCTTTATTGCAGGGCTATCGCTTAAAGGATTTTAACGCCGATTTCAAAGCGGCTTTTGTGGTGTCATTGATCGCGCTGCCACTTTCCATGGCCTTAGCCATCGCTGTGGGTTTAGCGCCTATACATGGCATTACCACTGCCATAGTAGCAGGCGTGGTTGCCAGCTACTTCGGTGGTTCTCTTTTTCAAATCAGTGGGCCAACCGCGGCATTTGTGATGATATTAATACCCATCGTCTCTGAAATGGGTCTGCAAGGTTTAATTTGGTGTCAGCTATTAGCAGGGATCTTCTTAGTATTATTTGGCGTATTTAAGCTGGGTAAACTCATTCACTATGTTCCCTACGCGGTCATTATTGGATTTACCAGTGCCATTGCGCTGGTGATAGCATCGATTTCATTAAAAGATTTCTTCGCTATACCTATCACCGAAGCCTCTCACCACTTTGCCGGTAAAGTCGCCTTTATATTTTCGCATCTAGATAATATGCAAGTGCATAACGCCATCGTGGGGCTTGTGACACTGCTTTTAGTTATTTTTACAAAAGATAAAATTAAATGGCTGCCTTCTCCGATTATTGGAGTAATAGCTGGGGCAATACTTGCCTATGTTTTTAATTTTTTGGGCCATCCCATTATGACTATAGGCACAGAATTTCATACCCTGATACAAGGTAAAGAAATCGCTGGGCTTCCACCGCTTGCATCATCCTTTAGTTTGCCAACGCTTCCGACTTTAGATGAATTTTATTTGCTGGTAATCCCCGCATTAATGATTAGTGCGCTGGCCGCTTTAGAATCGTTACTTTCTGCCACCATTGCTGATAATCTCACCCAAACAAAGCATTATCCTAATTCAGAGCTCAATGGCATTGGTTTAGCAAATATCTTTTCTGCTATGGCAGGGGGGATCCCAGCCACTGCTGCTATTGCACGTACAGCAACCAATATCCAAAATGGCGCGCGATCACCTCTGGCGGGTATTTTGCATGCATTATTGGTGTTAGGTTATGTGCTCCTTTTTGCGCCATTGATTAATTTAATCCCCATGGCATCGTTGGCGGCTCTTTTATTAGTAACAGCCTATAGAATGTCGCATGCTCGTGAATTTTGGCATGTTCTGCGATCGCATGATTTGTTTGATAAGATGGTTCTACTGGCTACCTTTATGTTTACTTTATTAGTAGATATGGTGATGGGTATTAGTATGGGTATGATGCTGGTTGTGCTTCATTATTTTATTAAAAGGGTTCGAAGTTGGGCTAAAGCATCAGCCCAATAAAATGAGTGTATAAGCATGAATATTTTTGAACTAATATCTTTTAAAGCTTGTCTTAATATTCATGAAAATGTTACTGGCTCTACTCATTGCTTATGCTGCCTCTACTGTTTTGTACGATAGAGCCTATCAACATCATGCTTTTTCATTCCATTCTCCCAGTATACAACAGTGCCATTTTACACCTTTGGTTTCTTATGGAGAAATTGTGAAAATTAGAGGGTATTTTGAATCGGGTAGGTGTTGTAAATTTAAAGAAAAGAATTGTTAAAAAGCCGCGAGCAACCTCGCGGCAAGTGAACACTTAAGCTCTTGCAGAAGCACGCGCTTTTTTGGCAGGCGCACTTTCTTTAGCTTGTTGCAGCATGCGCTCAATACGATCATCCAACGCTGGGTGCGTGGAGAAAGCCTTTTGCACAGATAAATACATAGATTTAAAAGTGCCGACTTGCGGATCTTTCAATTGATTGGCTATTTGTTGATCTGCTTCAGGGTTAAGGCTTGCACACATCATCGCAGATAATGTTTCCATACGTTTAGTGGCATGATCATGATCTTTTTCGCAAGGCTTGCGTAAAAGTTCAAACGCTTGCGCCATGTCTTTAGCACGACCACACTTTGCTGCCATATCATCTGCGGCAAATTCACGGGTGCGAGATAAACATAAGCTCACAAGGGTGCCTGTGTAAGGGATAACCCAATTAAACAACAAATATTCAGCGATATTTCGTAAAACAGAAGGGCTTTCGTTCGATTCTTTAACTTCTTTGCCTTCTTTTTTGGCTTTAGCATTTTCTTTTGATTTTTGATTTGCTTGTTCTTGTCTTTGTTTTAAACGCTGTTCATATAATGATTCGCTTAATAAGCGTACGCTGCTGACCATAATAGAAGCGGCTGTTTTGGTGGCGATATCACGGTTAACGATATGCCCCAATTCATGCAAAAGAATGGCTTCAATCCAGCGGTTGGCATCAGCCATATTACCTTTGGCATGATTTTTGGCTTCTTGTAAAAGGCCGGTAGTAATAGCAATGGCGGTGTGCCCTTGATGGCGCCCGGTTGCAAAAGCGTTTTTGGTTTTGCTTTCGATGATGCACACTTTGGGCATCACAGGGAGGTTGACGTGCTCTAATTTTCGAAGTTTATCAACCATGTTATGTAAATCAAAGCCTTCAGGTTTTGCATCTGGCGCTATTTCTTTGGCGCTCATTAACCATAGCGAAAGCTCTCGTGCATACCACATGGATAACGCCGCAATCCCAAATGTTATCCCTGTACTAATAAGGATCCCACTGGTGCCAGCCACAAAGCTGCCAATAGTACCAATCATCGTCATTAAGGCTGCCAGCGTTAAAGCAGATTTGATATTGGTTTCTGCTGTAGGAGATATTTTTATATTGAACATTTTTACCTCAAGTTCAAACTGTCTTGGTTATCTGAATAGGCACGTAAAATAACTAAGATTTTATGACTTAACAATGCCATTCATCTGAAATACTGTTATTTTATATTATAAGCTAACTAACTAAATTATTTTTAAGGTGGACTCTAAATTAAAATTTTACCTTGATGGCGTAGCCATTTTTTAGCAAATTCAAACAGATAGTTTTCATTTTCTTTGCTTTGGTGGGGTTTGTCTAAAGCCAAGGCATGGATGGTAGCATTTTTCTTGCGTATAAATTCTAAATGTAAAATGCCAATAATTTCATTGCCTTTTCTTAGCACAAAATGGTGGTGTTCAGGCAGGGAAAATAATTCTGCTTCGGGAGAATAAAGCGCTTTGTTTTTTTGATGTACTTGTTCTTCATAAATTCGATGGTAAGCCAACCATTCACTGTCTAACAATGTTTTTACGACACGAAGGTATTGTATGCCCGCTAAACTATCAATTTCTTGGATAAGTGCATCCTTGGCATTACAGTAAGCAACAATATCTTCAGCATGCGCCAAAGCGGCATTTGCTTTTAATTCGGCATAAGCCTTTAAATAAACAGGGTGCTTGCCTAAAAAGGCCGTAAAGTTAAGATGGCGTAAAATTTCAGTACTGCCTTGTTCAAACACATGCACGTTATAGCCTTCTTTTGAGAAGAATCGCCTGAAAGGGATCCCATACTCCCCCTTAACGGTATATCCCTGGGCAACCATCGCTTCATTACATGTATCAACAGCGAGAATATCTTTCACCACGGGGATCATATCGATAATGGGTTTGGCCGCTAAACCTTCAACCGAAGTGCTGCCAATATGATGGGTAGTAACAAGATTATCGCCAAAGGCTTGCGCTATTTTAGCGGCCTCTTGCTCAAATTGATGGGGCCAGTTTGGGTCGTAAGGTACAACTTTTATAATGCGTGTCGTCGTCATGATATAAAGCAAGCTAAGGCGATGGGTTGCAAGGCCTTAGCGAGCGGGTTTATTTACCTTCTTTTTTTGCTTTTTTCAAAGCACGTTTTTCTTTTAAGGAATGCTTAGGTTCTTTTTTTGCTTCTTTTTGTGACTTTTTTTCTTTGTTAGCCATGACAGACTCCTTGTTGAATGATGGAACAAAACTAAGCTTTTTTAACACATTACCCAAGTCAAATAAAGGGTTAAAGAGCTGCCTAAGTTTGGTCAATTACTATTTGGGTACCCAAAAGGATTGCGTTTTTCGCCATTGGCCCTTTTTTCAAAGTGCTGCAAATCAGCTACATCGACCCAATTGCCACCCCAATCCCATCCCCGCTCAACAAACAGCTGGTAGGCCAGACTGTTACGGGTAATTTGACCTTGATAGCTTTTTTCTCTATCGCGATAAGCTTTACCTTCTGGGGGGATAAAGATCTCACCTTTAATATAAGGGTTCACCAGGGGATTGATATCAATTGCTCGCCCAAAACTGTGTTGCGACAATCTGCCAGGTTGATAAGTCACTTCGCGGCAATTGTAAGAAATCGTCACATTATTTCCATTGCCAAAAGGATGAATAGTTTCAATTGCAAAATGGTTTTGATGTAACAGTTGGAAAATTTCTAAAATTTCACTGGCAAGGGATTGATGTACTAACAGAACTCCTTCATGGGTTTTATTGTCGAAACCAAAGTAGGGCACTTTCACCAGTGCAAGTTCATTGAGGTAAGGCTCGCACTTTTTATCAGCTTTCATTAATTTTTGTTTTAAATTGGGTACATCAGAAAGAGGCGCAGAGCTATTTAACTGTATTTCGTTTAATGATGCTAAGGCTAACACTTTTGAACTAAGCATAAGCAAAACAGTGAAAAATCTTGTCAAGATTCGTTTGAGATACACTATAAAAACTCAAGGTAAAATGTAGGTAAATTTTACCATTAGAAATACCCCACGTAAAACTATAAAATTTCTTTTCTTCGTAGGGGCGCAGCCTGTCTGCGCCCGATCTTAAATTCAATTAATTTCTGTGCTTACAATACCTACAAGCACATTCTAGGGATATTGAAGATGTGTTCTATATGGGCGCATACAGGATGCGCCCCTACGAAGATTTAAAATATCTATTATTTTCATTAAATTTTGTGAAGATTATTCAGCAATGGCGTGAGGAAATTAAATTTAGTTAAGGCCCTTTTTTATTCTTAGGAGGTAAGTTTTGTTTATTTTTTTCTTCCCAAACGCGTCTTTTGTCTGCTTCATTGGCTGAGTCATTCCCGTGATGGTGATCACTGCCGGGATCTTTGTTTTCTTGCTCATGATGACTTTTGGGCTGATTTTCTTTTATATCTTTTGCATAAGTAGGTGGCCAGACAATGCCTTCCCCATTAGTATTTTTCTTTTTCATAAGCAAGCTTTACCTAAAGTGGTTGGATATACTGTTATCGGCAAAAGGTTTTTTCGATTGAGTTTATTGTAAGTGGGGGTATTTCCTTATATCTTTATTTAAATAGGCCGATATATTTTAGCCACCCATTAAAGAATCAGGGAGAGATAATGAAAATCAGCGCTGTTATTTTAGCCATTTTGAGTTTAACATTTCCGCTTTTAAGCCAAGCATTTAGCCAAAGTGGTGCCATCAATCTTCACGAGGCCACAAAACACCACGCAAAGGCTATCCCATTACGCATTAACGAGCATACCTATGGTGACATTAGCATTTATCATAGCAAGGCCAATGCTGTAGATTCAGTAAGGGGTGGATTTTCATTTAGCAACGACACCAAACAAAAAGTTGTGCTTAAGTACAGAGTGATTCTTAAAGACAAAAAAGGCATTGTGGCGCAAACTCGGGGCCATATACACTTATTGCCTGGCCATACTCAAAATATAAAAATGAGCAATATTGTGTTAAGAGAAAGAGATATTAAGAGCATTAACTCCTATGAAATTGAAATGGTGAATGGCCATTAACCCTTAGGATTTGCCATCAGGTTTAAGTTTCTTGTGGCCTGTGCTTTCTAATGCTTGTGGCGGTGTTTGTGCGATTGCAGTTTGTAAACGGTTAGTAATTTCATCCAACGAGGGCCGCCTTTCACTTAAATAAGAAGTCATACCATCCCAAATTTTTGCAGGTATTTTTAAATCTTTGCTAAAAACAACGCCTAATGAATAAACATCAGAAGCATAGCCTATATTATACCCTTTGCTGACTTCGGGGGCGATATAGCTATCCGAGCCAAAGGAAGCGGGAATGTCCATTTGAATTTGGCCGTCTTTTAATTTAAAAGAAAAACCAAAATCAATAAATTTTACAATAATAGAATCACCAACGAATTGCACTTTAATATTGGCCGGTTTGATATCTCCATGCACGAATTTACCAGCATGAATATGTTTTAGTACTACACAACACTGATAAGCGATTTGCAATCGTTGTTGCAGTGTTAGCTCTCTACTGTCGATTTTTTGCAAATCCTCGCCTGGAACAAGCTGCATGATAGTATATTGCTTTTCTAAAACTTGGCTGGTTGGCGTTCGAGGACGAGTCTCATGAAGGTATCCTACCAATAAACCTTCGTGAGCGAGCGCTTGGCATTCCAAGTCTTGCGGACGTATCGCTTTGAGTCTTTGGTGAGGCATATTTTTTAATTGTGCAACCATTTCTTTTTGCGTTTTAACCGCAACCGTGGAGCCTTTGCGCATAAATCCGAGTTTAACTTTACCTTGTCCACCTTCGCCAAGCACACAATGTGGCTCAGAGGCGGTGTTGGCAGTAACAATAATTTTGCCATCTTGTTCAATAAAGGTATGGGAATTAGGGTTGCCTTTTTCTTTTTTAAGCTTTCTTACAAGCTTGGGAGTGGAAAACAAAAGTCCAAGGTTCCAATTATACCAGCCAAATTTTTGGCTTCCAAAAAAGGCCTCTGCTCTTGCCCATTCAGCGTCAGACACAAAAAAGGGAGGCACTGAATCTTCAGTAACATCATTGTGATCTAATCTGTCTGCGCCACGTTTCATAAAGCACCTTAATTTAAAGATGCGGTAATTGTATGCAATATTCTTGTGGAGGGAAGTGAAAAATGATAAAGGGCGGGCAAGAAGCGCCAAATAGATAAACGCTCATTTTAGGCAGACATGCAGGCACTATTAATTCAGATGACAATTAATAATCGCACTTTGCACACGCAAAAAACTTTCGTTGGTAAAAGCCACTTCTTGATCGCTAAAATTTAAGCAATTGTTATAAAACTGCGTAATATCTTCTTGAGTATATATATTTTTATAAAAAAAAGTGTAAGCAATTTTTAAATCAAAGCAATAGTGAGGGTCTGCGGGGTTAAAAGAGCTCACATATTGAGGATATACTCTAAAAAACTCTTGCAAGGCTAAAAAATCTTTAAAATTAGGGCTGTTAAAAATATTATTACAAACCGTATTCTTGTCGAGATTATAGGTGGTAATAGAACAAAGCCCAGCTTGGGTATAAAACAAGGAAAGAAGTAAACTCAGGGCAGCACCAACTCTTTTCATAAACAGCCTGTTTCACGTTTTATTTTAAGACATCTTTGTCACGATTTTAGTTCAGTTTAGGTGCACAGTCACTGTTGAATAAAAAAGGGCTCTAACGAGCCCTTTTTGTTAACAAATATTATATGGCTTAGTAGCGACGGTAGGATTGAGGCGTCCCAGTGCGTGCGCCAGGGCGCTTATACCATGGAATATTGCTATTGCTTACCCTTCTTGCGGGTTGATGGTATGAAGCAGTCTCGCTCCTTGTTTGCGAGAGTGAGCTTACATATTGATCAATAGGTAATTCCTTTAAATTTTCAGCTAACACGGTAAAGTCTGGGATGGTTGCTCCTTCGGCCTGACTTTTTAGTTTCTTTTTTTCTACATATTGAAAAACGATACTGCCATTTTGAGCGGGGCTTTTTATAATGCGACAAAGATTATTTTCAACTTTCAGATTAGGCATATCAAATTTAACAAAGGTTACCATCACATCGCTGCTGTCTGGCTTGACGTTTTCTACATCCATCACTTCGATGGATTTCTTTTGTTTTAATCCGGTAGCGATTTTGCTTGGGTCGTTTTTATCTAGCACATGAGTTAACACAATGCTCGCAGCATTGTTGCCATCAACAGCTTCATATTCTGCTATGCGTACATTATTCTGTGTTCTTTCATCGCTTTTATAAAATTTCATGCCATTAAAGCTTAATTGATTAGGCCCCAACGCATGCGCTGATGATAGGCAAGTTAAACAAGCCATGAGTGCGAGTATTTTTTTCATCTTCCGTGCTTCACTAAAAAATTAATGTATCTATATTATCGACCATTCAGGCAAAATCCTAAGCTGTGTGTAATTATAGTATTGTTAGAGAAATTACAAATTAATGCTACATTCAGGCTAGATTTTGCAACTAGGTTTACATACACTATTGCCCATGATGCAGGCACTTGATCCTTATATTAAATTGATTGCAAAAGTTGGCGGACTTTGTGCAAAAATTTTTGGTGTTTTGCTAACCCTATACGGCCTTAAAGAAATTTGGTTTAGAAAAGAGAGTAAGCAACTAAGCACTTTATTTAAAGTAAATTTATCCCTGCTTTATCTTATGCATATGGCCGCCATTGGTCTTGCACTGGCGGTACTATTTAACTATGTAGCCATCAGCGCTCCTTTAGCGACTGCGCTTGTTAGCACCACAGCCCTCATCAAAAGCGTTTTTGATTTATTTAAAGATCATTTCCAATTATACAGAGCAAGAAACGAGCTTGTGACTTTGCAGACACAATTAGCCCATGAATATTTGCTTTTTAATCAACACTTGGAAGAATTTAACAAACAAAATCAAAGTTATTTTGCTAAGGCGGCTGCTTTTTTAAAAACAACATTCTCACAATTAATCAGGACAGCAAAGCCTGAAAAAGATCTGACTGAACTTCAAGCATTATCGACAAAATTAGAGTCTTGTCGTGGCAACCAGCTTAAAGACGTGGATATCTTAGCCAAAGATTTAGAAAACATTATAAAAACTTCCAAAAGAATTATTGATGTGCAAAATGACATTGCATTGCGCGATGTAGATATGGGCGCAAAACGTTATTTGATACAATTTAGCGGTATAACAGCAAGCTTAACATTGCTATTATGCTTTCCCTTTAATTGGTATGCAGCATCTGTTTCTAACCCTATCTTATTAACCATTGCCACACTATGTGCGCTTACCAATATCTATGGTGTTTATCAAAAACATTTAGTTGAAGGCAAACTGTATGCTGAAGAAAATAAACAAATTCACTCCTTAATAGAAAATGGTTTGCGCACTGTGGAAAGGGTAACGCAAAGCCAAGCGCGTCAAGAATTAAACGAAAAATTAGATAAAATGGTGGATGATTTTGATAAGCATAAACCAGCTCCTGAAAGGGTTATTCCAGTAGTCTTTAGTGCAAAATTACCAAAACAATATCAATCGCCACCGTCGCCACGCTTATCTGAAGTGATTAAAGAGAAACGTGAACAAGATGACATGGCAGCACAACAGCAAAAATCCGCCTGGTGGAGAAGCTTGCGAATAAGTGGGTAAAACCCTTAGCTTATACTTTTCGAAAAGCGTAGCTGCGCCCAGAAGGCACATAGTGTCACAATCTGAGAGTAGCGCTTACGAAGCTTTGAGAAAAGTATAAGCTAAGGGTTGCCGTGTTGAGCTTGTGAAATCCTACAGTGTATATACCGCAAATCTCTTGTTTTAGCTATTTTATCTTCAAAGAGTGTTTTTCTAAATAATGATAGGATAGAATATTTTCTGACTTTGTAGTTTTGAGTCTATCCATAGAGCATAAACATGTTTATTGAAAAAATCTTATTAGGCATTTCCCTGTCTGCCCCCATTGGACCTGTTTCCATAGAAATGATTAAAAGAGGCCTGCAAAAAGGTTTTTGGGGTGCCTTCGTTGTTCGTTTAGGTGGCGCTGTTGGTAATACGCTTTGTTTAATAGCAGCGTATTTTGGGTTAGGCCTACTAATCCACTCAGAAAAAGACGTCGCCATTTGCAGCTTAGCAGGATCTTTAGTACTGATGTATTTAGGAATTAAGTCTTTATTCGACAAACGAAAGCATGAATTCTCAGAGAATGAAGATAATTCCATTGATGTTTTAAATGGTATGTTTACCGGCTTTATTTTATCTATTGCTAATCCCATTGGCTTACTTTTTTGGGTAACTATTTTTGCTGCCACGCTTGATCATGTTAATGGTGTGCAGAATTTAGAAGGCCTATTTGAAAACTCATCTATCATTCTTGGGGTGCTTATCTGGGGTGCTTTTTTGAGTGGACTTTTAGAAATAGGTAAACGTGTTTTCAATAACAAACTTATTTCCTGGATTACCACAGTTGCCGGACTGATGCTATTTGGCTTTGGGTTAAAGTTTGCCTATAAAGCTATTAGCTTATTGGCTTGATATCATAAATAACAACTTCGGCATGGTTAAATCCATGCCGAAGAATCATGATTATGGGTAAGCACCACTCATGACATATTCATGCGCTTCATTGGGATCCCAAAAATCACCACCACAATATTTCATTAAAGAATGAACAGCGGCGCTAACGTCAAATCCAGCTTCACCACGTCCGGCCATGATCATCAGCCTTGTATCAAAACAAAGCATATCTGGCGTAGGTTCACCGTGTACATATTCACCACCGCTCACTAACTGAACATCTTGAATATTCAATTTTTTCATGGCTAACTCCTAAGGAATACCGCCGGTGGTTGCAAATTCATGTGCTGTATTGGCATCGCTAAAGTCAGTGGGGCAATATTTCATTAACGCATGCACTGCGGATGAAATATCAAAAGCGGGTTCGCCTCTGCCGGCAGTAACTAATAATTTTGTATCCAAACATAACATATCTGGGGTAGGCCAACCGTGAACAAACTCACCACCACTGATGTTATTGAGATCTTTTACATTAATATCTTTCATTTTTATTACTCCAATTGATGTGATACTCATCATTTGGACTTTGATTCAAAAAGCTGAATACTGCCAAAGACCAACCTCGTCAATGTAGCCTCAATTATTGATTCAATGCAATTAACTTGTAACAAATTTATAAGGGGGGGCATAGAACCGCTTATCCCCCAAAAGGGGCCCTTTAGGTAAAAAAAATCTTGACCTTACCGCCTTAGATCATTAACTTATGGGGTACAAGCTAACTTGGCTTGAGGAGCACGGGGGATGCCAGGCATGCAGTGTTTACACAGGGTTCTGCCAACATACCAATAATAACCCCACGGCAGCATTTTTGTACTCATCGCATTCTTTAAGAGGAATACGACATTGCATGAACTTACTGTTAAACGTGCCACCTATTTGGGTCTTGGCGCATTGGGTATGTGGACTGTAGAGCCTTTATTGATCTCCGAGGTCAATAGCCTTCCTATATTTGAAGTCTTAACCATTATTTTCTTTAGCTCGTTTATGCTAACGGCCTGTCGTTTAACGATAAAAAGACGCTGGTTAACCGTTATTAAACAACCTGCCTTTGTTTGGCTGGCTGGGCTTTCTGGGATCTGCCTTAGCGATTTTGCCTATATCTATGGCGCTCAGCATGCACCAATTGCTCATGTTGATCTTATCGATTACCTCTGGCCTTGCTTAGTAGTAGCGTTTACCAGCATGTTGCCAAAAGAGCGCTTTACAGTGCCACATATGGTGGGTGCCTTTTTAGGTTTTGCCGGCGTGGCTGTCTTAGTGCACAACGAAATTAGCCTCAATGGCTTTAATTTGCACTATTTCATAGGCTATGGGTTGTCGCTGTTTGGTGCGTTTTTGTGGAGTGGCTATTCTGCCTTTTCACGCTATAACAAGCATTTGCCCACAGAAATGATAGGCATGTATTGCGGCTTAGGTGCTGTGCTGTGCCTGCTTTTACACCTTAAATTTGAAACCTTTGTAACGCCTACGTGGACTGAAGGATCTCTTGCGGTAATTACCGGATTAAGCGGCGCTGGGATTGCTTATCAATTGTGGGATCATGGCGTGAAATTCGGTAACATCTACCTGTTAAGCTCAATTACCTATGTTGCTAGGATTGTCGCTATGGCGCTATTAGTGATGTTTGGAAAAGAGCCTTTAACCGTCAGCTTGGTGAT
>JAFECS010000015.1:105637-152959 GCA_018241965.1 Pseudomonadota bacterium | reverse complement strand
TACCATGTATCCGGTCTGTACACCTGTCTGCGCCCCTACACTCAGATTAGCGCTCATCTCCCAACTTGCGGAGTTTGGGTAGGTATAGGCACTTGTATCAACTGCCCATTGACACTAATTTTACCCTCTTTGATTTCAAGGGTAGTGGCATAATTATTATCTTTATTCACAATCATATTATCAGCTAACCATTTGCCAATGATTTGATCCGCATTTTGCGCCGATTGGGCTTTTTGTTCTTCTGTTGTCGCATTTATGCTTTTTGAATATTGGGCTATTAATAATTCTCTTAGGGTAAGTTTAGGGATAGTAAACTCACCTTTAGCCAAAACAGAATGCATCACCTGCCCTAGGTTGCTGACATTAATATCCGCCCCACCTAAAGCAAGGTAAAACACACCTTGAACATCGCCATTGACGGTATGCACAAATAATTTATCAATACTAAATTCTGGACGGCTCTTTAAAAAATCTGGTCCCAAGCTTGCCATCAGTTGAAAAACTTTACTATTGTGTGTTGCTTGCCCTGTTTTTATTTCATGATTTAATTTAATAAATGATTTGAACACTTGCGTATCAATATGTTTTAACGAGTTGCTATATTCAATAGGTCCAAACTCTTTGTCATTAAATGTTAATTTTTGTATCTGACAGTCACCGAAAAGATCGGTATTGGTGCCTTGAACGTTGATAAGACCATTGGTCACTAAATTATCTATAGTCAGTGAAAAATTGTTATTTGGCATGATAACACTGAATTTTTCAACTTTAGCATGAAATTTTCCTGGCCATACCCCTTGCGGATCATAATTAAGCTCGGTGAGGTATTGTAAATTACCCAAGAAAAAACGTGCTTGATCTAAATCGAAATCCATACCCGGTAAGATTAAATTTCCGTTGATATGTTTCATATCCGAGGTAATTGTCCATTTGCCACTGAGCCCCTTGAATGCAACACGTTCAGTGCCTTCATGCTCTTTTATCTTTAACTCTGGACCTTCAACAGCGATGTTAACAGCGCCATTGATCGCAAATTCGCTGTTGATGTTGAAAATATTCGTATGTCCAATTTCATCAAGTAAAACTTTTTCGCCACTTTGGGTTAGCTGCAAAGTAGAATGAATAAGGGCTCTGGCAAATTGCCAATCGCGATAGTTATTGTCTGTGAGCTGCACAAAAGGCCCATGGCGAATATCATGATTGAGTAAAAAGCGATACTCTTTAAGTTTGCCCCCTCTGTCGCTGTAAATTACAACCTCTGTTTTGGCAATCGAGGTGCGCCATCCGCGTTTATATTCAATTACGTTAATTTTTGCCGGAATGGTTTCAATTTCTGAGATCAAATGAACGACATCGTTAAATTTCACTTCGACCAACATACCCGTTAAGTAAGGTGTTGCGCCAAGCAAGGTTGCAATCAGAACAATATAAATCGCTAGTGTACGTTTCATAGGTTGTTGTTCTCAGTATTGAGTGAGAATTTAAACTAATCGAAAAATTTTTGGTTAAAGGGCAATTATGGCGCAAAATAAAGCTAAATTGATAGTCGTTGTGCTTAGGGCCTGCCCTTGACGCTAAATACGACTTTGCGAGATAGTTTACTAATCTTTATGTTACCTATTTTAGGGAGAAAAAATGAGCACCCTGCTTTGGTTAATTTGTTGGCTAGGCGGCTTGATTGCTTTAGCTTTTATGCGTGCGCAATTGTTAACGACAACCATCGCAATTGGTGCCGGTTTATTTTTAACCACCTTGTTCTCTCATTTACATTGGTTTTGGTTATTATTGTTTTGGGTAGCCTATGCCGGTTGTGCATTTTTCCTCAACCATCCTGAGTACCGCAGACGCTATCTTATCAACCCTGCCTTTGATGGCATGAAAAACACCTTACCCAGTATGTCTGATACCGAAAGAGTCGCCCTTGAAGCAGGCACCGTAGGTTGGGATGCAGAATTATTTGCCGGTAACCCGCAATGGGAAAAGTTACTCACTATGCCTGCGCCCAGACTCAGTGAAGAAGAGCAATCTTTCATGGAAAACCAAGTTAATCATTTATGTGAAATGATTAACGATTGGGAAGTCACCCACTGTCAATTCGATTTACCGGAAAATGCTTGGCAATATATTAAAGATGAAGGCTTCTTTGCGCTAATTATTCCTAAAAAATATGGTGGTAAAGGTTTCTCTGCTTTTGCACATTCTGAAATATTAGCGAAATTGGCAGGCCGAAGCTTAACCCTGGCTTCAACGGTGGCCGTGCCCAATTCATTAGGACCTGCGGAGTTGTTGTTACATTATGGTACTCAAGAACAACGCGATTATTATCTGCCACGTCTTGCGCGCGGTGAAGAAATTCCTTGTTTTGCGCTCACCGGCCCAGATGCTGGCTCCGATGCTGGGAGCATTCCTGATACTGGTATTATCTGTAAAGAGCTTTTTGATGGAAAAGAGATTATTGGGATCAAATTAAATTGGAACAAGCGATATATTACCTTGGCACCGATTGCCACATTACTTGGGTTAGCATTTAAACTTTATGATCCAGATTTATTAATTGGTGATAAAAAAGAATTAGGGATCACCTGTGCGCTTATTCCCACCACCACCCCAGGGATCACCATTGGTCGACGTCATTTACCTGTGAGCATTCCTTTTCAAAATGGGCCCACACAAGGTAAAGATGTCTTTATTCCATTGGATTGGATTATTGGCGGGCCAGCCATGGCAGGTCATGGTTGGCGGATGTTGGTTGAATGTTTATCAACTGGACGTGCCATTTCATTGCCCTCATCCAGTGTCGGTGGCGCAAGAGTTGCAACGCTGGCTGCGGGGGCTTATTGCCGGATTAGACGTCAATTTAAAACATCGCTTTCTTCTTTTGAAGGTATACAGGAAGTGCTAGCCCGCATCGGCGGTTATACTTATATCTCTGAAGCGGTACGTTGTTTAACCGTGGCGATGATTGATGCCGGTGAAAAACCTTCTGTGCCTGGTGCCATTTCTAAATATCATGTTACCGAACTTGGACGAAAAATTGCCAATGATGTGATGGATGTGCATGGTGGTAAAGGGATCATGATGGGACCAAACAATTACCTTGCAAGTGCTTATCAAGGCGTGCCCATTGGGATCACTGTTGAAGGGGCTAACATTCTTACTCGTAGCATGATTATTTTTGGCCAAGGGGCTGTGCGTTGTCACCCTTATATCTTGAAAGAAATGCAAGCTTTGAATCATGACAATATGCAAGATTTTGAGCATTATCTTGGCGAACATGTCAGTTATACCCTCTCTAATGCAGCACGTGCGTTTTTCCACGGGCTCACTTTGGCAAAATTTGCGCCATCGCCTGTGTTAAATGCCACCAAAGGTTATTTTCAAGAATTAACCAGAGCCAGTGCCGCTTTTGCTTTAGTATCAGATGTCACCATGGCCTTATTGGGCGGTAAATTAAAATTTAAAGAATCGCTATCCGCCCGTTTAGGTGATTTGCTCTCGATGATGTATCTGATGTCGGCCGTGTTAAAGCGTTATCAAGATCAAGGTCAAAATGAAACGGATATTCCATTGGTGCAATGGTCGCTGGATTACTGTTTAGCCAATTATTGGCATACCATGAATGAATTACTTAAAAATTTACCTAACAAGGCAGTGAGCATCACCTTACGTGTGTTGGTAATGCCTTTAGGCCAACCTAAACATTGGCCAAGTGATAAACAAAACAAAGACATCACCGAGATCCTCACAAAGACCGGTGAAGCCAGAAATCGCTTAGGTGGCAATTTCTTTGTTTCTTCACGCAAAGAAGATCCTATCGCTACCCTTGAACTGGCTTTACAAGAAACAACCCGCCTTGGGCCACTATTAAAGCGGCTTTATGAAGCCGCTAAAAGCAGTGAATTTGTTCAAGGACCATTGAGGTTGACTATTGAAGCCGCTTTGAATGCAAAAATAATCACTGAACGCGAAGCAGAAGAACTTTATGAGGTTGATAAGCTTGTACAATCAGCGATTGCCGTGGATGATTTTTCTTATGATGAATTAACTGGTCGGCAACACCATCCGGGTGCCTATGCTAAGCAAGAAGATCCAGCGAAGAGAAATAGGCATCTTAATTAGTTTGACCTGCCAAGGGCAGAGGGAAATATGAAAACCCCTCACCCTAACCCTCTCCCGCAAGGGGAGAGGGGATCAGAGAAAACCCCTCATCCGGCCGTTGGCCACCTTCTCCCTCAAGGGGAGAAGGACAGAGTCCAACTTTTGGATCTGGTTCCCTCTCCCCTTGCGGGAGAGGGTTAGGGTGAGGGGGATTGTGATTGTTCTGGTTTATTTGGGATAACCTGTTCTGCTGTTTGCGCTGTTTGCTCAGATTGTTCAGCTTGAGCCTCTTGCTCAGGTTTTTCAGACTCTGCTTTATCTATTGATTCTTGTGCTGAGGCTTCTTCAGTTGGTTTAGCTTCTTCAGCTGGTTTAGCTTCTTGCGCCGGTTTTACTTCTTCTGTTGGTTTTTCTTGTGCTGGTTTAGCTTCTTCTGCCGGTTTCACTTCTTCTGCTGGTTTATCTTCTTGCGCCGGTTTTACTTCTTCTGTTGGTTTTTCTTGTGCTGGTTTAGCTTCTTCTGCCGCCTTTGCTGCAAAACGTGCTTTGAGTTTTGGCGCAAAAATGTACAACAACACACCAGCAAGCATAGCGATAAAAACAAAGCAGAATAGTGAGAAGATCATGATCAATAATTTTTTCTTATGTGCAAATTGCATAGCAGCTTGTTTTCGCGCTAATGCTTGCGCTTTGGCTTTTTGCTCTGCTAATAAATTGGCTTGTATTTGTGCCTTAGTTAAAACCGGCTTTTTAACTTGAGGATCGCCTCCCAGCCTATTCATCCATTCTTCTTCTTGATTAGCAAAGAGCTTTGATTCCCAATCGCGCAATAGAGATTGCATATAAGTAGGATAATTTGTAAGCGGTTTTAGCGCTTCATTATCTGTGATCGGGTAGCCCGCAAAATATGACTCGATTTGTTTATTTGTTGAAAAGGGAAGCATGTATTCAATGGTATCGGCTTGCATCCGTTGCCAGTTTTGATTACTTTTAAGAAGTTGATTTTGCTCAAGATCAAGATAGGCTTGATTATAAAGTGTATCAACTTTCACTTCTGGAAATACCACTTGCACAAGACGCGTATCTTTCAAATACCCGGATATGGCCACTGACATTTTAGTAATATCAGGGGACGCGGGAAGATTCAGTTGCCAACTGTCATCCGCTTTTTTATCCAACATCATGGTTTGGGTACTACCATCGCTATTTTGCAAAATTGCTGATAGTTGACAAGTGGATATATCAAATAAAGGAGAAGAAACATTTACCTTGACGATCATTTCATCATCTTGGGCATTTATTTGTGTATTTACTTTGCCTGGATAATCATACAAATAAAACTGTTGATGTCTTTCACGTTGAAACAATAACCCTTGCGCCAAAATATCTAAACGATATATCCCCGGTAAACCATCCAATCGATAATCATAACGAAAAACACCTTTATTACTCTGTGATTTGGCTTTCTCGTCGGGGATAAGATAGATTTTATATATTTCTGAGGTAGCAATATTTTGCAAGCTTGCTGTAATTTGCGTACTCGTTAAGATGTCCCCTTGGATTATTTTTTTACCTGCCTCTTGTAAATAAACCGATAAAGCTAAGGTTTCACCGCGGATCAAATTATTGGGATACAGTGGGGTAACCATATCTAAATCGCTTACCACAACCACCTGTGGATAAGACAGCAAATTTCCTTGAATTTGCCATTGCCCGGCTAAAGGGGACTGCACTTTAACGGCATACAACTTTTCAATTCTCTGCCAAGTCACATTGGGCGCCCCTTGCGCTGGGATTATTTGTTTATTGTCTGGGCTTAATAATTGAAGCGCTTGAAAATCATCCGTAGCAACCAGTATTTCAATTTCTTTAGCACCCTTATCCACTACAAATCGATTACGGATCACCGGCAGCATCGATTGCGAACTAATTGCATCAGAAAAGGCATTGGTTACACTACTGGCAGGATTTGCTTTTTGCAGATCACTATCTGCATTAATAGTCAGTGAAAAAACATACAATAACAAACCAAAGACACCAAGCCCTTTGCACAATAAAGATTTACTGTTGGTTTGCTTGTTCATAGCTGCAAGGACAATGTGGACCTTATAATATTTGGTTTTCTAACAATGATGATAGCGCAATTATGAATTGGGAGTAAAAACTACTCATTAACCGTACAGTATGTTAGTTTTAAGAAACGCTTGATTATGAGACTATTGACAACGATGTCTCTACAGGGGTTATTTCAATTATGTATAATGACAAAGCTGTTTCTTCAAATGGACACTTCTAATCTACTATGAGTACGCAAGCTACGTTAAGCAAAAATACCACGACCATCGCTTTAAAAGGCGGTATGTTTACGCTCACGACTATTCAATTATTAGAATACGATCTTGAAGCATTATCAGCAGAGTTAGATGAGAAAATTAACCAAGCACCTAATTTTTTCCTGTATGCGCCTATCATTCTCGATTTACAGCGCATTAGCCGACAAGAAGAAATGATCGAATTAGCTGCTGTTGTTGATGTTTTAAAAACCAAAAAGCTTATCCCCATTGGGATCCGTGGTGCTAATAAAACCTATAAAGAATTAGCCATTGAAGCAGGTCTGGCAATTTTCCCCGAAGAAAAAATCATTGTCTCTAAAAAACGCACCGCGACTGAAGATCCCAAGCTAACTGAAAAAATCAGCGCGAGCACATCAGTAAGCCGTCAAGAGAGCACCCATACAGCAACCCGATTAATCACGCAACCAGTACGCTCTGGCCAACAAATTTATGCTCAAGGTGGCGATCTTATTGTTTTAGCCTCAGTTAGCCATGGCGCAGAATTATTAGCAGATGGCCATATCCATGTTTATGGCCCTTTAAGAGGTCGTGCCCTTGCGGGCGTGATGGGCGACAAGGATGCGATGATTTTTTGTAGAAGTTTAGAAGCTGAGCTTGTTTCTATAGCAGGTCAATATCGATTAAGTGAAGATCTTAAAGAAACCTGTTGGAAGCAACCTGCATGTATCCAACTACAAGAAGAGCGCTTACACATTAAGCCAGTTTAATTTTCGAATAAGAGGATAACCACCTTGAACAACACGAAATCAAAAGTAATTGTTATTACCTCAGGCAAAGGAGGGGTGGGTAAAACCACTACCAGTGCAGCCATCAGCGCCGGCCTTGCCCAATTAGGTCATAAAACCGTCGTTATCGATTTTGACATCGGCTTACGTAACCTAGATTTAATCATGGGATGTGAACGTCGAGTCATTTATGATTTCGTTAACGTGATTAATGGCGATGCGAACTTAAGCCAAGCGCTTATTAAAGATAAACGCGTTGATAATCTTTATATTTTACCTGCTTCACAAACCAGAGATAAAGACGCGCTGACCAAAGAAGGCGTTGCTAAAATCATTGAAGAACTGAAAAAAGAATTTGAATTTGTGATCTGCGATTCCCCAGCTGGGATAGAACGTGGCGCATTGATGGCACTGTATTATGCCGATGAAGCCATTGTAGTAACAAATCCTGAAGTTTCTTCTGTACGCGACTCAGACAGAATTTTAGGGGTATTATCCAGTAAATCCTTACGTGCAGAAAATAAAGAGTCACCCGTCAAAGAACATCTTTTGCTGACCCGATATTCAGATACACGCGTTAAAAAAGGCGAAATGTTAGCAATTGAAGATGTATTAGAAATTCTTTCTATACCCTTAATTGGTGTTATACCTGAATCTCCTGCTGTGTTAAATGCTTCAAACCGTGGGATACCGGTTACCTTAGATACCCCCAGTGATGCGCGCACCGCTTATGAACAAGCTGTTCGTCGGTTGTTGGGAGAAGAAATACCTTTTGAAGCTTCTAAAAAGTGGACACGCAAGCTTTTGGATAAACTCTCTTTGTTTCGGAGCCCAGCATGAGAATACTCGACTTCTTTCGATTTTTTAATCAAAAGCGCTCTGCTTCTGTTGCTAAAGAGCGTTTACAAATTATCGTTTCTCATGAAAGTACCAGAAAAAGCGGCGCGGATATTATCAAACAGCTACAAACTGAGTTAATAGAAGTGATCAGCAAGTACATTAAAGTGGATCAAGATCTGATTAAAGTTCAACTGGAACGTAATGGGGATCATTCGGTGCTTGAGTTAAATGTGACTTTGCCGGATGGAAGTAATTTGGTAAAGACGGGGTAAGACAAGACCCTCATTTATTTCCCCCTCATCCGGCGCTTCGCGCCACCTTCTCCCGCAAGGGGAGAAGGATCTTGTTACCTCTCCCCTTGCGGGAGAGGGCTAGGGTGAGGGGAAAAAAATCTTAAGGATACATCTTATCTAACTTCAACTCTTCTTCTCGCAATGCCCGTCTTAACACTTTACCGACATTGGTTTTAGGTAATTCCGCTCTAAACTCAACTTCTTTAGGCACTTTATAGCCAGTGAGCTCTTTGTGACAAAATGCAATCACTTGCTCTGCGGTTAAGGTGGGATCTTTACGAACAATAAAGGCTTTAACAATTTCACCATGGGATGCGCTTTTAACCCCAATAACAGCCACTTCACGGACTTCTTTCATTTGGGCAATAACATCTTCGACTTCATTAGGATAAACATTAAAGCCAGAGACAATGATCATATCTTTTTTGCGATCAACTATCCTAAAAAAACCTTGATTATCGACAGTAGCAACGTCGCCGGTGCGTAGCCAGCCATCAGGACTAAGGACCAGGGCTGTTGCTTCTGGTTTATTCCAATAACCTTTCATCACCTGTGGGCCTTTTACACAGAGCTCCCCTGTTTCGCCAACAGGCAATTCATTACCATTTTCATCACAAATTTTCACCTCCGTAGAAGGGATAGGCAAACCTATGCTGCCGTTATAATCTGTTAGGGTCATGGGGTTAATGGTTACGGCAGGGCAGGTCTCTGTTAAACCGTAAGCTTCAATTAAAGGAACGCCGGTTACTTCTTTCCAACGCTGTGCCACGGCTTTTTGCACCGCCATGCCTCCGCCTAAGGTAAATTTAAACTTTGAAAAGTCCAGGCTGCAAAATTCTTCGTTGTGTAGTAATGCATTAAATAAAGTATTTACGCCGGTCATAACGCAAAATGGATTCTTTTTAAGTTCTTTCACAAAACCAGGAATATCACGTGGGTTGGTAATTAAAATATTGGGGATCCCCGCTTTTAAAAAGACCAAGCAGTTAGCGGTTAATGAAAAAATATGATAAAGCGGCAAGGCGGTGATAATTCCCCCTTCCATCTTCTGATGTAAAAATTGTCCTACCCAAGCGTAAGCTTGCAACACATTGGCTACCATATTGCGATGTGTAAGGATAGCGCCTTTAAGCCCACCCGTGGTACCTCCGGTATATTGCAGGTAAGCAATATCATCACCAGTTACATTGGCATCCGTAAATTTTTTAGGTTTGCCACTCATGATTGCTTTGAAATGATGTGCATCGGGTATAGTCCAAGTGGGCACCATTTTTTTAATATATTTAACAACAAAATTAACCAATGAACCTTTGATACAACCTAATAGATCCCCCAGTGAGGTAACAACAATATGTTGAACGATGGTCGCAGGTAACACTTCTTGTAATACATGGGCAAAATTTTCCAAAATGATTACACACTTTGCCCCAGAGTCATTTAATATTTCTTTTAATTCGCGTGGGGTATAAAGGGGGTTCACATTCACTGCCACCATCCCTGCGCGATGTATTCCAAACATCACAACTGGGTACTGCAACACATTGGGTAGCACAATAGCGACTCTATCGCCTTTTACCAATTTGCAAGTGTTCACTAAAAAATCTGCAAAAGTTTGGCTTAAAGTGTCTATTTGCCTATAAGTGAGCGTTTTGCCCATGTTGGAATAACAAGGCTTATCAGCAAATTTTTCAAAGGACTCTTTTGCAAGCTGAACTAATGAAGCATAAGAATTAGGATCAATCGTCGGTGGAACACCTGGTTCATAATTTTTAAGCCAAATTTTCTCCACACAGCTCCCCTTGTAAGTTATAATTCCTAATTATTACGTGCGATGAACCCAGCAAAGATAACAGAGATCAGCTTTGCACGTAAACAAACTATGTTGGAATTTTAAAGTTTATCCCCTGTGCTAAGGGCAAAGTTTTGCCCCAGTTAATGGTATTGGTTTGTCTACGCATATAGGCTTTCCAAGCATCTGATCCCGATTCTCTGCCACCACCTGTCATTTTTTCTCCGCCAAACGCGCCACCAATTTCAGCCCCCGAGGTGCCCACATTGATATTGGCAATGCCACAATCACTGCCCATGGCTGACAGAAAATATTCACTGTGACGTACTGAATTGGTAAATAATGCTGAAGATAATCCTTGGCTAACTGCATTTTGTGCATTGATTGCTTCTGAAAATTTTTGATAAGGCATAATGTATAAGATGGGCGCAAAAGTCTCACGTTGCACAATCGGCCAAGCAGGGTTAGCACGAACTAAAGTTGGCTCTACAAAAAATCCTGGCCTTTGAAGTGCATTGCCACCAAATAAAATTTCTCCCCCAAGTAACTTAATTTCATCGATAGCTTTAACAAAAGCCATTTTCGCTGCATTATCAATCAAGGGCCCCATGGTATTACGATTATCTAAAGGATCGCCGATAGTCACTTGTTGATAAGCATGCACAAGACGCGCAACGACTTCATCATAGTGTTTTTGATGCACAAAAACTCTTCGGGTGGTAGTGCAACGCTGACCTGCTGTGCCAATAGCGCCAAACACAATGGCGGGGATGGCTAAGTTTAAATCGGCCGTTTCATCGACTATAACAGCATTATTGCCCCCTAGTTCCAAAATAACGCGGCCCATTTTTTTGGCAATTTTTTCATTCACTTGTTGGCCCACGGCGGTGGAGCCGGTAAATGAAATAAGCGGCACACGCGGATCATTGATAAAAGCATCGGCAATAGCGTGATCTTCAGGGATAAATAAGTTAAACACCCCTTCCACCCCAAAATCATGCATCACTTCGTTGCATAGTTTTTGAACGGCCACAGCGCATAATGGCGTTTTAGAAGAGGGTTTCCACACAACCGTATTGCCGCACACCGCCGCAATAAAAGCATTCCAAGCCCATACTGCAACGGGAAAATTAAAAGAAGTAATCACGCCAGTAACACCATAAGGGTGCCATTGTTCAACTAAGCGATGCTGACTTCGTTCAGATGGCATAGTTAATCCATAAAGCATTCGCGATTGACCCACGGCAAAATCTGCCATATCTACCATTTCTTGTACTTCACCATCGCCTTCGGCTTTGCTTTTGCCCATTTCATAGGCAACCAGGCTACCCAGTGCGTCTTTATTTTCTCTTAATTTATTCCCTAAACGGCGAATGAGTTCGCCGCGCTTTGGGGCAGGCATTTGGCGCCATTGTAAAAAGGTACTTAAAGATTTAGCGATAACTTGTTCATAATCGCTTCTTGTGCAAGCCTGAACACTGGCGATATCTTGCCCATTAGCAGGATTGATGGACATTATTTTCGTCGTATTGCTGGTTAACCAGTGACCTTCAGCACATGCCCCTGGATTATTCGTTTGGAGTCCTAAAGCTTTTAAAAAATCCATTTTTAAACCTTTTGATTAAAGATAAAATTGACCAAATCTGTTTTTAAAAAATGTGTCCAAGGGAATAGATTCTTGCAAAATCAACCCTTTTTGCAGATCTGGTGTTTTATGTACAATATCAATAACTGCACAAGCAGATGTTGCTGTGGCTGTTTGAATGGCCGACCACATTCTGCCAGCAAAGGATTTGGGGTAGATCTTTTTAACAAAAGTTTCTTCCATATATTCCCCATGCTGCATACCATCTACCGCAGCATAAATAATCACCACATCCTGATTGGTTTTTGGTAAAGCTTCTTCAAGAATATGTTTTAAATTGGCTCTGTCTTTGTTTAATTTAAGATCGTTCATTAACAGGCGCATTTTTTCACAATGGCCTGGGTAACGTAATGTTTTATAATTCATGGTTTCAACAGTGCCTTGATAGGCATGGGTTAAATGCCCCACGCCACCTGAAGTATTAAAAGCTTCATATTCAACACCATCAATGGTAATGGTTTCTAGATCTTCAAGCGGTGACATCGTTACTTGTTGAAAATCTTTAATGCCATAACAAGGATTACCATATTCATTAATTAAACCATCCGTTGACCAGGTGAGCGCATATTTGAGCGCATTATGCGGATAAGCGGGCAACGCGCCAACGCGCAAGAGTGCAGATTTCACCGGATTGAAGCGTTTAATAAGATCATTGGTGACAATATTAATAAAACCTGGGGCCACCCCGCATTGAGGAACAAAGGCATGCGTTGCCTGTAAGGCCAACTGTTCAATGGCATCAAAGACGTTGGTGTCTTCGGTTAAATCAAAATAATGTAAATGATGTTTGGCGGCCAAGGTAGCAATGGCTTGGTTACAAAAATAGGGCAAGCAAGAAACAACGGTTTTAATGCCATGCTGTGTCACATAAGTGCTTAGCGCACTATGGTCATTCACATCCAACACATGTTGGGTTAAGGCATACTGTCCATGAGCTAAGTTGAGTGACTGATGAGCAATATCGATAAGATGAACATGGTAGTCTTCTGTTGCAGCAAGTAGCACCGCGACCAATGTGCCTATCTTCCCTGAACCTGCAACCAAAATTTCCTGTCTAGCCACAACGTGTCCCTACGTTAAAACTAATGTTTCAATTCTATAAAACGATGCTACTATTAGCGCCTTTGTAAATGCAAACAAAGGAAACCAATTTAGTGGCTCATCAGCAAGGTAAGCCTGGTCGTGTACTTGGCGTTTTCACGCTTTCGATGATCAGTGTCTCGGCGATTATTGCATTGCGAAATTTACCTACCCTGGCTAAAAACGGTTTCTCTGTTGTTTTTATATTGTCGCTAGCATCCCTCGTATTTTTTATCCCCGTTGCTCTTTCCTGTGCAGAGCTTGCTTCAGGCTGGCCTAAAAAAGGCGGGGTTTATGCCTGGGTTAAAGAAGCATTTGGGATCCGCTCTGGTGCTTTAGCTGTCTGGCTAGAATGGATTGAAAGCGTGGTATGGTTGCCTACAGTTTTATCATTTATTGCCTCAAGCATCGCCTATTGCATCAATCCACACTTAGTTGAGCATCGTTATTTTATGCTTGCTGTAATGCTGGCTGTTCTTTGGTCTGGCACCTTTCTTAACTTCTTAGGTACACAAACCTCAGGTTGGGTCAGTACCGTTGGGATTATTGCAGGCAGTATTATTCCAGGCCTGGCTATTGTCGCTTTGGGGAGTTATTGGTTAACCAGCGGCCAACCCACCCACATCACTTTTTCAAGTAGCACTTTTTTACCGGATTTTTCATTTTCGTCCCTCTCCTATTTTACGGTGGTAGCACTTGGGTTTGCCGGCATTGAAGTAGCGGCTTTTTACGTACAAGACACTAAAAACCCCCAACGCACTTTCCCCAGAGCTACTTTTATTGCTGCCATAATTATTATTGTGCTTTATGTACTAGGTGCTTTATCTATTGCGATTGTCATTCCCAAAGATGATCTGCATCTTTCCGCTGGAATGATGCAAGCAATGAAAACCTTTTTCACCTTTTTGGAGATCCCCTGGGCGGTTCCATTGTTTGCTTTGTTGTCTGTGGCTGGCGGGCTGGCGCTATTAAACACGTGGATTTTGGGGCCAAGTAAAGGGCTGCTGACCAGTGCTCAAAATAATGATTTACCTGAGTTTACAAAATATACCAATCGCTTTGGTTCGCCGGTTGCCATCTTGCTGATGCAGGCGATTATTGGCACGCTGTTGATTAGCATGAACTTATTTATCCCCACCATGAATCAGTTTTATTGGATCTTCCAAACGCAAGCAGCCCAGCTGATCCTGATGATGTACTTTATGATTTTTTTAAGCGTAATTAAATTGCGCTACACCCAGCCAGACACGCCACGGCTTTATCAAATTCCCGGGGGCAAAATAGGTTTGTGGGTCGTTGCTGGCAGTGGTGCCTTATTTTGCGTTGTGGCTTTTTGTTTGGGCTTTATTCCCCCTGAAGAATATCAATTTATTGATAACAAAACCTATTTTGTTATCTTGTTAAGTGGTATTATCGTATTTAGTGCGCCACCTTTTATATGGCACCATCATAAAAAGAAAAAAAGCCATCCTAACCATTAAACGATACTATGCCTTTACCAAATCAAGCTCAAAAAGAAGCTTATCTTAAAAAAATAGGTTTTTCTGGAAATGTTACTTCAACTTTTGAAACATTAAAAAAAATTGTTGAAGGGCATATTTTTACCTTTCCCTTTGAAACCATCGGCGTGCACGACAGCACTTTAGATAATGCGCCCTCACGCAATATGTCTTTAGACTTTGATGCCGTTTTTAAGCGCTGTGTCACTGAAAATAGAGGTGGTCATTGTGTAGTCATCAATTGGCTGTTACAAAACATGCTTGAAAGTTTTGGTTTTAAAGTTACGCCAATTTTATGTGACACGATGTGGGGCACGGATTCCCCCAAAGGGGAACGTTCTAAACATTGCGCAAGCATTGTCACCGTGGAAGGTAATCAATATTTAGTGGATGCTGGGTTTGGCAGCGTGGGGCTGCTTTCTCCTGTGTTATTAAAAGCGGGAGAATATAAGCAATTTTCAGAAAAATTTAGAATTATTAAAAGCAAAGAATATGCTTTTGAATGCCAAGTTTGGGACAAAGATTCCTGGGAAAGCCTTTATGGCATTAATACAGCCCCTGCCAGCTTTGAAGACTATCAGCGGGTTAACCGTATTGAGAGTTCGCCGTTAGATCCAGAATGTATGTTTAGCAAAACCATGTTATGTACAAAGCCCTATAAAATAGGCGCTGCTAAAAACGGCCGCATACGCATACTCAATGATTATTTAACTGTATCTGATGATCAAAGTGTTATAAAAAGAAGTACATTTACCACAGTCAGAACCTTAGAAAAGCACTTAAGTGAACAATTTAACATTCAATTATCAGGGGATAAGATCCGGTTTACCCGAGAAGACCAAGATCTTTATGAGCGCAAAAACCAGCCAAAACCCATTTTGCACTCTTTTGGGGCTAGGCGTCATAGAAAAACGGCTGTAAGAATAAAAGAACCGCAGATCCAACGTAGATCTGCTAGAGCACAGCGCAAATAAGTTACAGCCCCCCGCCTAGCTGAGGAATTTAAAAGAATTTTCTTATCCCCTCTCCCCTTGCGGGAGAGGGTTAGGGTGAGGGGTAGTTTAATCTGTAGCAATTTTAAGTAACAATTCAATAAAGATTATTTTGACACCCCTCATCCCTACCTTCTCCCGCAAGGGGAGAAGGGGTAAGAGCATCGATATACATAATATTATTCAAATTAAAACCATTATTTTTAAGGTATTTTTTTCAAATTATGTGTCGATTCTTCAGCTCCCCTTTAGGCGCGGGGGGCTGTTTAGTGCAAGCTCTCTATTTTTCCTTCTATCTCGCATTTTGTCCTCGTCTTTAGGTGCGGGGGGGCAGTGTCTCTTAAGTAACCAGATGCTTGCTTTTCACGATGACATAAATTATATTAATTATGTCACTGCGATTGACAAAGGTTAGAGCTGTGAGTTATTTAGATAAAATTATCAAGCAAAGTCCGTGGCTTATAGCACTAGCCAATATAAACGAGGATATACATCTTTTACGCTTGAAGGAATTTAGGTATATACACCATGAAAATTCCTTTCTAACCCATCACTTTGAAGACGGGATCTACATTGTAACCGGTCCAAGGCAGATAGGAAAAAGCACTCACCTTAAAATGCTTATCCAGCAGCACATCAATGAAAAGAATAAAGATAACTTTTTATATTTTAATTGTGATCTATTGGATAAAAAGCAAGATATCGTTGACTTAGTTGAAGAATATTTAAAGAATTTTCCTTCAAACACTAGACGCTTTATTTTATTAGATGAAATAACCTCTGTAAAAGACAGTTTTCTTGCCATAAAGTTCCTTGTCGATTCGGGCCATTTTAAAAACATCACTTACATATTAACTGGCTCAAACACCATTAGCATAAAAAAAACTGGCGAATATTTACCTGGGCGTCGCGGCAAGGGAATAGATTTTATTTTTAACCCTCTTTCCTTTAAACAATATATTAATCTTGTACACCCCAAATTAAACGTTACCTATTCATTAGATATATCTGAAAAAGAATATCTTGCTTTGAAACAAAAAGCCCCTTTAGATAAATATCTTAATGATTATTTGGTTTCTGGTGGGATCCCTCGTGTAATTAATGAATTTCTGAACAAAGGAGCAATAGATCAGGATATTTTTTCCATGTATCGAGCTTGGATTACTTCTGAAATAGCAAAAGCGGATAAGAAAGAATTTATAGCAAAATCTATATTAGAGCGCGTCTTATTCAGCCTGGGAAGTGATATATCATATAATGCTTTTGCACAAGACAGTGGGATTGGTTCACACAATACGGTTTATGATTATCTTGATTTTTTTATCAACTGTAATGTGCTTACACAGATATTTCATTTTGATATTCATCAACAGAAAGTAAACTATAGAAAAAATAAAAAAATATATTTCAATGATCCTTTCATTTATTCAGTAATTGAAGCCTGGCTTACAGGAAAGCCCTCGCAGGACTACGAATATTTGAGCAACCCTATATTAAAATCTCGGATAATTGAAAATCTCGTATTGATTCAGCTGAAAAATTTTTATCAAGACATTTTTTACTACAAAGAAATTCAAGAAATCGATTTTGTTACTAAAGATTTACTATTAGAAATAAAATATCAAAATAAAATTATAAAAGATGATTATGCCTTCTTATTAAAGCATGAAAACAACAGAATATTGGTAACCAAAAAGGACTTTAAAAGAGCAGATGGTCTATTATGGATACCCATTGAAATTTTTTTATTGCTTTCCTTGTAAGTTAATGAATCAAGGATGTAATCTATTATCAGGATGTTTCCCACTCAATTGCGGGGCAAGCTCAGCACTTCTATGCATCGCATGTTGCACACTGTCTCGTTGCATCTCACTTAAGGGTGATACTCTCACCTCCACGAGTGGCACACCCATGCGCGCTAAGAGATCACAAGTGGATTTTGCGGCAAAATCAAAATCAGCGTCTTTTAAAGTGTTATTAAAATGAACCTGCATGCCATCTCGCGTTTGCGTTAAAAATGCATGTATAGATCTGTTATCTTTATCTGTAAAAGTTATTTTTAGCCCTATTTCACCTCTTAAAGCACTTAAATCAAATGGCTCTATATGGCTGATTTGACAGAGCATTTTATTTTCCTCTTTGCTCACAAAAGTGCTCACTTGTTCTAGTGTGAGATGATCAATGGCCATCACTGGCATAATATATTTCGCCATTTGTACAGGTTGGTTTCTAAAGCTTAACCCACCACGATTTAGGTTAACATTCACAATAGGGTTATCCATAGGATGTGGGCCCTGATGTATAACTGGATGGGGTTTAGCATCTTTGTTATCAGCCAAGCGTAAACGACGATAAAGCGTATCTTTCATTTCTTGGGTGCGATAAGGTAATTTACGTGTTTGGGCCACATTTTGTTCGGTGATATGTTGGCTAAGCAAAGACAATTGCTCTTGCGTGAGGCCCTGTATCATTAATTTTCCTTTATGGATGTTTGCTTTGCTTAATATTTCATCAATCACAGGATTGTTTAAGGCTTGCAAACGCTGCTTAATATCATTTTGCTTATTGGTTTCTTGGCAATAAAGAGTGAAAGTACCATGATTATCAGGCGCAAGTTGCCAAGCGCATCTATCGGCTCTATCTACACGTAAATGATTGAGCAATACTTTGCCGTCAGGAGAGGTGGTATGCACTCTATGTGAGGTTAATTTTTCGATATTTTCTAATAAATCAATCTGCTTTGGTGTTAAGTTTAAGCGCTCAGCAAATGTATTCAAGATAGTATCATCTGTTTCTCTGGCGTTATCGTGCATTTCTTTTAATCTATCAGCATAATGCGTGTATTGTTGCTGTTGTGCTCTTGAACAATTTGGATCGTTTGCCAGATCTTCATATTTTTTTACTTCATCTTTAATAAGCTGCAGATCGCAATCCACACCACCACAAGATCCCGGATAAGCGCGCAACTTATCCGCAAAGGTTTTATCCCCTGCTTGTTCATATTCTTTAGCAATTGCCTTTTTATGCTCAGGGTCAAGTTTGTCACGCAATGCGGCTAGTAAATAGACGCCCTTCATTTTCTCGCGCAGTGGGTTATCATAAAGCATGGAATAATTTACGAACCGTGATTGTCTACCTGTGGGATTGTCAAACGAAAAATCATCACGCAATGAAGCAACAATGGGGTTTTGTGCTTTATACGCTTTGCCAAAATCTATACCAAAAAATTGATAGCTTTTATTTCCTTGGCGGGGATGTAATGGCATGATGGCTTTGTTTTGCCCTGCTTTACCAATGCCGTCTCGATCGCCCATACTGATAAAGCTGATTAACGATTCACCTAGGCCGGCAATCCTATCGTCAGAAACCGCATGACAAGCATCGTATTCGGCTTTGGTAACAGGAGTGATAGTGCCTTTTTTGTCAATTTTTTCGTAGCTCGTTATTTTACCCTTTTCATCCTTCTCTTTGGTGCGCAAAATATTACCATGTTTATCAACTTTCACTGGTTGATCATTTTTATCCCAAGTAACAATCACGCTAGACCAATCGTTTGAACCTGATAATTTACCACTTAAATCCCTACAACCTGGCGCCCACTTCACAAGAGTAGCCACCTTAGGTGTGCCATTGGCATAAGTGCCATTAATAGTATCGATTTCTTGTGAAACAATGCCGCGCTTGCTTGCCATTTTGGTGGAAAGTGCTTCAATAATGGCATCCGCATTGGCGACTTGGGGTTTATTTTTGACTAAATAATAGGTACGCCAAGCCGCCATCCCTATACCAAAGGCCAACGCTGATAAACCCCCGGTTAATAAAATCACAAAGGGGTTAACTAATTTTTGTAAAGACTTACCGGTATTGGTTTTTAACATTTTACGCCAACCGGGTCCCGTGCCCCCTAAAGACATTTGGCCATCTTGTTTGACCATGTAGGCGTCATTGCCATCTTTAATTAATTTACCGATATGGGTGGCAAAATGATCTTTCTTTTTAATGCCACATTTGTTTTTATAAGCTTCAAATAATAAGCCACCCGTGCCTTCGTTGACATAATAGCTTTGCCCACCTTTCATTTCATGATATTTGGAAAAGGATAAAAAGACATTTTTAAATTCTTTTAATGAGGCACCATGTCGCTTTTTAACATGGACTTTATCCTGCATCAGTGCATTAATGATGTCTTCATCATTTTTTCCATGAAAACCATTTTGCGCTGTGTGCAATTCTTGATAACGCCTTGATAAGGCTTCTATATTGGGATAAGTTTTTTTATCTACTTCAGCAAGTTTTATTTCTCCTTTTCTTATTTTCTCAAGGAGTTTTTGCATTTGTAAAACATAATCTCGATAAGGTTTACTTTCTACGCTAATACCAACCATGCCTTCTTCAATGCCAAGTGGCTTATCCATGACATATATCATCCCGCCCACAATGTCACCTGGAGCAACATCAAAGGATTTTTCTGGTAATTGGGTAAGATGAGCTTGGCCTTGCATAGGACCTCCAATGCTAAAAGCGATGGTTAGTCTTATGAGTATTAGCAGTAAACGATAGGGGTAGGACTGTCTTTATTATTGACCTTTTAGATTAGAATAATGATAGGTCAACAGAAAAAATCAGTTTAAACAGCTAAATTGATTCTTGCTCAGTTACCAAAGCCTCTAACTGTTCTTTGGTTAAACCAGTAATTTTCAAGATGAAATTAATATCGCAATCAGACTCAAATAAATTTTTGGCTACTTCTAACTTTGTCTCAAAACTTCCCTCTAGCTTACCTTCTAACTTACCCTCTAGTCTTGATGCAATTTTTTCTTGTTGTTGTTTAGCTTCTAAAGAGGCTACTAATGCTTGCAAACCCATTTTTTTACCTCCTTTGAAAGTTTTTGCAAATACTTGTGCAATTTCTTGATTTTTTATAGCACAGTTCAGATAACTGGTAAAGGCTTGCGCCAAAGATTGAATTGCATTTGGGTGTGTACGCATTTTTAACAGCACCAATGCTAAATCTTGCACTGTATTGATCAATCCTTCTTGTGTACGACTTTGTTGTAAAAGAACAAATTGTTTCATTAAAGGATGATTCTCCAATTTTTCAGTGATCTTTAAATGGCTTAAATCCAATAGCCAAAACTGAAAAGAGGGCTGATATGGAACAAGCCAATCTGGTAAAGATGATTTGTACATGTTCATCCAATGCGCGCACTTGGGATCCCATCTTTTCTCACCGTTGTAAATCACAATGGGTAGTATTGGAAATAAACCAGTTTCATTTAAGATATTTTGCTCCTTTTTTAAAATATCTTGATATAACAGACTCATATAATTCAAAATTTTTAAACACATCCATTGATTTATGTCAGACTGATATTCAAGCAGAAAACAGACATATAAAGGTTTCCTCCTATAGTTTATTTTCCAAATAGTATCAGATCGGAATTCCCTAAGGTTATCTGTATAATACTGCTGTTTTAATTGAGTCATGTTTTCTAGATCAAATTCTTTTAATATTCCTTCATCCAATAAGGTTTCTAAAAGTTCTTTGACTAGTATTTTATGCACAAATAGTTGCTTAAATCCTTCATCGTAACTATTTTTGTTTTGCATAGCTAACAACCAAATCCATTGTAAGGTGTTTTTTCTTTTGACATGATTATTGTACACTAATTAATTGAAAGAGCAAAGGCAACATCAAAGGATTTTTCTGACAATTGGGCAAGATGACCTTGACCTTGCATAAGACCTTCAGCGCAAAAAAGAATGCTTAGTCTTGAGAGTATTAGCAGTAAACGATGAGAGCAGGACTGTTATTATTTGTGACTGTGGGGATAAGAATGATAATAGGTCGTGATTTAATACAATAGGTGAGCAAAAACTTACATCTTTTGTTTCTTTTGCTCAGTCTTAACTTTTTCTGCTCCTGGTAAATTATTAATCCGATCTATTAACCCTGCGAAAGTGTCTCCTTTACTTTCTATGGCACTCATCATTTTTTTCCATTCTTTTTTTGCTGGAACGGCATCTACATCTGCTGTTAATATAATAAATTCAGCTTCTTTAATTAAATCCTCTACTAACTTTGTTTTTTCAATGTCAGTTGTGCTTGGTTCTAGGTATTTGTCTATAAGTTTTTCATATAGGTTTTTTTCTGGAGGTTGCTCACTCTGTGGGGTAACTCGGCTTGATGTTTGTTCTCTAAAGACGACTGATGGAGGTCTTGATTGAGAAGTTGTTGATGCCTGCGGGGCTTGGGGTTGCCTTGGCGGTTCTGGTCTAGCGGATGAAGAGGCACCAAGATTTGCTAATTGTTGCGGAGCATATGATTCCATTGCTCCAATTTCATATTCAGGCTTCTGTTGCTTGGCCATTTGAGGTGAGCTTTCAATTAATGCTTGATCCGCAAGTTTTCTAATGCCTTCATCATAATGATTTTTATAACTATAAAGTTCAGAACTAATATGTTTAACTAATACTTTTTTTTGTTCAGGTAACGTGCCATTTTTTTTATTTTCTGCTAAAAGATCTGTTAATTCGCTTTTTAGCCCATCAATGTGGCCCCGTAGTGTATTAATATCAGGCTTTTGATATGTCGCTTCAGATTGATAGCCCTTAGAAACACTAGCATCCAACAACGTTCGTGTAGTAGAGTCACCCCTAATATGCCGAACACGATCTTTAATTCTTTCTCTTTTGCCTAATTTGGCGACAAAAGAAACTTGCAAATTACTTTGAGGATATGCATCATGAAAAGCCTTTTGTGCCATGCCAGCAATTTCAGCTGAAACTTTTTTATCCCATTTAAAAATACCGGCGCCAAGCAGTGGGCACACTAATTCTTTTGACTCGCGAGTTTTTTGATTAATTAAATGTGCTTGCTCAAATACTTTAAAATAAGATTCAAATAGTTTTTTCTTGTCCTCTTCTGTAGATTTACGTTTTCCTATTTTACCCTTTCGTAAATCTGGGGCAGAGGTGTGTAAAATATCAAAGTCATTTGTTTTGGTGTGCTTTACCGTACCATTAGGGCAGCGAAGTCCTTCTGGTGTTTGCGAAAAAGCTTCAACGTCTTTCTTATATTGCTGAAATTCTGGTGTTTGTTTTTCAACATCTTTCTCTTTTTTATTCCACCGATAAATGGCGGTTTTGATGAGGCCTGATACGCCACCGCTATTAAACATGGTTTTAGGGTTGGCGGGATCGACAAGAATGATTGTATTATTTCTAGATGCTAGATTACTCATAGCAGAACCAGTCACATCAACATTGCCCGGTGATTTTTTTTCAAATTTTGGTAATCTCACATGGGGGCTAATGTCTTCCCTGCCTCTTTCAGCTTCTAATCTACGGGCATGCATTTCATGACTTGCTGCAATTTTTGCTTTCTCTTCTTCTTGTATTCGAGCTCTTTCCTTTGCTTGCCTTAGTTCCTCTGGTGAAAGAGAAGAATCAGGCATGACTGTTTGCGCCCTGGCAAATTCCTCAAGAACTCTCGGATCTGAGGGCGGTGGATTTTTTGGTTTTACGAGTTTTGCCATCAACTCTTCAGTGGTCGGTGCCCTTTCAGGCGGAACAATAGGGCCGCTTGATGAAGTTTGTGTCGATGTCGTTGATTTCTTTTGACGCTTTTCTTCTTTTTCTCTTTCTTCTTCACTTAATGATACAACATCCCTATAGCTTTGTTTTAAATCTTCAGGTACACCTTCACCTAGAGGATCAAATGATTCTACAACTTGAGAATCAGCCATTGATGCATATAGTCTGTCAAGTTCAGCTTGGCGAGCCTCTGGTGTTGAAAGGTCAACATCCGGAGCCAAGGTTGGGCGACCAACCTCCGGAGCCAACGTTGGACGGTCAATTGCCTCTTGAGCTAATTTAGCTTTTACCTCGCTCATAATTTGATCAAGATATGCATTGATTCCTCGCTTCTGTTCTTCTGTTCCAGGAGCTTTTGCGATTTCACTCTTAACATATTCAGCAAGAGCCATTTTTTCTGTTGAAGTTAGATCACCTTTAGGATCTGGTGGTATACTATCTGTAAATGCTAAATGAAGTGCATTTCGTAGTTTATTACCATTTTTAGTCCGACCATAATTAAAATTATTATTATTATCATCGCAACAATTTTTTAGTGCCACATTTATAAGAGATTTATTACGCTTGTAATTTTCTGAATTATCAATACGCCATTGCTCCAGATCTTCCTCAGCCATACTTTGCATAGAGCCTCTGCTGCTTCCGGGAGATTCTGGTGAGCCAAGTTCAACGAAACTTCCTCTGTCAGGCTCTGTTGGTATTTCTTTTTTTTCTGAGGTTTCCCCCATTTCTTTTAACATAGCAGTCAAAAGATCCGCTGGATTATCGACACCAAATTCTTTCATTAATTCTTCAGTATCATGTGACGTTAGTTTAATCACATCATCATCTAAAGGACTTTCCCCGCTAAGATCGCGGATTAATGCATTTAGTTCAGCATCACTATACGTTTCAGGATTTTTACGACCAATTTCATCTAGCATTCTATCAAGTTCGCTATCCTGTTGAGATATTGCGGGATCTTTACCTTGAATTTCCAAAACACGCTTTTGAAATGCTGCAAGTGCTTGTTTTGCTTGGTTTGTTGGCTCTTTGCCTTTGAGTTCATCGCTTTCTAATTGTTTGTTTAGCAATTGGATATATTTCTCAATTCCTTGAAAGTCGCCTTGAAAATCATTATGCATAACATGCGTTTCTATCAGTGTTTGATAGACTTGAATTGACTTATAGAGTGTGTCGTCTTTATCTAAATTTGCACAAATTGTATTAAAGGATCCGCTCAGTGTCTCATAAGCTTGCTTTAGCGTTTGTTGCTCAGCATTTAACATAGTAGTTCCTGCGCTAATCTAAATTTATTCTATATATATATAAATTGACTTAAACGGATGCCTTAAAGTTTCATAGATTGGCAAGAATTTTGGCAAAGCCAAAATTTCCTGAAAATTGAATGACTTAGTGCTTATTTTGGTATGGGGTTTACTATGAAGAAGAAGCACATACACTGATGATAGATTTTAGTGCGCACACAAGCTATGCGCCAGCTAATGCCAAATCTGCTCTGCATCAGCCTAACACCAGATGGATTTCTTATGTCACTCAGCGAATAGTTGGCTAATTCTGTCAACTACTTGTGTCGTGGATTCTGCTTGGTGGGGGCTTTTTTCTTCCACAAAGGCTTTATTTAGCTTACAATTGGAATATTCTACTATTCCGCAGTTAAGCATGTTAAATCACAATAAAAACCTCTATTTTTTACTCCTTGCCGTGGTGCTGATTTGGGGCATTAATTGGCCCATGAATCGCATTGGCATGGACTATATGCCTGCGCTATGGCATTCGGCCATCCGCATGATAGTGGGCTGCGGCTTTATGTTTTTGTTAGTGACAATTCGCGGCCAACTCACACTTCCTGGCAAGCAAGAGCTTCCCCTTATTTTTATCATTGGCATACTCCAATTAGCTCTATTCACCAGCTGCATCAACTTAGGTTTACAACATGTTAACCCAGGACGTTCAGCTATTTTGGTCTATACCGTGCCGCTCTTTGCCACGCCCATTGCCATTTTATTTTTAAATGAAAAACTGAATCGTAATAAATTAATGGGATTAATTCTTGGGTTTTTGGGTATTATGATTTTATTTAGCCCTTGGGATCTCACTTGGTCTGTTGAAATGCTCTATGGCCATGGCATTTTGTTATGTGCAGCCATTTTATTTGCCATTGCTATTTGCTGCACTAAAAATATGCAAAGCTCGCTTTCCCCCCTTCAATTATTGCCCTGGCAATTATTGGTGGGCGCGGTACTTGCCTTAATTTTCGCGCTGATTGATGATCCCAATCCTACTATTGAATGGTCTCAACCTGCTATTTTAGCCATGATTTATACCGGCATTTTAGCGGCTGGCATTGCCTATTGGCTAATTACTATTGTAGGGCGAAAATTGCCTGCCATTACTGTTTCTCTTGGTTTGTTAGGGGTGCCTTTAACGGGTGTGATTTCCTCACATCTCATTCTAGATGAACCCATTACCGCAAGTATGAAAATCGCAATGTTGCTGATATTTACTGGCTTGTTGTTTGTGGCGCTTGAGGGGCGCACAAAAACTATATGTTCTGATAAATAAAATCATTTAGTGCATGCACACTCATTTTGCTTGGCTATATTTTTAAGATTTTCTGCGTCATATGTTTATTTATCTATGTTATAATGGCAGCTTACTATAGGAGTCTGCCGTGAAAACATTCATACTTATGCTACATAATCCGATTAATGCGCGATTATTGCCTAAATTATTTGAACGTGAATTTAAAAATATTGGTCAAGATGCAGATAAAATGCGCGTTATTTCAATACCTTTACCAGAAAAATCGGCCCACGTTACCTCAATGCAAGCGCATACAGATCGTCAACTCGAAAGAGTACGTGAAACGCTTGGGTACGATTTTGATTATCGCTCTGTTGCTGGTTTTATTATCGAATCAAATTATGGGTTTCCCTCACAACCTGTCGCCGTAACAGATATTTTTAGTTTTGCTTTAAGTACATGTCCCAATGCTGAAATTGTGGCTTATAGCACCACAGAAGGTAGTTTATCCTTGTTAGCAGAAGATCCCAGAATTGGTCTTTGTAAAGCGGATGCTGCAAATCAAAATGAAGTGTTGACACAATTTTCTACTTTATTAGCACTAGATGAAAATGTAAAATCTGAGCTTAGCAAAAGAGTTTATTCGCGCGATATTGCAAAAGAATTCGTTCGTTCATTCAATGAAAAAAACCTTCTACTTAAAACTACCCCTGCATTAGTGCATCACTTAGATCTTAAATCGAGCCAAGCGCGCATCCTCAGAAGTTCTTCTTCAGAGGAAAATGAGGTAAAAATAGAGCTTGGCACCAGCCCTAAGTCACCCTTGAGAGTCCAACAATAATTATCTTAATTAAATCAAAGAACATAAGGACATGTTCTTGCAACATTCACTTATCAATTTTTTTTAACAAAAAAGCTTGCCACTTTTCTCTCGTTAAATTGTCGGTATTTATTTTTTCTTCTTTCATATATTGATATAAAGCTGGAGCAAGCTGTTGTTTGTAACTATTAAAAGCGGCAATATCTTTAAAAGCCATGCCACCTGTACTTTGAATTTTGCCCGGTCTCTCTGGTTGCCAATGCGCTTCATATTGCCCAATGATGGCAAGTAAGGTTTTCTCATCAAATTTACGGCCAATCAATTGTAAAAATGTTGGCCTTGGTAAATCATGCTCTGTCATGGGCCCTCTGATTACAATGGCTGGCAATCCGGCATTAGAAGCAATATAGGTAAAATGCTCTTTGCTAAAGATGCCTTCAGGGTAATAGGGCTTTTGTACCAGATACAAAAGCGCATCTAATTGATGTTTATCCATAATGTGGTTGATGATGGCCAGATTATCTTTAAACATTTTACGTTTAGAGTGATAAAGCGCAGAGTTTATACCAGGATCGCTTTTTATCCACTTTTTACATTCAGCTGGTTTGCCCAATCTATCAGTGCGAGTGCTTGCACAAAAATCGGCTATATTCATTCGTGGAGAATAACCTTTTAACAAATATTGATTAATATATGCTGAGCCTCCCACCAAAAGATCAGAATTATCGGTATTAAATTTCTCTAAAGAAATATCAGGCACAATCTGTATGCCTAGCGATTTTAATCTTGTGAAAATTTCTTCAACTATCTTTTTAGCTTGTTCATCATGCAGATAATCAATGGTTTTGTCTGTTTTAGTAATGATACCAATACGCTTATCTTTAAGTGCTACTTTGAGTAAATCTTCTAAAGCGGTGTCAAAAGATTTAATATCTTTGGTTCTAAAATCTTGTTTATCCTCACCAGTAATCACCTCTAGCACTTTCACTAAATCAGCAAAGTCATAAACGATGGGTCCAAAGACACCATTTAACTCTCCTAAAGGAAAAGTGCCTTCCACGCTCACTAAACCATAGCTTGGTCTTAACCCTAATAGGCCATTTAAGCCTGCCGGCCCTCTGATAGAACCAGAATTATCAGAACCAATTCCAATAACCCCAAAGCCATAAGCAACACCACTTGCTGCTCCACCACTGGAACCACCTGGGGTTAAATTTGGATCATAAGCATTGCCTGTTATTCCTACCAAAGAATTGGTATCAGCTGGTGGCATCGCAAATTCTGCCATTGCTGTTTTGGCCAACATAATGGCCCCTTGTTCACGTAACTTTTTAACGATAGTGGCATCAAAGGGTGGCCATGACATTTGCATGGCATAAGAGCCCACTTGCGTGGGCATATCGATAGTATGAATGTTATCTTTGAGCAGCACAGGGACGCAATGGAGGGCTTTAGTGACTTTTTTATTTACTGCAAATTCTGCATCTAATGCTTTAGCCTGCGCCAGTGCAAATGGATTAATATAAACAATGGTGTTAAGTGGCAAATGTTTTTCATCAAAACGCATATCTTCTTGAAGGATTCTATTGATGTATTCCCCAATCAATTGCTCACAACTATACTGCTGTGTTTGAATGCCATTTTTAATAGAGTCAATATTATTAAAGCGGGCAATGGCGCTATTTTCTGAACAAACTTGCTGGCTTATTAACATGAAGGCAATAAAAAGGGAAGCAGTGCTTCCCTTGATTTTACCCACGACCATTACCTTTGCTGGCCACATGCACAAGAAGCTCGTTAAATTTTCGAACAAAGGTTGCTGGATCATCCAACTGCCCCCCTTCGGCCAAAATGGCTTGGTCAAACAAGATATTGCTTAAATCCTCAAAACTTTTTTGATCCGTTTCTGTTTTTAAGCGCATAACCAATAAATGGTGCGGATTTAATTCCAAAATGGGTTTGGTATTAATCGTTTGCCCTGCTGATCGCATGAGGCGTTGCATTTGCTGCGTCATTTGTCCTTCTTCTGCCACCACACAAGAGGGTGAAGAGGTTAAACGTGCTGTTAAGCGCACATCTTGGATTTTGTCTTTTAAGGTGTCTTTCACTTTGGCAAGTGTGTCTTTAAAATCGTCCTTTTCTTGTTCTAAAGTTTTTTTATCTTCTGATTTTTCTTCTTTGTCTTTAGCAAAATCAAGCTCTTCTATAGACCCAATAGCCACTGACTGAAACTTTTTCTTTTCATATTCATTTAAATGCGACATCAGCCATTCATCGATTCTGTCATACATTAAAATGACTTCAATGCCTTTGGCGTTGAAAATTTCTAAATGCGGGCTGTGTTTGGCTGCATTAAAGGTTTCTGCAGCAATATAATAAATTTTATCTTGCCCTTCTTTCATGCGGGAAATGTAATCATCTAAAGAAACATCTTGCTTTTCATTGTTCATGTGCGTGGTTGAAAAACGTAGCAACTTAGCAATGGCTTCTTTATTGGCAAAATCTTCAGCAGGGCCTTCCTTTAACACCAAACCAAACTCATGCCAAAATTGTATATATTTATCACTATTTTCTTTGGATAAATCTGAAAGCATTGTCAGCACACGTTTTACAATAAAGGTACGAATAGAATCTACGGTTCTATTGCTTTGCAGGATTTCACGAGAAATATTGAGTGGTAAATCATTGCTGTCGATAATGCCTCTAACAAAACGCAAATAGTTGGGTAAGAATTGCTCGGCGTTATCCATAATAAAGACGCGTTTAACATAAAGCTTAAGCCCACGAGGCTTATTGGCTTGCCATAAATCAAACGGCGCACGTGCAGGAATATATAACAGGGTAATGTATTCTAGCTTTCCTTCCACCTTATTGTGTGCCCAAACAAGTGGATCTTCAAAGTCATGCGCAACATGCTTATAAAATTCACAATAAGCTTCATCTTCGATTTCGCTTTTAGGCACCACCCACAGCGCACTGGCGCGATTCACAATTTCATCTTTTTGATCTTTATCTTCTGGTTTTTCTTCTTCGCCTTTTAATAGCGCGCTGTAGTCTTCCTTTTTCATGTAAACAGGCAAATTAATATGATCAGAATATTTCGTCACAATATGACGTAGACGCAACCCATTTAAGAAATCTTCTTCGGTTTCTTTTAAATGTAAAATAATATCCGTACCGTGTTTTGCTTTTTCTATAGTTTCAACCGTGTAATCACCTTCTCCGGTCGATTCCCAGCAAACGCCCTCATCAGCTTTTAACCCGGCACGACGGGTTTTCACAGTAACTTTATCTGCCACAATAAAACTAGAATAAAAACCGACGCCAAACTGTCCAATTAAATGGCGATCCTTAACTTGATCGCCAGTGAGAGATTTTAAAAATTCCTGGGTACCAGATTTTGCAATGGTGCCTAAATTATTAATGGCTTCTTCACGAGACATCCCAATCCCATTATCTGAAATGGTGATGGTTTTGGCGTCTTTGTCATAAGTGATATGAATAGCAAGCTCAGAATCCCCTTCATACATAGAGGGATTTGAAATGGCTTCAAAACGAAGTTTATCCGCCGCATCGGATGCATTAGAAATAAGCTCTCTTAAGAATATTTCTTTATTGCTGTATAAGGCATGGATCATCAAATGCAATAATTGCTTTACTTCTGTTTGAAAGCCACGGGTTTCTTTTGCAGCAACGGTACTCATACTTTCCTCGAAAAATTATACTAAGGTTCTATCTAATAATGCTTTGGCTAAAGTGCCCCCATCAATATATTCCAACTCTCCGCCCATGGGCACGCCGTGGGCAATGCGCGTGACTTTGATATTGTGGGATTTCACTAAATCGGCTATATAATAAGCGGTTGCTTCACCTTCTACGGTAGAATTCGTTGCCAACACCACTTCTTTAACAGTATTAGTACTAATTCTTCGCACAAATGCATCTATACCAATTTCTTTGGGGCCGCGCCCATCGATAGGGGATAAATGACCTTGAAGCACAAAATATAAACCAGGATAACCGCCTGTTTGTTCAATAGCAGCCACATGGGCAGGACCCTGGACCACACACAATAAACTACGATCGCGATTTTTGTTGTCGCAGATAGCGCAAACCGGTTTTTCACACAAAATACGACAATGTTCACATTGTCCTACTTGTTTAATAGCTTGCGTTAAAAGATGCGCTAAGCGTTGACCGCCTTCTCTGTCTCGCTCTAGCAAATAGAAGGCCATCCGCTGAGCGCTTTTGGGGCCAACACCTGGCAACACTCGAAAAGCTTCGATCAATTGTTTTAGCAGTGGACTAAAAGACAATCCTTTATCCTCGCATTTGGGCTAAAAGTTCAGCAGGTAATCCTAAATTCTTGGCTTTTTGCATCATTTCTTGTTTCATGGCCGCTTGTGCTTGGGCTAATCCCTGATTTACTGCGCCAGCAACTAATTCAGCTATCACTTCCGGTTTTTCTTCAAATAAAGCCGGTTGCATATCGATTTTGGTAACTTGCATTTTTAAGTTAACATGCGCCACCACCAGATCGCCACCTGCTTTTCCTTGAACAATTGCAGTACTATTATCAGCCACTTCTTGATAGGCATTACGCATATTTTCTTGTAGCTTTTGCGCATTTTGCATTAAGTTTGCCATCATTGATTGTATATCTTTACTATCCACATAAACCTCTTGTGATTACTCTTTAACGGTAATTTTTTCAACCGTTGCATCAAATGTTGAAAGAATATTTTGTACGACTTTATCTTGCATAATCGAACTATTGGCTTCTTGCACTTTTAATTGCGCATTCGCTTGCTCTACTTTAACCGGAGAATCGACCCCCACTTCACCAATCAGAATGCTTAATTTAATAGGTTTAGAAAAATAATGGGTGAGTGCTTCTTGAATTTGCGTTTGACGTTGCGCATTTAAACAAGTTTTTTGAACAACATCCAAGGTTAACACTAAGGTATCGGCCTCCCACTTAGTAACAATGCAGTTTTTAACCAACATTAAGGTTAAGCCGCTCAGCCCCAGTTTGGGGATAAGCTCTATCCAGTTCAGCGTTAACGGCGCCTCTGGTAAAACAGTCACCGCACTTTTTATTTGCGGCTCAGCTTGCAGTTTTGGTGGCTCAACTTGCGGCTTTGGTGGCTCAACTTGCGGCAAAGCTTGTGGCGTTATTTGCGTCTTTATTTGCGCCTCAGGCTGCCTTGTTATTTGCGTTTTCTCTTTAGGTAAAAACACCATCATGCGCAGCAAGATCATCTCAAAACCTACGCGCGCATTTGGCGCAAAGGGAAGATCTTTTTGCCCCATTAAACCTATTTGATAAAGTAGCTGCACTGTTTCTTGGCTAAATTTATCTTTAAAGGTAAGTAGTTCTTGCGTTAAATTGGCAAATTGCGCAATCGTATCGCTCTTTAAGGCTTGTGCTATAGCAAGCCCATGCAATATTTGTAAAAGCGCAGCTAAACTTTGTGCATAATCGGCCCCTATTAGCGCCATTTCTTGCACTATCTCCAAAGCACGTTGCACATTACTTTCTTCTATGGCGGTCAATAGTGTGGGTAAATAACGCTCATAGCCAATTCCTAACATTTCTTCTACCGCATCAGCTTTTAAAGCACCATTTCCAAAGGCAATGGCTTGCTCAAGCAAACTTAACGCATCGCGCATGCTGCCAGTGGCGGCTTTAGCAAGAGCCAAAAGCGCACGCTCTTCATAAGGGAAGTCTTGCGCATTGAGGATTTGTGCCAATTGCGCTGCAATTTCCCCCTCGCTTAACGCTTTGAGTACAAAACGTAAACAACGCGACAACACCGTTACTGGAATGCGCTCCGGATCGGTAGTGGCTAAAATAAATTTAACGTGAGGCGGAGGCTCTTCGAGTGTTTTTAAAAGTGCGTTAAAGCTATGCGTTGATAGCATGTGCACTTCATCGATAAGGTAGATTTTATAACGACCCACCGTCGGGGCGTATTGTACATTTTCTAATAATTCGCGCGTGTCTTCGACACGGGTACGTGAGGCGGCATCAACTTCGATTAAATCGACAAAACGACCTTCGTCAATACTCACGCAGGCATTGCACTCACCGCAAGGCGTAGCACTTAGGCCTTGTTCACAGTTAAAACACTTGGCTAAAATTCTGGCTAAACTGGTTTTGCCCACACCACGTGTGCCGGTAAAAAGATAAGCATGATGACATTCCCCGCGGGTTATCGCATTGATAAGTGCGCGTGTAACATGCTCTTGACCCTTTAGGCTGGCGAAAGTTTTGGGCCGCCATTTGCGTGCTAAAACTTGATAATTGGTCACTTGTGTTTTTCCAATTAGGATTGGTGGCAGCCTTGCCAGCCACACCCCGGCACATGAGTCCACTATTACCGTTGCTCCCTTCCGGGCCTGGCGGGGTTCATAATGTATCATTGCGAGGGGACCGACAAGACCACCATTATATGCCTTAGCGCATCAGCGGCTCAAGGGCACGGGGATGTTATCAGGAAAAGAATTGTGATGCCAGGCGAAAATAAAAGTTAGCCAACTTTGTTTTTGTTGTTAAAATTACTTAGCAACCGCATACACATCCTGCCAAGAAATCCTACCAATAATGCAGTGTAACCAATAAGAACAATGATTTTATTTTTTCGCGAACTAACATATTTTTGATAAAAGTGATAACGCCCACAAAATGCCTGCCATTCACTTCTGATACTTTCACGCAAGGAGTGCCCAGCTCCCGTGCAAGCAACCACATCAAAATCTCGCGCACGATACACACCACCCCCAGCAAAGTGCACACGCAAACATAAATCCATGTGAAAAGTGCTATGAAAGCATTTTTTATCCAACCCTTTTAACTCCAAAAAGGTTTGGGTAGACATAAACAAACAATCAGGCGCTATTTGTGCCGCATGAAACCCACCACCAGGTAAAGATACTTCAGGCAATGTTTGCGTTTCAAAAGCGTTGGAAAATAAATTTAAATGCGCCAAAGGCTTGAAGTTTATTCGCTTCTTTTTTTCCGCCGCACCAATTACCCAGGGAGCTGGTTTTGGGATCCCCGTCGATAATAAACTGGCAACTGCATTTTTAGCTAATAGGCAATTCCCTTTAATAAATAACAAAAATTGCCCACTGGCATGTTGTGCCCCCAAATTATAGGCAGCTGCTAAACCAGCGCGTTTGTGCCCTTTAACGAGATAACATGTGGGATGACGATGGGTAAATTTAGTTAATGCTTTTTCTAGTGATGGCAAAGCTTCGCAATTGACAATAATCACTTCTCGAACAAATTTTTGAGCTAAAACAGAGGACAATGTTTGCATGACCATCGCTTCATTTGGCTCAGCAACCACAATCACAGAGACAACATTTTGGTGTGCCCCATTTTGCGCACGAGCAAAAGCACTAGAAGCCGTACCCTCTTCATTGCCTTCCCAAAGCCGTTGTAAGTCAATTATATAAGTCAAGAAACTATTCCACGATGCCAAACATAATGGTGAACACGCCATTATAGGGAAATGTTGAAAGCAATAACAGACTAAGCTTTGCTATGTGCTTTTGGTGTTTTTTGACTAAGTAAGGCATGAATAGAAGCTTCCACAGTCAACGGTGGGCGCCAACTTAGTAAACGCATTGATTTTTCTATGTTTACTTGCAATGAGTCTACCATGCGACCTACTTCTTTTCTTTTACCGAAAACAAAGGCAACTGCTTTTAAAATGAAACTCGGTATAGGTAAAAGCACGCTTCTTTTACCCAAATTTTTTCTTAAGAGGCGTACTAACTGTGATGTAGACAGATCTTGATTGTCAGAAACTAAGAATACTTCCCGATGAGCATTAGGGTGCGTGATAGCACATTCAATAAAGCTACACAGATTGTAAACACTCACTAAACTACGACGGTTATTAAGGGCACCCAATGGCAAAGGCAACATTGTTTTGGCTAATTGTAATAAACGATTAAAATTGCCTTTAACCCCTGGGCCATACACCAAGGGTGGGCGAATTATTACCCATTCCATACCGCTTCTTCTGGCTTCTTCTTGCAGAATTTGCTCTCCTTGCAGTTTTGACAAGCTATAAGCATCTGATGGCCTTGGCTGATCTTCGGCGCGCAACGGCATTTCAATGGTTTTTTCACCGATGACTTTAATAGTGCTTAAATATATAAAACGCTTAACTTGTTCTTTTATAGCCGCCTTAGCAAGTTGTTGTGTGCCCTTCACATTCACTTCTTGATATTGTGCCAATAAGGATAAACCCTTGTCTTTCATCTGGTGAACTCTTGCTGCCAGATGAACCACCACGTCCACGCCTTTCAGAATGTCATGCCAATCTGTGTTACCATCAATGCTATTCACGCTAAAATAGTGTAGCCTTTCATGGCTAAGCATAAATGATTTTTTTCTGCCAACAGCCGTAACCTTATATCCTGAAGATAACAATTGTTGACACAAATGCACGCCAACAAAACCTGTTGCACCCGTTACTAAAATGTTTAGAGGCTCACTTGACATAGTTTTCCCCAACATGCGGTTTTTGTATAAACTGCCAACATCGGCTAAAGACCTTGCCTACAATAAATTGGAATAAAGAAAACGGCACATTTAAAGCGCGCGCTGCTTGTAATATGCTTTTGTTTTGAATAAAGATATTCCTCATGCTTTTATTAGATACACCCCCTGCTCGCATTTTGACTAATACCGTAGGGATATAGCGACTTTGAATGCGTTCTTTTTCTAAAAAACGCATCATTAACTCAACATCATTACCCATGGGGTAATCGGTGTTAAACAAGCCATATTGTAAATAAATTTTTCGTCTAACAAAAAAAGTAGGATGTGGTGGGCACCAACCTTTAGAAAATAGCCCTCGCTTAAAATCAGAAGATTTCCAATAGCGTAATACTTTATTGGGCTCTTTGTCCTGAAAATAAATCAAATCTCCATAACAGGCATCGACTGCATTATTTTCAAAACATTTTGCAACTAAGCTAATAACCTTTTCATTAGCATACACATCATCGGCATTGAGCATCCCTATCAGATCACCTGTGGCTAATTGAATACCTTTATTCATGGCATCGTAAATGCCCTTGTCAGGCTCTGATTTAAAAATAGTGATATTGTGCGCATATTGTTTCACTATGTCTTGCGTACCGTCTGTTGAGGCACCATCGATAATAATATATTCAATATTTGGGTAATCTTGGGCAAGCACGGACTCAATGGTTTGCGCTATCGTTTTGGCACTATTAAAGCTCACAGTAATAAGTGAGATCCTAAGCTGGCTCATGATTTGGCCTCACTTAGAAGTGCCTCATAATAGCTGATTTGTTTTTGTATAATATTGTTCATATAAAATGGTTTTGCACTCTCAAATGCTTGTTTGCTTAAAGCATCATAATCTGCAAATGCTTCAGCTTTTAAAATAGTTTGCTCTATTTCATCGCTAAGACACAAGAACCCATTTACGCCTGATTGAATAAATTCTGCACGCGGGCCTCTATTAAGGGCAATAACGGGGGTGCCCACACTTAAGGCTTCCACCAAGGTAAGTCCAAAAGTTTCATAGGTTAATGAACTATGAATAAAATATTTACTCTTGGCCATGTTCTCTAAAACCTGTTCATGGGGTAGTTGGCCTAAAAAGACAATGTTCTCACTTGCATAGGTTTGTCGTAATGCTTGTTCATTTTCACCAGTACCAATTATGCTCAAGCAAAATTGTTTGGGCAGCTTGGCAAAGGTTTCTAATAATAACTCAATGCCTTTTGCTGACTCTAAACGCCCTACAAATAAATACCCTTTTTTGGGTGTAGTGTTTAATTTTACTGGCGCTTCTATGCCATTTGGTTTGAGTAACATTTTTGCATTCAGCACAGGTTTCAGTTTTTGTGCTTGAAACTCACTAAGCACAAAATAGGCGTCAATATGTTTAGCATATTCTTTTAAACGATACCAACCAAAAGCAAGGGTTGCCGCTATGCTTTGCAAATAAGAGTTTCGATAACATTTGTGTATTATCCCCGGCCAGGCAATTGCTTTTTCAACACACTGCTCGCAGGTTTGATTATCACGATATAAAATGCCTGAAGTGCACCACCATCTAAAATTGTGCAAGGTGTGCACCACTTTGGCACCAGCAAATTTTGCGCCACTAAACACACTGGGCGTTAATAGCGGAAAAAAATTATGCACATGCACAATATCAATGGCATGTTTTTTTACCATGTTGGCAATATGTTTAAAATGAATTTGATTGCCCCATAGCTTTGTGGCCAAATCAATCATCTGGATATCATCGTTACTCACAAAATATTCAAAAACATTCTCATGCCCGAGCACTTGTTTAAGTGCTTTAACTTCTCTTTGTACAACCAGATCTTCCCCACCAATAAAATGGGATTGATAAGCATTATGCACCACCAATACTTTCATGAGAGTGCCTCGATATACTGCATTACTTGCAAGTTATCTTTTTGGGCAAAATCAATATGATCAATATGCTTAATACAATTATCGTAATGTTGGCTTATCCATTCAATGCAGTTAATCAGGGATTGCAAATTTGTTGCTTCAAAGCAAGTCCCCACTTGGGGTTGTATGACTAAATCTTTAGCACAGCCAACTTTGTCTGACACAATAACAGGCAAGCCATAAAACAACGCTTCTTCAACCACTAACCCCCAAGGTTCTCGCAACGAGGGTAACACCAGCACATCATGTTGTGCGTAAACTTGTGCCAAAGCATCATTAGCAACATGGCCAAGCATGGTTATATTAGGTAACAAGGAGGTTTTTAAAGATTGCTCAAGGGGCCCTTGGCCAACTAACGTTAAATGAAAGTGCGGAAATTTTGCAAAGGCTTGAATTAATATTGCAATGTTTTTTTCTGGCGCCAGGCGCCCCACAAATAAAAATTTACCGCTAAAGGATCTCTTTGTAGCACTTTTGCCATAGTAATTAAAAAGACCGACACCTTTAGTAAGCCTTGTTTTCCCTTGATAACCTAAAGTGGTTAATAATGTTTGATGAGGTTCTCCTGAAGGGTATACCAAGTCAATTCTGGATAAAAATAGTTTTTTAATCCAATACCTTATCCCTTGAGTAGCACTCTCAAAAATTGATGATTCCAACGCCAGCTGATTTTTAAACGCTTGTGAATAAAAAACCGCCAACCAAAACTCTGGCAGCTCCCACCCACCGACGATTAATTTTTTAAATGAAATTTTACGCATTTTTTTGAAAAGCAACCACAGGCTTTTTAAAATAATACGTTTTTCAAAAGGAAGATCATTTAAAATACAGTAATCAAAATGTTTATCTGCCTGGGTAAAATCTGCTGTACGAATGCTTGAAGCATCGCTGATAAAAATAACAAAAACGCGCTTGTGCTTTGCTATCTTGTTATAAAGATTTACTTTATAAAAAGCAGGCAAATGCGTAATAAAGAGCATATCGTACTGTGGTTTCATCGTTCTTTATTTTTTGCTAACAAACAAAGGATAAGCACCAATTCTACCCATGAGGTTTGGCGCTTTTTCTTCTAACCAATAAAGACTCTTTAAAATAAAGCGCCCCCCTAAAGAGGGATGTATAAACCATTTTAAAAAAGGCACATTAACGCTACGCCAGGAATACAATTTAGTATTAAATTTATTTTGTATTTCTTGACAAAACCATTGATAACTATGCGCATGAAAATAAAGCGTATGCCCCTGCGATGCTGTTACACGGAGCTTTCTTTTTAGAAGTGAAAATGCTTTTTGTGGGAACATCAACAAGTTCATGAGTAAAGACTTGGAACCCCAGCTATAAACAATAATGGAACTGCCACCTGGTTTAATCACACGATTAATTTCCTCAAAAGCTTTTGCTTGTTCATTGGCAGGCACATGATAGAGTGTGTGCAACGACACCCCAGCATCAATAGTATCGGTTTTGAATGGTAAATTGGTTACATCGCAAAGCACATAAATGCCTTTGGCACCTAATTTTTTCTTTGCTTCTTGTAATGCTAAAATTGAAATATCCGCGCATAGGCGATAATCAAAATGTCGTGAATAGCTTAAATAGGCTTCATATTGCACTGGCCCTGAAGCCACATCTAACAAATAAGTGCCTCTGGCAGGTAAAAACTGATTTAAGCGCTGATGACAGCGTTCAATATATTCTTTAGAAACTTCTCTTAAATCTTCTGAATCTTTGGCATCTTGATACACACCATTTTGTGCTTGCCAACCAAATTCATCATAAAACTTTTTGACATTAAACTTCATGTCCACTGACGCTGGCCAAGTTATGTCATCAGCACCCAGCGCGCAGTCGGCTAATAAATAATAAATATCATCGATAATGGGATAATAAAGTTCATGGCCGTTTGCTTTTAAACAAGCCTTCAAGGTGTTTTTGTAAAGATTATGATCGCGTGTTCTTAATTGGCCCTGTTGGATCTTTTGATTTAAGTCATTGACTTCTTCTTGGGTTAACAAGCTGAGCCCTGATTGCGTAATTGGACATTTAAGTATACTTTCAAACTTATTCATAGGGCCTTGTCATCGGTCTCTGGTTCCCAAATTGAAGGTATTGTGCCGCAAGAGCCCTCTTCTCGCAAACACTTGGGTCGCTCTAGCATGGGGGGGGTAATTTAGATAAACTTCCACCTCAAAATATAATAGGATGTTAGGGGATTTTCTTTGAATAGGGCAATTTTGGGCATCTCTGCCTTTTATCACGATAGTGCGGCGGCAATTGTTATAGACGGAAAAATTATAGCTGCTGCTCAAGAAGAGCGTTTTACCAGAAAAAAGCATGATCCTCGGTTCCCTGAACACGCTATTCGTTATTGTTTGCGAGAAGCTGGGATCTCTTTAAAAGCCCTTGATGCCATCGTATTTTACGATAAACCCTTTGTTAAATTTGAACGTCTTTTAGAAACCTACCTAGCTTTTGCGCCAAAGGGTTTTGTCTCCTTCCTGCAAGCCATGCCGGTGTGGATAAAAGAAAAATTCTTTTTAAAAGATCTACTAAAAAAGTCCTTTACCAAAATGAGTGGTTTAAAACCAACTCAACTACCCCGCATTTTATTTACCGAACATCACCAAGCTCATGCAGCATCCGCTTTTTTCCCAAGCCCTTTTGAAAGGGCGGCAGTGATGTGCCTAGATGGCGTAGGTGAATGGGCAACAAGTTCAGTTTGGCTTGGCAATAACAACACACTAACAGCCCAATGGGAATTAGATTTCCCGCATTCGCTTGGACTTTTATATTCTGCCTTTACTTATTATACCGGCTTTAAAGTTAATTCTGGAGAATATAAATTAATGGGGCTTGCCCCATATGGCGTGCCTAAATATGTCGATTTAATTTATGATCATTTATTAGATTTAAAACATGACGGGACTTTTCGTTTAAACTTAGATTATTTTAATTACCCCACGGGCCTAACGATGACCACCAAACGTTTTCATGAACTTTTTGGTGGCCCTCCCAGAAAACCAGAATCGCCCATCACCCAAAAAGAAATGGATTTGGCAAGCTCCATTCAAGTAATTACCGAAGATATTGTGATTAAATTAGCCACAACAGCTAAAAACGAATTACAAGTTGATAATCTCTGCTTAGCTGGTGGTGTGGCACTTAATTGTGTGGCCAATGGTAAGCTTCACAAAAACAAAATATTTAAAGATATTTTTGTTCAACCAGCAGCCGGCGATGCTGGTGGCGCGTTAGGTGCAGCCTTAAGTGGCTGGTATGAATATTATGGAAACAAGCGCCAAGTACAGCCTTTTGATGACATGCGCGGAAGTTATTTGGGGCCCAGGCAAACAAGTCTTGAAATAAAGCAATACCTTGACAGCATTCATGCCAAGTACGTTGAACTGGATGATTCATCCTTGATGAAAGAAGTAGCGACACTCTTGGCCAATGAACATGTGATTGGCTGGCATCAAGGTCGCATGGAATTTGGCCCACGTGCTTTGGGCGGACGTTCTATCATAGGCGACCCACGCAGCCCTAAAATGCAATCGGTCATGAATCTTAAAATTAAATATCGCGAATCTTTTAGGCCTTTTGCACCAGTGGTTAAAGCAGATAAAGTTAGCGAATGGTTTGATTTTGAAGGAATAAGCCCTTATATGCTGATGGTGGCACCCATTGCCGATAAGCATAAATTGCCAATGTCGGCAAAAGAAGAAGCGCTTTTTGGGATTGAAAAACTCAATGTTGCCCGCTCAACCATTCCTGCGATAACCCATGTGGATTATTCTGCCCGCCTACAAACCGTGCATAAAGAAACGAATCCACGTTTTTATCAACTGTTAGACGCTTTTGAAGCTTTAACCGGCTGCCCCGTGCTCATTAACACTTCATTTAACGTGCGTGGTGAACCTATTGTTTGCACCGTTGAAGATTCTTATCGTTGTTTTATGCGCACAGAAATGGATTGTTTAGTGGTTGAAAATATATTGCTCAAAAAACAAGATCAGCCAGCTTGGAAAGAAAAATCCAACTGGCGTGAAGAATTTGCATTAGATTGAGGTAAGCTATGCAAGAAATTATAGATAACACTCAGTTAAAAAAATTTGGTATAGTTTTAATTATTGGCTTAGTGGCCATTTTTGGATTACTTTTTCCATTTTTAAAAGACCATCCTCTGCCTTTGTGGCCCTATGTAACTGCTAGCATCCTTTTAGTGCCTACGCTTTTTAAGCCTCAATACTTAAACTTTATCTACAAACCATGGATGAAATTAGGTCATTACCTTGGCTGGATCAATACCCGGATTATTTTAGGGGTTATTTTTTATGTTTTAATTACCCCCATGGGCCTCTTTATGCGTCTTTTTGGCAAAGATCCCATGGACAGAGGATATCTTAATAATGTTGATTCTTATCGTAAGAAATCAACACAACAACCGCCTTCTCATATGGAGAAACCATTCTAATGATAGATGTAATAGTTGATCTCTGGCAATTTATGAAAACCCGAAAAAAATTCTGGTTAGCACCAGTTATTGGGGTTTTAGTGTTACTGGGTGCTTTAATTGTCTTCACCCAAGGCTCAGCCGTGGCACCGTTTATATATACTTTGTTTTAAGGTTATATGAAAAAGTCACTGTTTGAACGTTTTCCCAAGCTAACTTTAATAAGTTTTGCCACTTTGCTTTTGCTTAGTGGCATTTACCTCTTTAACCTCTTAGCCAATAAAGTTTTTGGCTTAGGCAATGTCGTGCTTTACGAAGCCAACCCGATTTATGGTTACCGCCCTATTGCTTCGCAAACTGTTGCAAGACAAGCCAATCATACTATCAGTATAAATAATTTGGGTTTAAGAGCAGATAAAGATTGGGATATTCATGATTTTTCGCACAAAATATTATTTTTAGGCGATTCAGTCACCTATGGCGGTAGCTACATTACCAATCAGCAACTGTTTTCACATTTAGTGGGCACACATTATCCTAAATTCATGACCGGCAATGCAGGCGTAAATGGCTGGGGCGTTATCAATGTACATGCGTTGATTAAAGAAATGCAGTTTTTACCCGCCCAAGTGTATGTGAGTGTTTTTCCCGAAGGCGATTTTTATCGCGGTTTAAACCGTATTGGTGGGCAACCCTTTTGGACCAGAAAGCCCAGCTGCGCGTTAGAAGAGTTGTTTCAATACTTTGTCTATGAGTTGCAACTTAAAAAAGGCGCTATCTTTAACATTAATATAGCAAGCCCACAGGAAAAAGAACTGATTGTAGACATTGCGGTACGCCACCTGAAAGAATTAGATAGCTATTTAAAAGAAAATCAGCGCGATCATATTATTTATATTACCCCAAGCCAACAAGAGCTCTTGGGCAAAAGCGCGCAAGATGAAATTATTAAAAATACTTTAGCAAAATATGGCTTAAATGTTATCTATATTAAAGATAGGATCAAAGAGATCCCCGCAGATGAGATCCCTCAATACTTTCATGATGATATTCATCTGTCCGAGAAAGGCCATCAACTTTGGGCAACTATCATGGCGCATGATTTAAAAGAAATTTTGGATCATCGTGAAAAAGAATCTCTGTTTGTAGAAAATCAATCAGGATACAGTAAATCGTGATTTCTCAACTAAAATCCAAGGCCGTGAAGCTTCTATTAAAGCAACAATTTAAGCCTTCCCTATTAGGGATATTTGTAAACCCTTATTTTATTGCAAGAAGCGGCTTATATCATGCAGTTCAACTGTTGGGCAGTTATATACAAGGTAAAACTTTAGACATTGGTTGTGGCCAAAAACCCTATCAAAGCTTATGCGCCTCGTCAGAATATATTGGCCTTGAACTTGATACTAAAGAGAATCGCGCTTTTAAAAAAGCCGACTTTTTTTACGATGGTAAAATACTGCCCTTTGACAATGCTTCTATGGACAGCGTAGTTTCTCATCAAGTGTTTGAACATATTTTTCATCCGCAAGCATTCCTGAGTGAAATACATCGAGTGTTAAAAGACAATGGCATACTGATGCTCAGCGTCCCTTTTGTGTGGGATGAGCATGAACAGCCCTATGACTTTGCCAGATATTCTTCGTTTGCGCTAAATGCGTTATTAAAAGAACATGGGTTTGAAATTATTGCTTTTAAAAAATCGGTGGCTAACCTGGCACTGATATTCCAACTGATTAACGCTTACCTTTATAAAAAATTGTTTACCAAAAATGGTTACTGGAACCAATTGGTTTGTCTTTTTATCATGTCGCCTATCACTTTGCTGGGGCTTAGTTTCGGTAAATTGTTCCCCAACAATCCAGATCTGTATTTAGATAATATTGTTGTGGCAAAGAAAACTCACGCTTAAGTAAATTTTCTGTTGCCTTTTGATTACTGCACGATTATTATTTGAGAGATCTTGCAATATCAAAGATGACAGGACGTCTAGTAAATGCGCAAAACAACTCATGGTTATGATCATGCATTAAAACTATTGTTTTCGCATCCTGTCATGATCGAATCTTTAATTAAAGGTTTTGTGCCTGAAGCTTGGACTAAACAACTTGATTTTTCTAGTTTACAAAAAGTAAGCGTTAAACATGTTACCGATGATTTAAGAACACGAGAAAGTGACATTATTTGGAAAATAGACTTTAAAAGAAAGCCGCTTTACATTATTTGCCTATTAGAATTCCAAAGCGCCATTGATAAATTTATGGCTGTTCGAGTCTTGACCTATATAGGGCTTATTTATCAAGATTTAATAAGGCAAAAGCACATTAAAACCGTTGATGAATTGCCCCCTGTTTTTTCATTAGTGTTATATACGGGTTCAAAAACTTGGGATGCACCTACGAAATTAAAAGATTGTTTTAACTTTGCAATTCCTGAAGGTTTAAAAAAATATCAGCCCAATATCGAATATGCGGTACTGGATATTGGGCAAATTGATTTGGAAGAGTATACTTTTGAGGAAGATAATATAGTTTCTTCATTTGTAGAGCTAGAAAATGTTTGTAATTTATCAAACACAAAGTTAATTATCGACAAGTTAATAGCGCAACTACAAGGCGATCAGTTTAATAGCTTACGTAAAGCCTTTGTTGTGTATATTAACCGAGTATGGAAACCTCGAAAGCGATTTGCGAGAAAAGAATTTATCGATTTGAATGAGGTAAGTCTTATGTTAAGCGAAAGAATCGATCAATGGGAAAAAGATAAGATCCAACAAGGTATGCAACAAGGCATGCAACAAGGCATGCAACAAGGCATGCAACAAGGCATGCAACAAGGCATGCAACAAGGCATACAACAAGGGATCCAAACTGGTACTTACAATGAGCGTCTTTCATTATCACTGAAGTTGCTAGATCTCAAGTTTCCCTCTGCACCATTAACAATTAAAGAAAAAGTTCAGGAAATGCCCTATGACGCGTTAGGGGAACTTTTAGAGAAAATCGTTAAAGCACAAGCTTTAGACGAACTCGTTTTGTAATATATTAACCAAAGCGCAATAAATGAAAGCATATAAATTAAACGCGAATGCACACTCCAGGTAAAGAAAACCGCTAAACTATAAATTAAGAATAACGCTTGGAATTTCTTATCTTGCTGCCACCTTGCACCTAACGATAAACCAATAATCAAATAAACTATCCACGCTCCTTGTAAGGCAAGGCGGGCAAAGTTATTGCCTGTTAAATGATAAGCAATAAAGGGTTGGCCCATCACCACCGCCATATATCCTGCAATATGCCAATAGCGAACAAGAAATTGAGCAATTTCTTTAAAGTAAATAATCATGAAGGGAATAATAGGAATAAATAACTCAATAATTTTTGAATCTTGTATTATCCAGCCTATATTCGATAACGTAAAAAAGTCACTATTGGGTATCAAATGATGGCCAACGATAGAAAAAGCATGATAATACTGTGACAACCCAAGGTAGGATAAGCCTAATATGACCGCATAGATGAGATTTTCAATTCGCCGAGTTTTATAAAAACAATACAAGAGCGATAACCCACCCAAACCAAAAACCGTTTGTTTGGTCAGCAAGGCAACAATTGATAAAGCAAAAACCCATTTACCCTTTTCTTTAAGCGAAAAGTAAACCAGCATTAAGGAAATAGGATAAGTCATCATATCGCAAAGCTGATAAACATTTTGCAAGGGGATCCGCATAGCATGATGCGGTGCTAAACATAACAGCGTTGTCGCTAATGCAAGTAGGCTATTTACTCTAAATTGTTTCAACACCCAAAAGGTTAAGCAGCCAAACAGAACATATGTGCTATCGGATAAAATTCTAAAAGCAAGTTCAGTGGATAGCCCCAATAACATTAACCCATGTGCCATCAACGCGGGTAATAGGCGCATCGCATGATGCGGTAAAATAGTACTATCGTAAGTAATGGTATTCGCCATTTGGATATAAGCATTGCAATCAAAATCAGGCAGGCACGCAAGAATTCTACTTCCCAGCACACGACTTAAGGTAAGTACCACAATAAAGCCATAAAAGAGATAGTGTTTATTTTCCTTTAGCCATGCCTTGGTCATACGCATCCTTAAGCTTGCTTGAAGGCAAGTATATTATTGCTGCCTATTGGCTGTGTTTTAAACCCTAAAGCCTGTAACAGCGCAATAATCTCATTATTTTTAACGGAGAAACTTTCAAAGATAATCGCTTTGATAGCATGATGTTGTAAGAAAGCTTTGGCGCCTTCAAAAACTTCATACTCATGGCCTTCAACATCAATTTTTAAAATAAACTTTGTCTCTTTGTTAAAGTCACAAGATTGTACAAATTGATCAAGCGTTGTTGCCATCACGGTAATGGCATCCTCTTTGCTATTCACAATATGGTTAATGGGGCTTGCCTTATCTTTATTTGAAAAGTAAATGGGGGTATTGTTATTGCTTACCGCCATTTCAATCAGGCGATTTTCATTAAGATTATTTAATGCAAAATTCATTTTGCAACATTTTGCCGTTTCTGGGTGTGCCTCAAAAGCGTAAAAGTCTTTTACAATATCAGCCAAAAATAAGCAATATAACCCTACATTGGCGCCAATATCCAAAAATATGGTTTCGCTATCTGCAAATTTTCTTAAGGCATAAATTTCTGTTTTATCGGGGATATCCGTATAAACTAGCGCAGATGTGATGGGGTTATGCGCAAACAGATAACTCTTATAACCATTGAATAGTTTTTTGGTGGATAAGTGCTGTACAAATCTTTTTCGCAGCTGATAAACGAACGCCTGTACAAACTTAAAAGGAACGCTATACCAAGGATTATGCTGATAAATATAACGGCTTACCTGTAAGATCGCATTCATTAGTAGGCCACCTTTAGCGTCGTTTTGAGTTTATACTTTGCGCGTGTAAACATATCAATTAATTTTAAAACAAGGGGTGAAGCCACCTGATACTTCGCTTTTAATCGATGATACTCATCGAAAATTTCGCTTATTCTATTACTTCCTATTCCCCCTGCGCGCCAATTAGATACCATCACTTCTTTCACGATGGTTTTAGGAAAGGTATGAAAGGCTCTTAACAGGAGATCATAGTCCATGGCAAAACGGACTTTTTCATCAAATAATCCGTATTTTTCAAAAAACTGTCGATGGGTAAATAAACCTTGATGCGGCAGGCTCATTTTAAATAGCAATGATTTTGGATGAAACACGGTTGCTTTTTTAGGTGCAATCCAAATGGGCGTTATGCCATCTTCTTGAACACGCCTGACTTGCCCACAGACTAATAAAGCGTCTTTTTCTATGTTCTGAAATAAATCTTTAAGTGCTGTGGGTGAATAAAGCGTGTCACCTGCACCTTGAAAGTTAATATAGTCTCCGGTGGCAAGCATCAGCCCTTTATTAAAAGCATCCGAGATCCCTTTGTCTGGCTCGCTCGTGCTTTTAGAAATAATGTCTTTGTTAGCGGCCATAACTGCTGTGGTGCCATCGGTTGAGCCACCGTCTATCACAATCACTTCTAATGGATGATATTCTTGCAGGCTTATGCTGTTTAAGGTTTGTGCTAATAAATCTTTAGCGTTTTTAACAGCAATAATAATGGAAATGGATGGTTGCATATTGGTTAAAGCCAAATTCCTATGTTATATTTTCACCATGAAAAAATTTATCTTTCAATTATTAACCGATCCAAAGCTTTACCAATACATCCTCGTTGGCGGTATATCCGCTTTGGTCGATATTTCTTTGTTTCTCATCCTCAGAGAAACCATTGCCTTACACTATCTTATCTTAGCCACAGGTAGCTTTGTTGTTGCTACTTTAGTTAACTTCTTGCTTTGTAATCACTTTGTTTTTAAGCAACAACAAGCGCGATCCCAAGAGGCGCGTTTTGCACTCACTTATTTAGTCAGCGGTGTGGGGCTTTGCATTCACCACACCTGCCTGTTTATTGCTTTTGAGCTCCTCGCTTTACCCATGGTGCTGAGCAAACTTTTTGCTATGGGCGTTGCCTTTGGTTGGAACTTTTTATCACGCAAACACTTCGTCTTTAAGACTGCTTAGTTTAGCACTTACTTTTTCGCCACGCCCAATACCA